>NZ_JBFRHD010000004.1:0-304859 GCF_052115685.1 Cupriavidus sp. 2KB_3
CAGTTGCGTCGTGGCATAGCCGAATACATCCGGTACTACAATCACGACCGCATCAAGCTCAAGCTAAAAGGGCTGAGTCCTGTGCAATACAGGACCCAGCCCTTGGCCGCGGCCTAACTTACCCGTCCAACTTTAGGGGGTCAGTTCAGAGTAGCATTTCACCGGCACCTTTCTCAGTGCTACGTAGCGTCACCATCCTTGGGAGACGGCCATGGCGAAGTGCGATGCTTGCTTTTCGATCGTCCCGGACAGGCGCGGCGAACGGGGTCACGACGCCCTTGTTGAAACCGGCAGTGAGAAAATCCGTCCATTCGGGAAGGCGCCCGCCATCAAGACGTCGTTCACTTGCTCGACGTGCGGGACGAAATGGACGTACGAGAACAATATGAACGACAGCTACGCCGGTTGGCATGAGGTTGAGAACTGAGGTCATGTCGAAGCCTCCAGCAACAGCCCCGGCTGCCGCGTCCGTTCCGCCTGGAGCGCGATGTAGTCCGGGTTGAGTTCGGCGCCGAGCCACCGGCGGCCGAGTCGCTGAGCGACGCTGGCCACG
The DNA here is from genome assembly GCF_052115685.1 of Cupriavidus sp. 2KB_3. NCBI lineage: Bacteria > Pseudomonadati > Pseudomonadota > Betaproteobacteria > Burkholderiales > Burkholderiaceae > Cupriavidus > Cupriavidus sp. 2KB_3. The sequence goes on from NZ_JBFRHD010000004.1 coordinate 554, forward strand.
GTCCCGGAGCCCATGAACGGGTCGAAGACGATATCGCCGGGCCGGCTGCCGGCGAGGATGCACGGCTCGACCAGCGCCTCCGGGAACGTGGCGAAGTGGGCACCGCTGTACGACTGCGTCGCGATAGTCCAGACGCTGCGCTGTTGCGGGTCTCGCTGTAATCGACATCCTCGCGCCCGGCGCGATGCTGCGCCTTCTGACAGTGGTCCGCTGAAGAGTACTTCGTCTCGCGCGCAAAGCTGTTTCGCTTGCTGCCGCGCGCCGCGCCGTCCCGGTGAAATGCGCCGTGCGCGCCATTGCCGATGCTTGTGTCCCAGCCAGCAGGCACAACGCGCGGCTTTGGCTGCCTGTCGTAGCCGCAGGCGAGCGCCAAGTAGCCGTCTACCGCACGGCCGCCGGCCACGCGCCTCAGAACTGGGCCGAGGGCAGCTGGACACTGGTGCCCGACTACCGCGGCGTGCCGCTGTTCCGCACCGCCGACGGATCGGGCTTCCAACTGGGCGACGAGTATTCGGGACTGGGGGACCTGCCGTCGTTCCTTACGGACGAGCCGCGCCCGTCGCCGGCCCATGTGTGGCAGGCGGACGAATGGACGCTGGACGCAGCGCTCGAGACGCAGCATCTGGCGTCGGCGGCCACCGCCCAACGCGACGCGCTGCTTGCCGAGGCTGACCAGCTGATCGCGCCGCTGATGGACGGCTTCGTGCTGGACGAGCTGACCGAAGAGGACTCGCTGCGTCTCAAGGCCCTGAGCCAGTACCGCAAGGCGCTGCGCGCTGTGACCAGTCAGGGCGGCTTCCCTCGCACCATCAACTGGCCGGTGAAGCCGGCGTAGCACCCGCCGCGTTCTGTACCGGCCGCCTTCGGGCGGCTTCTTCATTTTCAGGGGTTCACCATGACGATCGGTATGTCCACCGCCCTGCGGTGCAGCCGGCGCTGCCTAGTCCAGACTGAAGTCAGTGGCCTGGTCTAGGCTCCCACTTCAATTGGATGCGCCGAGCTGGCTCGCCGCCTTTTGATCAGGCGATCGGCGAGCCAATCAGCAAGGCGAACCGCTCTTGCGTCAACGTTGCGGTAGAAGACCTCGGACAAGGCGACTACTAGCAACAGCGTTGCCAAGTAGGCGCACAAACATGCGACCAAATAGGGGGCATCCATCTTCACGGCGCTTTTGATAGTCCAGATGGAGAATGAGAACAAGAGCGGCCAATGAAGGATGTACAGCGAGAATGATATGCGGCCGAAGTACGCGCAAATTTTATGGCTAAAGAACCGTGTTAGTTGCCTAGAGCCGATTGTGCCTGCGAGAACAAAGCTGGCAGCGAAGAGATACCAGAATGCGCGGCGATTGTATCCGGGCGGTACAACCGCCGCCATCAATTTAAATGTCTCGCTATAGTCAAATAGCCCGATGGCCAAGCCTGCCACGAAGAGTGCGGCGGAAACTTTCTGGTGAGATTTCAGCCACTTGGTGGCGCCGTTGAGGGAGGCGCCAATAGCGAAGGCGGCAAAGTACAGCGGCATGCCAGCGGCGAAGCCAAGCGCGACGAGTGCCAAGCCTGCCAGCAGCTTGCGGTCGCCAAACACGAAGTAGACCGCGAACAAGGAGATCGACGCGAGCAACTCGATGTTGATGCTCCAGAGAGGAGAGTTCCACCTTGAGAGGGTTGCATCGTCATGCAGCGAAAGAACGCTGATGAACGTGGCTCGCAACGCCGTCAAAGCATCCGGAGCATGGCTGTACTGCTGGCGCCAGAACACGTCGACATTTGATGACAGTAATGCGTACTGCTGGCTCCAAGAAGGGAAGTCTTGCAAGGCTCGGGCATCCATCAGGCCAGCTTTCATGAGTGCCAGTGCAAACAACACACTGCCCGCAACAGGCAAGACGAGGCGTGGGTAGCGCTTTAACGCGCCCGTCAGGAGGGAAATTCGATCACCTGTCTGCCAGTGTTTGCGCATGAGCACAAAGCCGCTGAGGACGAAAAACACAAGTACCGCGAGGTCGCCGTTGTAGATCAAGGTGAATGGGGCGCGCCCAAACCACACCTCCCAAGGCCAAGCTGGTTGGAATATTGACTGATCGATCCATCGCGCTCGCTGTAAGTATGGAAACGCGAGATAGAAGAAGTGGGACGAAAATACAACGAGGCACGCTATCCCTCGCAGTCCATCAAGGGAGCCGTCTTTTTTTGTAATGCTCATCGTGGGGAAAATCTTTTACTTATCACTTTTGCCTGAACCGAAACTATCCAGGGGTCACGCAGCAGAGCCGAGGCGCCGCGAAGAGCGCAACCAAGTTCGTGGCTTGGGCTTGGCTGGGTCTAGCCACTAGTTTCGGCTTGTGCCCGCAGACATTTGCATTGCGTTTGCCCTATTTATGTGTCGCGGATTCTAACCGTGTTTGTCAGATCCGACACAAATGACCCTCCCCGCCTTGAGCGGGGTTTTTTTGGGGAGTCAACTCATGAACTTGCAGATCTTCCAGGCTGCTGCTGGCCTGTGGCCGGTGCTGGCCGACCGCTGGTGGCCACACGTCAGCGTGGCGTGGCAGGAGTTCGACATTCAGACGGTGGAGCGGCAGGCGCATGGCTTGCGCAGGTCGGCCACGAGTCCGGCGGCTTCATCTACACGCGTGAGCTGTGGGGCCCGACGCCGGCGCAAGTCCGCTACGAGGGTCGCGCCGATCTGGGGAACACCCAGCCGGGGGACGGCAAGCGCTTCATGGGCCGTGGGCTGATCCAGATCACCGGCCGCGCCAACTACCGCGAGTGCGGGACCGCCCTCGGCATCGACCTTGAAGCCAACCCGGTGCAGCTGCAGGGCGACGCGCTGGCGGCGCGCTCGGCGGGCTGGTTCTGGCAGAAGAGGAACCTGAACGCGCTGGCCGATGCCGGCGAGTTTGTGCTGCTCACCCGCCGGATCAACGGCGGCACCAACGGCCTGCCCGACGCTGCCCACCCTGAAGCCCGGCGCCGGCCGAGCCGACATGCTCGACCACATCCGCGTCACGGCGGACCTTTACGCGCGCTGCGCGGCGACACCATGATCCACCTATCCAACGTCCTGCGAGAGATCGCCCCAGGGCAGCTCGCCTTCTGGTGTCCGGGTTGCAAAACCTCCCACACCATCCAGCACGGGGAGGGATCCGGGCCGCGTTGGGGCTGGAACGGCAATGCAGAGCGGCCGACCTTCACGCCGTCTGTGTTGGTGCGATCCGGTCACCACGTGCAAGGGTATGACGGTGGCGGATGCTGGTGCGACTTCAATGCGGAATTGAAGGCCAACGGCGAAGAGCCGAGCGGCTTCAACTGCGAGGTCTGCCATACGTTCGTGACCGACGGACAGATCCAGTTCCTCGGTGACTGCACCCACGCGCTGGCGGGTCAGACGGTGCCGATGGTCGACTTCCCGGAGGGTTCGGGATGCTGATGATGCTCAGGGCAATGCCATGGCGCGCGATCGGCGCGGCGCTGGTGGCCGCCGGTATTTTCGCCGCCGGCTGGGCCGCCAACGGCTGGCGCAAGGACGCGGAGATCGGCCGCATGACGACGGCCAGTTCCCAGGCGGATCTGGCCAGCGCCAACCAGGCCCTCGGCGATCTGTGCACCGCGGGCGAGACCATCCGCGCCAAGGCCGACGAGTTCGCCGGCATCAAGACCACCCTCGGCGCCAAGCTCGACGCCATCCGGAAGCACCTGAAGAATGCTCCGAAGCTGCCTGCTGATTGCCGCCCTGACGCTGGCCGGGTGCGCCTCATGTCCGACGCCGTCGACGCGGCCAAGCAAGCCGCCGCCGCTCGATAGCGCGCTGGCCGCGCCGTGCACAGTTCCCGACGCGCCGGCCATGGCCGACTATGACGCATGGCAGGAATGGGTGATGAAGGACTTGCTGGGCGCGCTTGGCGAATTGCGGCGCGGCACAGGAAGACCGTGGAAGCGTGGTCGCAGTGACTAAAGGCTGCGGAAGAGATAGAAGCCGCCCGCGACGTCAAATCCCAATCCCACCCACGCCAGCGATGTCACAAGAGGCGCAAGGTTTCTCGAAACGCAGTTCAGGCGCAGATACCGGGACGTGTCAGTGGATTCATCCTTCAAGATTTCCTCGGCTTCGAGGTGAATTTCGAGTACCGCTTCACGTTGAAAATATCCAGCGGCCATAGCGGCTACAGCGGAGATCGTGCCTCCCGCGAAAAGGATGGCGGGAAGCCAAGAGGCTTTAGCAGCAACAGGATCGGTCCCTGCCCTTATTGCGAAGCATGCCGCTGCGCCAGCACTGCCACCTATCGCTATATGTTTTAGCGTCTCGAGTCCCCAGAGGTCTGCGCTGTTAAATACTCCCAGCCGCTGCTGAAAGACCTCTTGCAGCTTTTGCTGCTTCTTTTCCTTGTCCATCGTCATTTGGGAGTGGTCCGCGCGGGATGAGGTGCTTCGATCAAAAAGAGGCCCGCTCATTGGCGGGCCAGCCGAAACAGAATTTCCGACGCATTCGCGGTAGCGCCGGGATGGAAAGCCTACGAAAGAGGGGGGGCGCGTGAATATCCCTCGGAAGAGGGGCGGAGGCCGGCGCGGCTACTTCGTGGCCCGGCCAGCCTTGCGCGGGCCCACACGCCGCACTTGCTGATCTAGAGCCCTCAGGATCGAGCCGCCACGCGCGCGGCGCTGGCCGGCAGAGTATCGGTTCAATCCGCCGCCAAAGCGCGCGGCATGGGCCTTAGCCCTTAACGTTGCGCGGGTCATGGCCGAAGGAGTTCCTCTCCCGTATCTGCCCGTCGCGGCCATGGATGAGCAGCTCGACCTTGTCACGCTTCGCGCGCTCGGTGCCCGCCTTGATCGCTTCCTCCTGGCTGAAGTACATGGTGCGGTCGCCGCCGCCCGCTGCCTCCACCGCCCATTCGTTGCCCGCCGGCACCACGTGGATGCTCGCTGCCATGACTGTCTCCTGAAGTTGGTCACGACAGTCTCACGCTGCCGCAGGGCAGAGCGGTATCCGGCTGGCGCCTACAAAGAAAAGCGCCGCGACCTGATCCAAGGGCGCGGCGCAACGATGCAAAAGGGTTGCCGATGCCGGCACAGTCACCTTAGCGAAAAGCCGGCAAAACAGGGGCAGATTCTGACAGCGCACTTTTTCGCGCCGAGGGAGTCAGGCCAGGTCGTCAGGCCTGACCGGCTCGGCCCGATAGGCTGACCAGAACTAGTGGGAGTGCCGGTGGTGGCGAACGCGCTTCTTTTCGATGAAGAGTCGGACCTTGCCGGCGGGGCCGGCGTCAATCTCCACCTCATGGTGGGCTGTCGCGTCGGCGGTAGCCGGGGAAGGGTGGCCAGGCCGGCTGCGATGTAGTCGCCTTGGACGCGGCCGAGAATCCCGTGTGCTTGGTTAGGCGCCTCCGAAGATGCCGCTGACCGCAGGTGGCACTTGGCCGCAAGCTTGCTGTTGCCCATGATCGAGGGTGAAAATACTGTATGAATATACAGTGTACCGCCTGCCGTTGAGGACGTGATGCCGGCGACGCCGGGTGAGAGCAGCCAGCGCTCGCATGGCAGCGCAACCGGCCTCCCTCACGAGACCGGTCGACCCCCCCCTCAATTCAACGGAAAGCGCTTCGCCAATGCCGTGAATCGCTCATCTTCCTTGCGCACCTGTGCCGCGAATTCCTCTGGCGTATTGACCAGCGGCTCGGCGCCGACTGCCGTGATCGCTTTTTGCAGCTCGGCATGGCGCATGGCTTCGCGCACGGCGGCGTAGATGCTCTGCGTGACGGCCGGCGGCGTGCCTTTCGGTGCGAACAGGCCAAACCACGTGGTGTACTCGTACTGCGGCATACCGGTCTCCACCACGGTGCGCACATCCGGTGCCTCGTTGAAGCGGTGGTTGCCCTGGTTGGCGACGATCTTCAGCGTGCCGGCCTTCTGGTGCGGCAGCGCCGAGGCCACGCCGGTCACGGCGAAGTTCACGTTGTTGGCGATCATGTCGGTGATGATGGCCGCGGTTCCCTTGTAGTTGACCACGATCAGGTTGGGCAGCGCTTCCGCCTTCAATTGCTGGCCGAAGAGCTTGGCCACGTTTTCGCCCGTGCCCATTGAGCAGGGCGTGACGGCCGTCTTGCAGTACTTGATCAGCTCGGGCAGGGAGGTGGCGGGGAATTTGCCGTTGGCGACGATCACGCCCGGCGATTGCGCGATGTTGGTTACCGGTACCAGGCTGGCCAGCGGGTCGGTGCCCGTGAAAGAGGGCGCGTGCTTGGTGAGGACGATGGCCGGCGTCTGCAGCAGCAGCGTGTAGCCGTCGGGCTTGGCCTCGGCGACCTTGCGCGTACCGATCAGGCCGTCGGCGCCAGGCAGGTTGACCACCAGCACGGGCTGGCCCCATTGTTCGCCGAGTAGCTTGGCCGTCGCGCGCGCCGAGGCGTCGGTGCCACCGCCCGGTACGTAGGGCACGACAATGGTGACGGGGCGATTGGGCTTCCACGCCGTCTGCGCCAGCGCGGGGGTGACAGCGCCCCAGGTGGCGGCGGCCAGGACAATGGCGCGGAGCAGCGGGCCCTGACAGGCGTGGCGGCGGCGTGTGGAGTGGGGCGTGGGGTGGGTGATCGGCATGTTGGGTCTCCTCCTATGATTTTTTTATCTCGATGGACGGGTCAGCGCGCCCAGCGCTTCTCGAAGTCCCAGACTTCTTCGAAGCCGATCAGCTTGCAGAACTCGTTGAAGTCCGCCATGGGAATCTCGGGCGACAGGCTGGTGCCCGCATCCTTGAGGTGGCGCAGGGACTTCTCCATCGCCGCAGCGGCGACCAGGCTGGTCATGGCGGGGAAGATGGCGAGCGAGTAGCCGATCTCCTTGAGCACGTGGGCCGGCAGGATGGGCGTCTTCCCGCCGTCAGCCATATTGGCCATCATGGGCAGGTCGAAAGCTTCGCAGGCGCGGCGCATTTCTTCCTCGGACTGGGGCGCCTCGAAGAACAGGATGTCGGCGCCGGCCTTCGCGTAGGCCTCCATGCGGCGCATGGCATCGTCCACGCCCAGGCTGGCACGGGCATCGGTACGGGCGATGATGAGGAAGTTCTCCTTGTCCTGGCGGGCCTCCGACGCGACCTTGATCTTCTCGACCATGTCCTCGATCGGCACGCAGCGCTTGTAGGGCGTGTGGCCGCACTTCTTGGGAAATTCCTGATCCTCGATCTGGATGGCGGTGACCCCGGCTTCCTCATAGCCGCGCACGGTGTGATGCACGTTGAGCAGGCCGCCGTAGCCGGTATCCGCATCGGCGATCAGGGCGGCCTTTGAGGTGCGGGTGATGGTGCGCATGCGGTCCACCATCTGGGTATAGGTGGCAATGCCGGCATCGGGCAGCCCCAGGCTGGAGGCGGTGAGCCAGTAGCCGGAGCCGTAGATGATATCGAAGCCGACCTTGTTGGTCATCACGGTGGCGATCATGTCCTGCACGCCGGGAATGACGATGAACTCGCCGGCGGCAAGTTTCTCTCGAAGAATGGGATTGGCCATGGCGGCTCCAGTAGGCAAGAAATGGAAGGGAAGTGCGGCTTAGTCCATCGAGGCCAGCCACGGCTGGTCGCGCTGCACACGCGTCTCGTAGGCGCGCAGCGCGGCGTCATGACGCAGGGTGCGGTCTACCTCGTCCTCGGCGGAAAGCAGTTGCTCGGCGTGCCCATCGGCGAGCGTGACGGGGATGACACTGCCATCGGGAAGCCGCAGGCTGCGTTCGGCCACCCGCAGGTGCAGCGGCGCGTCTCCTGCCTGGGCGAGTGCCTGCAGGAGTCGTGCGTGGTCGGCTGGCGTCACGGTGGCGGCCACCACGCCGTTCTTCACGCAGTTGTTACGGAAAATGTCGCCAAACGACAGCGCCACCACCGCTTTCACGCCGTAGTCGGACAAGGCCCAGACGGCATGTTCGCGCGACGATCCACAACCAAAATTCTGCAGTGCGACCAGCACCTGCGGTGGCGATGGTTGGGCCATGAAAGCGACTTCCGGGCGGCCTTCGGCCAGCCAGTCGGCAAACAGGTGCGCCCCCATGCCGGTGCGCTGTACCAGGCGCAGGAAGCGTCCCGGGAAGATGGCATCGGTGTCGATGTCGTCGCGCTGCATGACCGCGGCGCGGCCTTGGACTTCTGCAATCACGGTCTTCATGCGAGGTACTCCCGGGGGTCGGTCAAGCGTCCTTGCAGGGCGGATGCCGCGACGGCGGCGGGGCTCATCAGGTGGGTACGGCCGCCTTGTCCCTGCCGGTTCTCGAAGTTCCGGTTGGAGGTGGAAGCGCAGCGTTCACCCGGCGCGAGGCTGTCGCCGTTCATGCCGATGCACATGGAACAGCCCGATTCGCGCCACTCGAAACCTGCATCGACAAAGATTTTCGCCAGGCCCTCTGATTCGGCCGCGCGCTTGACGCTGCCCGAGCCCGGGACCACGAGCGCGCGTACGCCCTTGGCCACGTGGCGGCCGCGCACCACGTCGGCGGCGGCGCGCAGGTCTTCCAGTCGGCCATTGGTGCAGGAGCCGATAAAGGCCACATCGATCGGCACCGACGACAGCGCCTGGCCGATCTTGAGCCCCATGTAGGCAAGGTTCTCTTCCAGGCGGTTGCGCTCGGCTTCCTCGCCAAGCATGGCGCCGTCGCCCACGTAGCCGGAGAACGCAGCGCTGTCGGCAGGGGTGGTGCCCCAGGTCACGAGTGGCGCGACGGTTGCGGCGTCGAACTCGACGCAGCGGTCGTAGTCGCCCGCCGCATCGGTGCGCAGGGCGCTCCAGGCCTGCGCGGCCTGCGCGAAATGCTCGCGCGCGGCGCCCTGCACGCGGTCGCGCAGGTAGGCCAGCGTGGTCGCATCCGGTGCGATCAGGCCAAAGCGTGAGCCGGCCTCGATGGTCATGTTGCAAAGCGTGAGCCGCGCCTCCATCGACAGCGCTTCTACCAGGGGGCCGGAGTACTCGACGCCGTAGCCATTGCCGCCGCTGGTGCCGATGTGGTGGATGATGGCCAGCGCCAGGTCCTTGGCGTAGACGCCCTTCGCCAGCGCCCCCGAGATGGCGATGCCCATCGTACGCGGCTTGCGCATCCACAGGCTTTGGGTGCTCATCACATGCGCGACTTCCGAGGTCCCGATGCCCCAGGCCAGCGCGCCCAAGGCGCCCAGCGTGGCACTGTGCGAGTCGCCGCAGACCACGGTGCTGCCCGGCAGCACGTAGCCAAGTTCCGGCGCGATGACATGGACGATGCCCTGCAACGGGTGGTTCAGATCGAACAGGCGCATGCCGGTGGCCTGCGCATTGCGCCGCAAGGTGGCAATCTGCTCGCGGCTTTCGGCGTTGGGGATGTGCGTCAGGCGGTCTGCCGTGGTCGGTACGTTGTGATCCTGTACGGCGATGTGGCGCGGCGACGAGCGCAGCGTGTGACCGGCCTCGGCCATGCTGGCGAAGGCCTGCGGGCTCGATACCTCCTGCACCAGGTGCCGGTCGATATAGATCAGGTCCTCGCCGGCATCGTTACGGGCAACCGCATGGGCCGCCCAGATCTTGTCGAATAAGGTTGTCATGGTGTGGGGTCACTCTGCATGGGCGGTGGTGGTGCCACCGCCCAAAGTCAATCGAGCTTGATGTGGGCAGCCTTGACGATCGCCTTGTTCTTGTCCAGGTCACGCACGATCTCGCGGCCATAGGCATCGGGCGTGCCCGGCGTGGCGACGATGCCGAGCGATGCCAGGCGCTCACGCATGGCGGGGTCGTTCAACACCTTCTGCAGCGCAGCGCTGAGCTTGTCGATCACAGGCTTCGGCGTGCGGGCGGGGGCCATCAGGCCAACCCAGGAACTGATCTCGAAGTCCTTCATGCCGGCTTCGATCAGTGTCGGTACGTTCGGCAACGAGGGCGCGCGTTCGCGCGACGTCACGGCCACCGCGTCGACCTGGCCGCTCTTGACGAAGGGCATGGCGCCGGTGACCGCTGCGAACGTCACGGGCAGGTTGCCCCCGACCACATCCAGCAAGGCCTGGCCGCCACCCTTGTACGGCACATGAGTCATCGGGATGCCGGTGCGCTGGTGGAACATCTCGCCGGCCAGGTGGGTGGTGCTGCCATTGCCCGCGCTGCCGTAGGACATGCCCCCAGCCACCGTCTTGGCGTAGTGCTGCAAGTCCGCAATGTTCTTGATGCCCAGCTTCGGGTTGGCGGCGATCATCAGCACGGCGTCACCGATCTTGCCGATGGGCGTGAAGTCCTTGACCGGGTCGAAGGGCACCTTGGCATAGACATTGGGGTTGATCACCAGCGTGCCGTCATAGCCGAGCAGCAGCGTGTAGCCATCGGGATCCGCCTTCGCCACCATCTGCGTGCCGATATTGCCGCCAGCGCCGGGCTTGTTATCCACCACGATCTGCTGGCCAAGCTGCTGGCCGAGCTTCTCCGCCACGATGCGGGCGCTGGTGTCGGTCACGCCGGCATTGGCGAAGGGCACGATCAGGCGGATCGGCTTGGTGGGGTAGTCGGTCTGCGCGTGCGCGGCAGGCAGGCCGCAAGCGGCCAAGGCGAGGGTTGCGCCGAGCAAGCGGCGGCGAGTTTGGGCGGACAGGCTGAGAGGCTGTTTCACGATGGGTTGTCTCCGGTTTTGTTGGGGGAAGGCATCGACGTGCCGTTGCTGTGGCGATTGCAGTGGAACTTCGGACAGGGTGTGGCTCAGGCTCGCGGGTCGCGGGCGCGACGGGTGGCGGCAAGCGCCATCAGGTGTTCATCGCGCCAGGCCCGTCGCGATTCCAGGTCGGCCTGTGACAGGTGCTCGCGGCGTTGTGTCTCCACGTCCCGGATCAGCGCCGGCTCCCAGGGTGCCTCGTGGCCGCGTGATTGCGCGATGCGCTGGTACAGCGGGCCCAGCCGCACCGCATAGTCGGCGACGCCGCCCGGCGCATTCAGGTCGATGGTTTCGAACGGCCCCATGAATGACCAGCGCCAGCCCAGGCCGTCGCGTATGGTTTTGTCGATGTCCTCGCAACTGGCCACGCCTTCCTGCGCCAGCGCCCACGCTTCGCGCAACAGCACGGCCTGCAGCCGGTTCAGCACGAAGCCTTCCACTTCCTTGCGCACGTGGACCACGGTCTGGCCCACGGCCCGCATCAGCGCGTCGGCAAAGCTGACCGTGCCCGACGCCGTCTCCGGCGAAGGCACCAGTTCAACCACCGGGACCAGGTATGGCGGATTGACCGGATGGGCGATCAGCACGCGCGGGGAGATGGACAGGCCCAGCGCGAAAGCCGACCCCGGGATGCCGGACGTGGAGCTGCCGACGACCATATCGGGCGAGGCCAGCGCGTCGAGATCCACTATCAGTTGGCGTTTCACCTCCACCCGTTCGAGCACCGACTCCTGCACATAGGCCACGCCGTCCACGGCCTCGGCCAGCGTGGCAACCGGCGTGATGCGGGCCAGCACCGTGGCGGCGTCCTCGTCGATCAACCCGTGCCGCTGCAAACCGGACAGTTGTGCTGCGATAAGCGGCACGGCCTTGCGCGTGGTCTCGGGATTGGCGTCGAACATCTTGACGTTCAGGCCGGCACGGGCAAAGACGATGGCCCAGCCGGCGCCTACCAGACCGGCACCGACGATTGCTACAGGGCGGCCGGCGCATAGCGCCTGGATGTCAGGGGAATCGGTCATGTTGTCTTGCGTCTCCTGTTATGTGGCGTCGCGCCTGCGTACGGTGCCGCGCTCAACCAGCACGCAGGGCACATCCACGCTGCTCGCCATGACTTGTCCGCCGATCTGCTCGAACAGCAGGGTCCGCGTGGCGTCCACCATCTGTTCCACGTTCTGCTGCACGGTGGTCAGGTCGAATGACGGCCACGCGGCCTGCGGCACGTTGTCGAAACCCACCACGGAAACATCGCGCGGCACTTGCATGCCTAGCTCGGCACGCAGGGTCTCCAGCGCAGCGATGGCCATGTGGTCATTGGCGGCGAACAGCGCGTCCGGGCGGTTGTCCGGGTCTCGGAACAGCGCAAGCACCGCGCGCCGCGCCTCGCCGAAGTCGTAGTGGCCGACGCCGCGGGCATGCAGCGGCAGGCCGGCCGCGGCGAGGGCATCGCACAGCCCGGCCTCGCGGTCGCGGCTGGTCGATGCGTTCTCCGATCCGGCCAGCCAGGCAATGCGGCGGTGGCCGGTGCGCACCAGCAGTTCTCCGACCAGCCGGCCGCCCGCGCGGTTCTGCGAGGTGACCGAACTGGTCGAGTAGCCGCCCATCGGCCCCACCTGTGCCACCCGGTTGAACAGCACCACGGGAATGCCGGCGTTGATACAGTCATTGGCGAGCGCCGATGACAGCGTCGTAGAGGCCATCACGATGCCATCGACCTGGTACTGCAGGATGTCCGCCAGGACATTGTCGGCTTCTTCCGTCTCGCTGATAAACAGCAGTACGTGATAGCCATCCTGCTGTAGCGCCTGGCACAGGCGTTCGATGACCACCGGGTAGAACTGGTTCTCCAGGTAGCTCATGACCAGCCCGATGATCCGGCTGCGGCGGGTGATCAAGCTGCGGGCGATGGCATTCGGCCGGTAGCCCAGCTTGCGGGCGGCGGTCTCGATCCGTTCACGGGTCTCGGGCGCTACGCTGGCGCCGGGCGTGAACGTGCGACTGACGGCGGACTGCGAGACCTCCGCCAGGCGGGCCACATCGTGGGCGGTGACTTTTTTCATGCCGCGGTCCATCCCCCATCCAGCATCAGCGCGCTGCCCGTCATCAGGCTGGAGGCGTCGCTGGCGAGGAACACCACCGGGCCCATGACCTCGTCGATCCGGCCCAGCCGGCCCAGCGCGATCTTGTCGAGCACAAAGCGGCGGAACGATGCGTCCTCGAACATCGGCGCGGTGAGCGTGGTCTCGATAAAGGTGGGGCATAGCGTATTGACGCGGATGCCCGCCGGCCCCAGCTCCCAGGCCAGGGCCTTGCTCATGCCCTCGACCGCATGCTTGCTGGCGCAGTAGAGCGTGCGGCGCGGGCTGCCCACGTGCCCCATCTGCGACGAGACATTGATGAAGGAGCCGGGCAGGCCGGCTGCCTGCAAGCTGCGCGCCACTTCACGGGAGACATAGAAGGTAGCTTTCACATTCAACGCAAAGACCGCGTCGATATCTTCGTCGGGCGTCTCCGTCAGCAACTTGGGGCGGTTCATGCCCGCGTTGTTGACGAGGATCTGGAAGGGTGGGCGGCTGCTGATCGCGCGCTTGACCGCAGCGGGGTCCGTGACGTCCAGCACCATGAAGTCGGCGCGGGCCCCTTGCGCGCGAATGGCGGCGCAAGCGGCTTCCAGTTCGGCACCCGACCGGGCCGCCAGGGTGACCTCGGCACCGGCCTGCGCCAGTGCCACGGCCGCCGCCAGCCCCAGGCCCCGGCCTCCGCCGGTGACGAGGGCGCGCTTGCCGTCGAGACGAAAGCCGGTGAATGCCGGCAGTGGCGTCATGGCTGTCACCCCTGCAAGGCCGGCACCGGCGCGTACCACGGCACGTCCGGACGCTCGCCGTAGCGGCGCACGCGGATATTGGCCTGCTCGCCATGGCCGGCAAAGTTCTCCATATGGCACAGGCGCGAGCAGTATTCGCCGATCTCGGCGCTGGCGGCGTCCGTCGTCACGCGCTGGAACGTGCAGGTCTTCAGGAACTTGCCGACCCACAGGCCACCGGTATAACGGGCCGCCTTGTTGGTGGGCAGCGTGTGATTGGTACCGATGACCTTGTCGCCAAAGGCGACGTTGGTACGCGGCCCCAGGAACAGCGCGCCGTAGTTGGACATATGGTCCAGGAACCAGTCGGGATCGCGGGTCATGACCTGCACATGCTCGGAGGCGATCTCATCCGCCTTCTGCAGCATCTCTTCCCGCGTATCGCAGACGATCACCTCGCCGAAGTCGGCCCAGGCCTTGCCGGCGATCTCCGCCGTCGGCAGGATCTTGAGCTGCCGCTCGATTTCGGCCATGGTGGCGTGCGCCAGCGCTTCGCTATCGGTCAGCAGCACGGCCGGGGAGGTCAGACCGTGCTCGGCCTGGCCCAGCAGGTCGACCGCGCAGATTTCGCCGTCTACCGAGTCGTCGGCGATGACCAGGGTTTCGGTGGGGCCGGCAAACAGGTCGATGCCGACACGGCCGAACAGTTGACGCTTGGCTTCCGCCACGAACATATTGCCCGGGCCGACCAGCATGTCCACGGGCGCGATGCTGGAGGTGCCGACGGCCATTGCTACCACCGCCTGCACGCCGCCCAGCACCAGGATCTCGTCCGCGCCCGCCATGTGCATGGCGGCGACGATCGCCGGATGGGGCTCACCGTGGAAGGGGGGCGCCGTCGCCACCACGCGCTTGACGCCGGCGACCTTGGCGGTCAGCACGCTCATGTGGGCGGAGGCCAGCAGCGGATACTTGCCACCCGGGATGTAGCAGCCGACCGCATTGACCGGCACATGGCGGTGCCCCAGGAACACACCGGGGCGGGTTTCCACCTCAACGTCCAGCATGGAGTCGCGCTGGATCTGTGCGAAGTTGCGAACCTGAGCTTGCGCAAACCGGATGTCCTCCAACTCGCGTGCTGACAGGCTGTTCATCGCCTTCTCGATGGCGGCCTGCGGCAGACGGAAATCCTCGGGATCCCAGTTATCGAATTTCTTGCTGTACTCGCGCACGGCCGTATCGCCGCGCGCCTCGATGTCGCGGATGATGCCTTCAACGGTATTGCGGACGGCGGTGTCGTCATGGGCACGCGCCTGGACGTCACGTCCACGCTTGAGGTAACGAATCATGGGGAGTTCCGGGGTGGGTTGTGCATACGTATGCAGACTAACTTTCTTGCATTCGTATGCAAACTCGGTGTTTTCCCTAGCGATGTCCGCGTGACGGGTAAGGCTCAAGTATTCTCCGAACCTGCCGTTAGCCGTAGATCGCCCGAGGTCCTAACACTAATAACATGCTCGAAAAATCCTATTCCCCCCGACTGCTCGCCGGCCTCCTCGCAGCGAGCCTGGCGTTGTGCGGCGCCGGTGCCTGGGCCAGTACCGATCCGAAGGCAGCCGAAGTGCCGGCTGTGGAGGCGGACCGGTTGTCGGACGCCTCGCCGGCGCGTCTTGTGGCGGAGCTTCAGCAGCGCATCCGGGACAAGTCCGTTCGTGAGTTGCGGGCAAGCGCCAATGGCGAATACGCCACGACCCTGATGCTGGCGGAAGACGAAGTGGTGTGCTACGTGGGGCTGCTCTACCAGAACAAGCTGTGGCGCGTGTCGCGTTTCAGCTCGCTGGCGAGCGCCGAGTCGGCGTACCGCAAGGCCACCGCGCAGAGCGCGGCCCTGGCCGATCAGGCGATCCGGCGGCAGGTCTTGGCCACGGAGCAGCGCCAGGTCGAGCGTGCGATCCAGAGTGCGGAAGCTCAGGCCGATGCCCTGGCCACGGAATTGCGTGCCGAACAGACGCAGCGTGAGCAGTTCAACGAAGACCAGAAGATGGTTCGCGCCGAGAACGAATCCCGGGAGGCGGACAACCGCAGTGCGCGCAGCCAGCTGGCGAAGCTGCGGCAGGAAATTCGCCGTCTGGAGGCATCCCTGGCGGATTCCGGCCAGAAGCTGCCGGTGCCCGAGAAAACGCGGCGCTAGCGTCATCGCCCGGCCCGGGACGACAGCTCCCAGGCCGGGCCGGATGCATCCACGGAGGGGGGAGGGGCGCAAGCCGCTCCCCCCTCATGCCATACCGCCATACCAGTCAGGGATTGAACGTATCCCCGAGGACCACCCCCTCGCGGCGCGGATCCGTGCCGCCCATCCACACCGCCGCGCCGCCAGACTGGCTGCGCAGGACCGTATTGACCCCGCTCGATTGCGCGCCTATCGATACCGTATGACCCAGGGCGCGCAGGCCCGTGACCAGCGGATCGTTGGCGCCGTTGTTCGTGGCGTCGATATTCGGATGCTCGCCGCCGACGGTGGTGCTTGGGTTGTTGCTGGCGCCGAAGTCAACGAGTCCCGAGGACTGTTGGGCGTTGAGCCCCCAGTCGAGCACGCCCACGAGCGTCTTCACGACGTATTGCGGGATCGTGCCGCCGCCCGGCGAGCCGGTGGCCATCAGGAAGTCGCCAATCGACCCATCGGCGGCTTGACGGAACACCATCGTCGGCGCCATCGAGCTGCGCGGCCGCTTGCCCGGCTGCACCCGGTTGGCCACCGGTACACCGCCGCTGTCAGTCGGCTGGGCCGAGAAGTCGGTCAGCTGGTTGTTGAGCAGGAAGCCATTGGTCATGTGGAACGAGCCCATGCTCGATTCGACCGAGGTGGTCGCGCTGACCACGCTGCCATCAGCATCGACGATGGTGAACTGGTTCGTGCCATGCTCGATCAGCGACGCCACGCCGAGTGGCACCGAGCCGAGGTTCCCGGCCGTGGCCGTGCCCATGCTGACGGTTGGCGAGATCAACGCCGCGCGGGAAGCCAGATACGGCTTGTTCAGCATGGTGTTGGCCGAGCCGCCGGGCAGGGGAACGAAGTCGGTATCGGCCACGTATTTGTCACGGTCGGCGTAGGCCAGCCGTTCGGCTTCGCTGACGAAGTGCACGCCGAGCACGGTGGGCTTGCCGCCTTCGCCGTCGATGGCGCTCGGCTTCAGTGCGGCGAGGTCGAAGTTCTCCAGAATCCCCATCGCCGACAGCACCGTGATGCCGCCCGACGTCGGCGGCGGCGCCCCGCAGATCCAGTAGGCGCGGTACGTGATGCAGACCGGGTCGCGCTGCTTGGCCTGATAGTTGGCCAGATCGGCCAGCGTGGTCTTGCCCGGGGTGATCGGCGAGCCGTCCGTGGCGGCAGTCGTGCCGATCTTGGCGATGATGTCGCTGGCGATCTGGCCCGTGTAGATCGCATTGGCGCCGTTGGCGGCCATCTGCGTCAGGGTGTTGGCGTAGGCCGGATTCTTGAGCACCGTGCCGAGCGCCTTGGGCGTGCTGTCGGCGTTGAAGAAGTAGGCGAGCGCCTCCGGGTCGCGCCTGAGTGAGGTGGCATTGCTCTGGATGGCGGCGGCCAGGCGTCCGCCGATCGGAAATCCGTTGGTGGCCAGCGTGATGGCGTCGCCGAACAGGTCCTTCCACGCGAGCTTGCCGTGCTCCTTCTGCACGCGTTCGATCAGGCGTGGGATGCCGACCGTGCCGATCGAACGGCCGCTGGCCCGGGCGCTCGGCACGGGCGGGTTCGTGTTGGTGGCGTCGTCGATATAGCGCAGATAGTTCTCGGTGGCGGCGGCGGGCGCCGACTCCCGGCCATCGTAGGCCTGCACGGCGCGCGTGCGGGCGTCGTAGTAGAGCATGAAGCCGCCCGAGCCCATGCCGGTGGCTTCCGGCACGGTCAGCCCCAGCACGGACTGCACGGCCACCGCGGCATCCGCCGCGCTGCCGCCTTTCTTGAGCACCGCGCAGCCGGCCGCGCTGGCATAGGCGTTGGACGACGACACCATGTAGGTCTTCGCGTAGACCGGCTTGAGCCCCGTGCGATAGCCGGACGCTGGCTCGGGCAGGGACGGGTCGCCGGGCTGGCTCGATCCCACCACGACCGTGCTGCCGTCGCTGGCCAGTACCTGGCAACTGGTGTCGGCCTGTGGGGTGGTTGGGGTGGTGGGGGGTGTGGCGGGACTGTCGTCGCTGCCGCCGCACGAGGCGATCAGCAGGGTACTGGCAATGGCAATGGCGGTGGCCAGCGCCAGCGGGGTTTTCTGAATGCGCAACACGATCTTTCCTCCGAAACTACGACGTGAAAGAACAAGCCCGAGGGCTCGGACTGCGGTGCTGCTAGCTGGTTGGGCGTTGGCATGTCGTCGCGCACGGGCGTGCCCTGGCCCTGGCGGCGCGTGATTGGCTGCGATGTGAAACAACGCGAAAAGCGACCCCGTCCCCCGACGGGGCGACCTGTCGGGGGGATGCGGATTGGAGAACCGGATGGGGGGAGGGTGGCGCTACGACGAGTCGGTGTCAGTCATGACGCGCTAGACACTTTTTATGGGGGAAGTGTCTAGCGTAGTACACAACTATCGATATGCAAGTGCGCCAAGCCACGTTTCGTGGGCGGTCAGTCGGGCGCGCCTGCCATGACCTCGCCGTAGCGCTCCATGTGGAAGTCCGTATCGCCGAACAATACGTCCACCATGGCGAGCTGCTTGAAGTAGTCGCCGACCTCCAGTTCGTCGGTCATGCCCATGCCGCCGTGGAGTTGCACGGCTTGCTGGCCGACGAAACGCGCCGCCCGGGCCACCACCACCTTGGCGCCGGCGAGCATGCGCCTGCGCGCGGCGGCATCGGTCTCGTCGAGCGCCTGCGCCGCCACGTACGCCATCGACAAGGCGAGCTCCTTGTGCACCAGCATCTCGGCCATGCGGTGCTGCAAGGCCTGGAACGTGGCGAGCGGCGTACCGAACTGCCTGCGCGTGCGAAGGTATTCGCCCGTCAGTTCGATCAGGCGCTCCATCGCGCCCACCGCTGCGGCGCATTGTGCCGCGATGCCGTGGTCGAGACCATGTTCGAGCGCGGCCAGACCAGCATCCTCGTTGCCTACCCGCGCACTGGCTGGCACCGTCACGCCCTGCAGCCGCAGGTCGGCGCCGCGCAGGCCGTCCATGGTCGGATAGCTGGTGACGTGCAGCCCTTCGGCATCGCGTGGCACCAGGAACAGCGCGAGATCGCCCTCGGGCGACGGGAGCCGTGCGCTGACCAGATAGGTGTCCGCCGCATCGCCATGCCAGACCAGCGACTTGACGCCATCGAGCCGGTAGCCGTCGCCGTCATGCACGGCCGTGGCCTGGGCGGCGTCCGGTCGGTAGCGCGTGCCCGGTTCGAGATAGGCGAGGGCGAGCACGCGCTCGCCGCTGGCAAGCGCCGGCAGCCATGCCGCCTGTTGCGCCGCGCTGCCATGCTTGCCGAGCACGGCCGTGCCGACCACCGCGCTCGGGATCACGGGTTCGGACACCAGCCCGCGCCCCAGTTCCCGGTGCACCACCAACTGGCTGGCCGGGCCTTCGCCAAAGCCGCCGAAGTCGGCCGGCACGGTGAGGCCCAGCACACCCATCTCCGCCAGCGCCGCCCAGATGCCCCGATCGAACGCGCCGCCGTGGCGGGCGATCTCCCGGCGCCGGGAGAAGGGATATTCGGCCTCGACGAAACGCCGCAGGCTGTCCGCCAGCATCTGCTGTTCTTCGCTGTAGTGGAAGTCCATGACTGTGTCTCCCTTCAGAATCCGATGATCATCTTGGCGATGATGTTCTTCTGCACCTCGTTGGCGCCGCCGTAGATCGACGTCTTGCGCATATCGAAGTAGGTGGCCGCAGCCGGCGATGCCCAGTCAGGCCCGCTGAGCGGCTGCACGACACCCGCCTCGCGCCACGCCGGCGCGTACGGCCACGCATTCGGGCCCGCAACTTCCAGTTGCAGCATGGCGATGTCCTGTTGCAGCTCGGAGCCGCGGATCTTCAGGATCGAGGCTTCCGGACCGGGGCCACGGCCACCTTCCTGCGTGGCCACGCGCAGCAGGAGCATCTCCATGGCCATCAGGTCTATCTCGAGCCGGGCGATCTTGTCGCGCATGCGTACATCGTCGATCATCCGCCGGCCCTTGCCGTCGGTAGCCTGGGTGGCGTAGTGCTTGAGCAGGCGCATCTCGCGATGGCAATGGCCGATCCCCGCGATGGACGTGCGCTCATGGCCCAGCAGGTACTTGGCGTAGGTCCAGCCACGGTTCTCCTCGCCCACCAGGTTCTCGACCGGCACCTCCACGTCTTCGAACCACGTTTCGTTGACGTCGTGGCCGCCGTCGAGGGTGGTAATCGGGCGGATCGTCACCCCGGGGCTCTTCATGTCGATCAACAGCATCGAGATCCCGTCCTGGGGCTTCGCCTCGCCATCGGTGCGAACGAGGCAGAAGATCCAGTCGGCGTATTGTGCATACGACGTCCACGTCTTCTGGCCGGTCACGATATAGCGGTCGCCCTGGCGCACGGCGCGCATCTTCAGCGAGGCGAGGTCGGACCCCGCGCCGGGCTCCGAGTAGCCCTGGCACCAGAAGTCCTCCATGGTCGGAATGCGCGGCAGGAAGTGGGCCTTCTGTGCGGCGTTTCCGTACTTCTGCAGCACCGGCCCGATCATGGCCAGGCCGGTCGGCAGCAGACGCGGGGCGTCGGCGTTAAAGGTCTCGATCTCGAAGATCAGCCGTTGCAGGGCGTTCCAACCCGTGCCGCCGTACTCGACCGGCCAGTTCGGCGCGCCCCAGCCATGCGCCTGGAGGATGCGATGCCACCGCACGAAGTCGTCCTTGCCCAGACGTTGGTGGTTGCGGACCTTGTCGGCGATGTCGGCGGGCAGGTGGCTCCGCACGAAGGCGCGGACTTCCTCGCGGAAATCCAGTTCGGCTCGGGTGAATCGCAAGTCCATGCACGGCTCCCTGCTGGCTGTTGGTCGGATCAGGGGGACGAGCATAGCGGCCGGACCCCTTCCGCCACCCTCCCCGACATGGGTAGGGGCGAGGTCGAGGTGACCGATATGAAGCAGGTATCGGGGATACGGCAGGCGTTCGACGCAGCCGGCGACTGAGGCGGTCAGTCAGCTGGCCGCCACGGGCCGCCACTGGCCGGAGTCGTGGCGGACATCGACCTTTTCGCCATGCAGCCGCACTTGCTCGTCGTTCACCGTCGCGGCGGTGGCCGGGTCAATATCGAACTTCACGTGGAGCGCCTGTTCGACATGGGCACTTTCGACCGGAAGCTCCCAGGTTAGAAATAGCTGTGTCCAATCCTGGTCCGCGGGAAAGTCGGCCAGATCGAAGCCATGGCTGCCGCGCCGAATCACGCCATGCGGCTGGCAGGTATCGAAGATCATTACCGTCCCCCGGCGCAGGGGGATGCGAAGATCCAGCGCTGGAAAATGGACGTCCAGCCCTTTGTCCTCGCTCAGGAAGAGATTGCAGAAGGCGAGGCCGCCATATTGCTCTCCATCATGGTGATACCGCGCGCCGCGGCAAGCCATGAGTGCGATGTCGTTCGACAAAGGCATGCCGAACCTGCTCGCCCAATCTGAAACCGCCTGTACACAGTCCGGGTAATCGGGCCAGCGCATGCGGGCTCGTGGCAGGGACATCGGCTCGACGTCACCGGTTTCCAGCGACATATTGGACGCGATTTCCCGCGCCCAATCCGCGCGCAGGCGGGCGGGCGGCTCGGGAATCTCGACCGTACCGGATAACACGACGTTACTCACACTCCGGCTGCGGATGGCATCGTCACTCCAGAAATAGGAAATGAGGGGGACTGGAGAGGGGCGGGAGATGGGGTGCATGGCCAAGAGTGTAATGCGGCGCCTCTATTCTGCAGGGCAGCGCTTCATCGGTATTCCCGAGGATGTATTTTCATTGACGATTCAACGAAAATGGTACTTCCGGCCTGCACGCAGGCCGCTAATAACAAGAGCCCCCGCATGTCCCGTCTCGCCTCGCTGCGTCCCGCCCTGCCAATCCTGATTGGTGCCTCGGTCATGCTGTCGCTCGCCATGGGGCTGCGGCAGAGCCTGGGCATTTTCGTGCCGCCGCTGACGCGCGACATCGGGATTTCCGTGGGCGATTTCACGATCGCCGTGGCGGTACAGAACCTTACCTGGGGCGTGTTGCAGCCGTTTGCCGGCGCGCTGGCGGTAAGAACCGGATTCCGCCCCCTGATGGTCGGCGGCGCGTTGCTGTACCTGATCGGGCTGGTGCTGCTTGCCACGTCCCACGACCTCTGGGCGGTCGTACTGGGCGCCGGCGTGCTGATCGGCATGGCGATGGCTTCCACGGGCACGGCGATGGCCATGGCTGCGGCATCGAGCGCCGTGAGCCTTCAGGTGCGCAGCCTGGTGCTCGGTTGCGTGTCGGCCTGCGGCTCGCTCGGGGCGATGATCGCTGCGCCGCTGGGGCAAAGCATCGCCAGCGAATGGGGCTGGCGCATGGGCGTGGCGGCCTTTGTGCTGCTGGCGCTGGTGATGTTGCCCGCCGCCTGGTTTGCTGGCCGCACTGACACATCGCGCCAGGCGCCCGCACGGGCACAGCCGGAGCTGAGCGGCCGTCAGGCCCTGATGGGCGCGCTGCGGCATCCGCCATTCGTAGTCATGGCGCTGGCCTACACCGTCTGCGGGATGCAGCTGGTGTTCCTGACGACGCACCTTCCCGCGTACCTCGATGTCTGCGGCATGGACCCGATGCTGTCTGCCAAGGCGCTCGGCATGATCGGCGGATTCAACGTACTGGGCAGCCTGTTCTTCGGATGGGCGGGTGGGCGGGTCAACAAGCTGCTGTTGCTCGGCGGCATCTATATCTGCCGGTCCCTCGGTTTCATCTGGTTCTTCCACACGCTGCCCACCCCGGAAAGCACGCTGGTGTTTGCCGGGGTCATGGGGTTTCTCTGGCTAGGCGTATCGCCGCTGGTGCAAGGGTGGATCGCTCAGACGTTCGGCCTGCGCTGGCAGGCGATGATCGCCGGGGTGGCGTTCTTCAGCCACCAGATCGGCAGCTTTGTTGGCGCCTTTGGGGGCGGCTGGCTCTACGACCTGATGCACAACTATGCTCTCGCGTGGAAGGTGGGCGCTGGCCTGGGATTGACCGTGGGGCTGATGCAGATCGCCTTCGCGCTGCTTCCGAGAACGCCGTCCCCACATCTGGTACCCCAGGCGGAATAGGCTGGAATAGGCGGCCATGGGCGGCCATGGGCGGGCCGCCTGTTCCGTCGCCTTAGTCCAGCGCGCGATTCTTCGACTCCACGTTGACGGCGCCGATGGCGAATGCACCGGCGAGCAGCATGCTGGAGATCAGGGCCAGCGCCAGCGTGAAATGCGTGGCCATTACCGGGGCGATGATCGCGGGCGCGAACAGTCCGCCGAAGCGCGCCACGGCGCCGCAGGTGCCCATGCCCGTCGCCCGCAGGTCGGTGGGATAGACCTCGGGGGTGAAGGCATAGAGGGCGCCCCACGTACCCAGCAGCGAGAAACTCATGAGCAGGGTTGAGCCGACCACCACGATGGGATCGGTGCCAAAGCTGTACAGCATGCAGCCGGCCGCACTGAGCAGCAGGAATCCGATCAGGGTGGGCTTGCGGCCCCAGCGCTCGACGCCGTAAGCGGACAACGCGAAGCCGGGAAGCTGGACGATGGCGAGAACCACCAGGAACACCTGCCCGCGCATGAAGGCGAACCCTTCGGCGCCGAGCTTGATCGGCAGGTAGACGAACACACCGTAGTACGCAATCGAGATGAGCGCCCACGCCGCGAGCAGGGCGAGGCTGCGACGGCGCAGACCGCCGGAGAACAGCGCGAAGACCGACTTGGGCTCGACGTGCTCCGCCTGCAGCGGCGGGATGTCTACCTGCCTGCCGTTCACCTTCGCCACACGCTCCAGCACCTTGCGCGCCTGGTCGGACTTGCCGCTCCGGTTGAGGAACATCGGCGATTCCGGAATATAGAAGCGCAGGATGACGCCAATCAGCGCAGGCACGCCGGTGACGAGGAAGATCACGCGCCACGCCTGATCGCCATAAGCCAGGGCCGCGAGCGCCAGCAGGGCCAGGCAGATGGTGCCGAGCGCCCAGAAGGACTCCAGCAGGACCAGCCAGCGGCCACGGCGATCACGCGGCAGGAATTCCGCCATCATGGTGTAGTCGACAGGCAGCGTACCGCCGACGCCAATCCCTGTGAGCAGGCGCAGCACCAGCAGCCAGGTCATGTGCGGTGCGAAGGCGGAGGCGACGCCGCACAGCGCGTCGATGACCACCGCCATCATCAGCACTGGCCGCCGGCCGATACGGTCTGCCAGGCGCCCGAAGAAGAACGCCCCCACCAGCATGCCGACGAAGAAGAACGTGCCGGTTTGCAGCGCCTGGGGCACGGTGATGCCGAAGGTCTTGGCAATCGACGGGGCGCTGAAGCCGATGGACAGCACCTGCATGGCGTCGGCCAGCCATACCAGCCCGAAGATGACGAACAGTCGATACTGGAACTTGCCCACGCCAGCCGCCTCGATGCCGTTCTCCAGGGACACAGCGGCAGCCGAGGTGTGGCCAGCGGATCGATCGGAAGTGTCGCCCATGGGGTGAGCCTTGCGGTACGTAGCGGATGTCGGGGCCGCCACGGGGGGCAGGGCAGCCTCGGTGTCTTGATACGGGGATTGCATTGTCGCTCCTTATGGCGTCTTCGCCGTGCTTTGTCTACCCGGGATCTGGCCGCCGGGCGGCTCTGCGTTGTCGCAAAGTCCGCGCCAGCCGTCATGTGATCGATTTGGCATCGATTCTGTGTGCTGCTTGTGCTTCTCTACGGCCTGCATCAATGCGAGGACTTGCGGATCCTCGCGACGGTGTCTTCCACCCCATCCCAGCGGGGCTGGTCCGGTGCAAATCGTTCCCGCAGGTAGTGCACGAGCGCACTTACCTGGGCATCGTCGAGGCTGTCTGCAAAGCCGGGCATATAGCCGATGCCGGCGTGCGGCGGTGCCGAGGCACCATGCAGCACGACCTGGATCACGTTGTCCGGGCGCGCGCTGTGCAGATTGCTGTTCAGGGCCAGTGAAGGCTTCTCGCCGAACTGCGGCACGCCGGCGTTGCCCTGGTGGCATACCGCGCACGCATTCTGGTACAGCCGGTCCGTCGTGCCGGAGAGCCGCAGGGCGGCTGCGGCGCTGCGGGCCTCTACTGCCGCCACCTGCGCCGCCGCGACCTGCGGCGTGGCCGCCTGCGTGGGCGAGGCCGGGTTGAGCGATGCAACGTAGTGGGCGATTGCGCGCACATCGCCTTCCGGCAGTTCACGCAGGCTCTCCACCACCGGGGCCATCGGGCCCGCCGCGGCACCGTGTCGGGCGGCGAAGCCAGTGCGCAAGTACTGGAACAGGTCGTCCTCGGTCCACGGCACCGGTGCCTTCGAGAGTGCCGTCAAGGCCGGCGCTTCCCAACCCTCCGCTTCGCCGCCGGTCAGATAGGCCTTGCCACCCCGCTCGCCGCCCAGGGCGTTGCGCGGCGAGTGGCACGCGCTGCAGTGGCCCAGGCCGTCGGCCAGATACGCGCCGCGATTCCATTGTGCGGAGCGCGAGGTGTCCGGTACGTACTGCTCGTTGCGGTGGAACAGCATGTTCCATCCAGCCAGCAGCGGCCGGGCGTTGAACGGGAACGCCAGTTGCGTTTCGGGCGGGCGCGCTACCACTGGTTCGGCGGCCATCAGGTAGGCGTAGAGCGCTTGCATGTCGGCATCGCTGACCTTGGCAAACGCCGTGTACGGGAAGGCCGGATAGAGCCGGCGGCCGTCACGATGGATGCCTTCGCGCATGGCGCGCTCGAACGCCGCGTAGGACCAGTTGCCGATGCCGGTCTCGGCGTCGGGCGTGATGTTGGTGGTATAGACGGTGCCGAACGGCGTTTCGAGCGCCAGCCCACCGGCATTGCGCGTGCCGCCTGGTGCCGTATGGCACACCGCGCAGTCGCCGGCGGCGGCCACCAGCCGGCCGCGCTCGATGGTCGCCGCCGAATACAGGCCGGGCCCGGCCGGCGCCACCGGGGCGATGGGCGCGCGCCACGGCAGGACCGTGGCACACAGGCCGGCCAGCGCCGTCAGCGGCGCCAGGGTGGCCAGCAGCCAGGCGCGCTTGCGCGGCGACTTGTTCGCGCTGGGCTTGTGCGCGAGCGCCTGGCGGATCTGCCCGGCGCTGAACGGTGGCTCCAGCAGGCGCACGCCGGTGGCGTCGTGAATGGCATTGGCCACGGCGGCGGCGGCCGGCAGGGTAGCGGCGGCACCACCCGCCAGCGTGCCGACGATGTCGACACGGGTCTGCGGGGCAAGGTCGTGGCCGGCCCCGTCAGCCGCCAGGGCGGGCGAGGTCTCGGCGGGCGCACCATCGCCCCAGTCGTCGTAGCGTTGGCCGCCGGTGGTCAGTTGCCGCGTGGCGGTGGCAATGTCGTCGGGCAGCGTCGCGGCCGGCGCCTTGGCGCGCGACGCGATGTCTTCCCGCTCATGCCCGACGGTGACGCGCGTGACATGGATATCGCCGGTCCGGCTGTCGACCTCGACATCGGCCACCCAGGCCGACCACGTACGCGCGGGCCGGCCGTCTTCCATGTCGATCACGCTGGCATAGGCAAAGCCGCGCCCGCGCCGCACGCCTGCCGTGGCGTCCTTGTGGCCTTTCAGCGGGCCTTGCCAGCCAGATTGCTCGGCCACCCGCGTGATCAGGCCGCTGCCCGTGCGGTCATCGAGCCATTGCAGGCGCAGCGCCACGGGGTCGATGCCGGCCTGGGCCGCCAGTCCGTCGAGATGGGATTCATGCGCGAAGACCTGCCCGCGCGCGGCGATGTCCGGGGGCACGCCCAGCGGCTGCGCGGCCGATACGTCGAGGTGTTCCACGGCATACGGCGGCACCAGGCCCGGATCCACGCCGGACGCTTCGGTGTAGGGCGCGGCGCGGCCTGTCTGCGTGAGGGCGAGCGGGCTGCCCGCCCCGGGCGTGGCGGTCGCGGCGATCGTATAGGCCGACGCCGGGGCGAGGGTGGCGCTGACGTCGAGCCTCAGCTTCGGGCCGTCATTGCCCAGCTCGGCGGCACGAAACGTTGTACGTACCGGGCGGCCGATGGCGTGCGCCATCAGCGCCGCGTCGGCGGCGGCCTGACGGGCGCAGAAGGCGTCGTGCCAGGCCGGTGGGTCAGGGTCGCAGAGGATGAGGATGGACTCGGCGGCAATGTCGAGCAATGCGGCCAGCTCCAGCCGCAACGCGGCGGGCTGCGTGCAGGCGACCCACACATGCAGCGCGCCGTGCTGCCAGTCGGCGACGGCGCTGCCGCAGGCATCCGCCCGCGGGCTGGCCAGCGGCCAGCGATAGGTGGCATCGACGCGCCCGGCGCCTTGCGCCAGCACTTGCGTGGCGTTTCCGTGCGAGGTGACGGCACGCATCTGCGGCGGGGTGGTGAGGGCGTCGCGCGGTGTCTCCCAGCGGGCTTGCAGCGCCACGGCTCCGGCATGCGCCTGCTCCGGCATCGCCGCGACAACGGCCAGAAAGTTGCCACGCACCACCACATCGACCACACCCGCACAGCGGCGCGCGGCGTCCGCATCGAAGCCGGTCAGTCGGCCCATGCCCGCCGCCGGCCGCACGGCATGGCCGTGGAGCATGCCAGTTGGCGCCGCAATGTCCATCGGCTCGCCTGCGGAGGCGTTCATCCGGGCATTCATCGGATGCCCTCGATTTCCGCGTGCGCGTGGGCCTCGCGCTGCAGCACGGCGGCGCGTTGCACCGCGCGCAGGATTTCTACGTGCGTGCCGCAACGGCACAGGTTGAAGCGCAGCGCCTCGCGAATCTCGTTCTCGGACGGATCGGGATTGGCAGCCAGCAGCGCCTTGGCGCTCATGATCATGCCGTTGAGGCAATAGCCGCACTGGGCGGCCTGTTCCTCGATAAAGGCCTGCTGCACCGGGTCCGGTGCCGCGCGCGTGCCCAGTCCTTCGAGCGTGGTCACGGCCCGGCCCACGGCGGCGCTGGCCGGCACGATGCATGACCGGGCGGCCAGACCGTCGATCAGTACCGTGCACGCCCCGCACTGGCCCAGCCCGCAGCCGTACTTCGGGCCATTGCAGGCAAGGTCATTGCGCAGGACGTATAGCAACGGCGTTGCCGGGTCTACGCAGACTTCCTGCGTATCCCGGTTCACGCGCAACACGATCGGGCGGGGCGTGGCCATCAAGTGTCTGGGGGCGTTAGTGTTGCAATTCGTGCCGGCGCCGCTCGTCCCTGAAGGGATCTGCGCGGCGCCGCTACCAGGGGCGAAACTCAGGCTGCCGCGGCAACCGTCCGGGCCGCCGGCTCGCGCAGCGGTACGGAGAATACATCGTAGCCGAAGCACCAGTCGGGGTTCTCGTTGGTACGCAGCCACGTATTGTCGTGCGATACCTTCTGAACCTTGCTGGCGCGCTCGGCACGGTTGGCCTCATAGAGCGCGAACGTATAGGCGTGGTCCTGCAGGCCGGCCTCGACGAAGCAGCGCGTGAGCATGGCGGCGTCCTCGATCGCCATGGCCGCACCCTGCGCCATATGCGGCTTCATCGGGTGGCAGGCGTCGCCCAGGAGCACCAGGCGGCCACGGCTCCAGAGCGGTAGCGGGTCGCGTTCGAGCAGCGGCCACTTGGTGACTTCCACGGTGCCTTCGATCAGCGACTGCACCCCCTGGTGCCAGCCGTCGAAGGCCGCGCGCATCTCCTCGATGCTGCTCGGCACCCAGCTCCGGCTCATGTCCCACTCGGGCTCGGGCACGCCGGTCACGTAGTAGATCTCGTCGAGCTTGCTGGTGTCGAAGTACACCATCATGTGGCGGTCGTCAGACCACCACTTGGTGCAGCGGTCGTGCGTGAAGCCCTTGACGCGCGAGATCGGGAACACGGCGCGGTGCGCCACGTAGCCGGTGTACTTGGGCGGCTCGGCGCCCAGCAGGTGCTCGCGGATGCGGGAATTGACGCCGTCCGCGCCGATCACGATGTCGGCTTCCTCGACCGTGCCGTCCGTGAACGTCAGCTTCACCACGTCGCCAAGGTCTTCCACGCGTTCCAGCTTCTTGTTGAAGGCCAGGCGGGCCGGCTCCACGGCGTCGGTCATCAGGGCGTGGAAGTCGCCACGATGCACGGTCAGGTAGCTCGCGCCGTAGTGCGACAGCGCGTAGTCGCCCAAGGGGATCTGGGCGATCACCTCGCCGGTGTTCCAGTCGCGGCTGTACCAGTAGTCCGGGTGGCAGCCCATCTGGTTCATTGCGTCCTCGATGCCGATGCGCCGCAGGATCTTCATGACATTCGGCCCCACGTGAATGCCGGCGCCCAGCCGGGAGAAGCCTGGCGCCTGCTCATACAGCTTCACGTTGAACCCAGCACGCTGGAGCAGGGCGGCCGCTGCCGTCCCGCCCAGGCCTGCACCAATAACCGCGATCCGAGTATTGCCTTGCACGACGTCTCTCCTGAAGTTGGTCTGTCACCGTGAAATCGAGTGTACACACCATAAAAATCCAAGTAAAGATGACTTTCACCGTGCCTATGGAAAACCCTGATGCAAGTTCGTCATATTTAATTGAATGCCCACGAATGGCGAAATAATGCGCCAATAGCGGGATTCATTCATTCAGCAGGCACTGAATGAGTGCGTGTTTCGAGGCGATAAGTCTTGTTGTAAAAATAAGGTGTGTACACTAGAATTTCCTGAAAGGCGCCAAGGCGTGCGCCATAGGTCCCGCCCAGCAGAGGCGGATGGGTAGACAGACAACACAGTCGATGGAGTCACAAGTGCAGAAAGTTTTCCGGATCGGTCAGATCGTCCCGAGTTCCAACACCACCATGGAAACCGAGATCCCCGCCATGCTGGCCGCCCGCCAGCTGGTGCGCCCGGAACGTTTCACGTTCCATTCCAGCCGCATGCGCATGAAGACGGTCAAGAAGGAAGAGCTGGCCGCCATGGATGCCGAATCGGACCGTTGCGCGCTGGAGCTCAGCGATGCCCGCGTCGATGTGCTCGGCTATGCCTGTCTGGTCGCCATCATGTCGATGGGCCGTGGCTACCACCGCCAGTCGGAGGTGCGTCTGAAGTCCCGCACGGAAGAGAATGGCGGCCTGGCGCCGGTGGTGACCAGTGCCGGGGCGCTGGTCAATGCCCTGAAGGTGATCGGCGCCAAGCGGATCGCGCTGGTCGCCCCCTATATGAAGCCGCTGACCGAACTGGTGGTCGACTACATCGAGCATGAGGGCTTCGAAGTGGTGGAGTGGCGTGCACTCGAGATCCCGGACAACCTGGAGGTCGGCCGCCATGACCCGTCCCGCCTGCCGGGCATCGTGGCGGAGATGAATACGAAGGATGTGGACGCCGTGGTGCTGTCCGCCTGCGTGCAGATGCCGTCGCTGCCGGTGGTGGAGAAGGTCGAGGCGATGACCGGCAAGCCCGTGATCACGGCCGCGATTGCCACCACCTATGCGCTGCTCAAGGAACTGGACCTCGAGGCGGTGGTGCCGGGCGGCGGCACGCTGCTGTCGGGCGCCTACTAGGAAGGGGCGCGGCATGAGCACTTTCCTGTACGGCGGCAACGTCCACGCGAACGGCATCCGCCAGCACTACCTGCGCTACGGCGGCGCCGGCGCTGGGCGCGATGGGCGCGACGCGGTGATCATCATCCCGGGCATCACCAGCCCGGCCATTACCTGGGGTTTCGTCGGTGAGCGTTTTGGCGAGCGATTCGATACCTATGTGCTCGATGTGCGCGGACGGGGCCTGTCGTCGGCTGGGGATTCGCTCGACTACAGCCTCGATGCACAGGCGGCGGACGTGGTGGCATTCGCCCAGGCGCTGGGCCTTGCGCGCTACCAGATCGTCGGCCATTCGATGGGTGGCCGCATCGGCATCCGGGCGGCACGTGCCCGCCCGGCCGGGCTGACGCGGCTGGTGATGGTCGATCCGCCCGTTTCGGGGCCGGGGCGGCGCCCCTATCCGGCGCAACTGCCGTGGTATGTCGATTCGATCCGCCTGGCCGTGCAGGGCACCGATGCCGAAGGCATGCGGGCCTTTTGCCCCACCTGGGCCGAGGCGCAGCGCCAGTTGCGCGCCGAGTGGCTGCATACCTGCGACGAACGCGCGATGCTGGCCAGCTTCGAAGGGTTCCACGTCGATGACATCCACGCCGACCTGCCACACGTCGCGGTACCGACGCTGCTGATCACCGCCGCGCGCGGCGACGTGGTGCTGCCGGCTGACGTCGAGGAGTTGCGCACGCTGCGCCCGGGCCTGCTCGAGGTACGGGTGCCGGACGCGGGTCACATGATCCCGTGGGACAACGAAGCCGGCTTCTACTCGGCATTCGGCGATTTTCTTGGTGCATCGCTCGCAGGCTGAGCACAACCCGCAAGGAGCCAAGCATGGCTGTCAGTGACTATGACCTGACCTGCGCGTGGAAGCAGGTCCTTACGTTGTCGAAGCTGGAACCGGGGCAGACCGTGACGGTGCTGACCGGCGCCGACACGCATCCGCAGACGCTGCGCACCGCGCTGGTGGCCGCCGCCTCGATGGGCGCGATCGTCAACCGGCTCGACCTGCCGCCCGTCAATGGCGAGAAGGCGCTGAGCCGCGATGCGCTCGCTTATCTCGGCACCACGCCGTTGACCGGCAATCCGGCGGCAATTGCTGCGCTGAAGGCGAGCGATCTGGTGCTGGACCTGATGACACTGCTGTTCTCGCCCGAGCAGCACGACATCCTGTCTACCGGCACGAAGATCCTGCTGGCAGTGGAACCGCCCGAGGTGCTGGCGCGGCTGGTGCCCACGGAAGCCGACCGGTCGCGCGTGAAAGCCGCGACCGAGCGCCTGTCGCGCGCCCGGACGATGCACATCACGTCCGAAGCCGGCACCGACCTGCATTGCGTGCTGGGCGAGTTCCCGGCCATCAGCGAGTACGGCTTTGTCGACGAGCCGGGCCGCTGGGACCACTGGCCAAGCGGCTTCGTCCTTACCTGGCCGAACGAAGGCGGTACGAGCGGCCATCTGGTGCTCGATCGGGGCGACATCCTGCTGCCGATGAAGTCCTATGTGCAGGAGCCGATTCACGTGACCGTGAAGGACGGCTACGTCACGCACATCGAAGGCGGCCTGGACGCGGAATTGCTGGCGGACTACATGGCGTCGTTCAACGATCCCGAGTCGTACGCGATGTCGCATATTGGCTGGGGCCTGCAGCCGCGCGCGCGCTGGTCGACGCTGGCGATGTACGACCGCGAGGCCACCATCGGCATGGATGCGCGGGCGTACGAAGGCAACTTCCTGTGCTCGTTTGGCCCGAACAACGAGGCGGGCGGCAGCCGGACCACCGCTTGCCATATCGACATGCCGCTGCGCCATTGCACCGTCAGCCTCGACGGCGAGCCCGTGGTGGCCGCCGGCAAGGTGCTGGACGGCGCGCCACGAACCGAGAAGGAGTTTGCCCATGCATGAGGAAGTCCAGACCTACCGCCGCCAGGGCTTTGGCACGGCGATGGCACCGAAGGCCCCGTACGGCCTGCTGATTATCGATTTCGTGAACGGCTTTGCCGACCCGGCCGTGTTCGGTGGCGGCAATATCCCGGAAGCCATCGCCAACACGCAGCCGCTGCTGGCTACCGCGCGCGCCATGGGCTGGCCGGTGGCCCACAGCCGGATCGTGTTTGCCGACGATGACGCCGATCACAACATCTTCACGCTGAAGGTGCCGGGCATGCTGACGCTGAAGGAAGACGGTCCGGCCAGCCAGATCGTGCCGTCCCTGGCGCCGGCGCCCGGCGAGCTGGTCGTGCGCAAGACGGTGCCGTCGGCATTCTTCGGCACGTCGCTGGCCGCGTGGCTGGCGCAGCGTGGCGTGCAGACGCTGCTGGTGGCCGGCTGTGTGACCAGCGGATGCGTGCGCGCCAGCGTGGTCGACGCGATGTCGCACGGCTTCCGCCCGCTGGTACTGTCCGACTGCGTGGGCGACCGCGCCATCGGTCCGCACGATGCCAACCTGTTCGACATGGAGCAGAAGTACGCCACGGTGATGCCGCGTGACGCCGCACTCGCGGCGATCGGCGCACTCGGCGCAATCGGCGCAATCGGCGCAATCGGCACCACGGTGCAGGCGGCCGCCTAGGCGGTGCGACGCGGGCGCCCGCGCGGCCGGCGCGGCGTCTGCGTGGTGCTGACGGCGGGCACTTCCACGGCGTGGCACACGGCGTTGAGCACGGTGCGCTGGATCACATCGCGCCAGTGGGTCACCGCCGGCGCGCTCATGATCGGCTCGCCAAGGAAGGCGCTGAGCGTATGATGGTTCGAGTTGTAGAAGTAGCCGAGCGACGCGATGATCAGGTACACATCGCGCGCGGTGAGGCCGGGCTGGAATACGCCAGCATCGAGGCCACGCGCCAGAATGCCGTCGAGCACCGACAACGCGTATCCCGAGATCTCGTTGAGCCGGCCGGACTTCCTGGCATGGCGGGCGCGGCTCAGGTTCTCGCTGTTCAGGATGGCGACGAACTCGGGGTGATCGAGGTAGTAGCGCCAGACGAAGTCGACCAGCTGCGTGAGGGCGCGCACCGGGTCATCGGGGTCCAGCTCCAGGGCCTGCTCGGCTTGGTTGAGTTGCAGGTAGATGGTCTCCAGCACTTCGATGAACAGCTTTTCCTTGCTGCCGAAGTAGTAGTAGATCATCCGGTCATAGGTCTTGGCCAGCGACGAGATGGTCTCGATGCGTCCACCGTCGAAGCCGCTCTGGGCAAAGACCTTGATGGCGGCCTTGAGGATTTTGGCGCGCGTATCCTGAGCCTGGCGGGCACGGGTGCCCGGTCGGGCAGGCGCGGGGGCGATGTCGTTTGGCATGCTTGCCGTAGTCTGGAGAAACCAGCAGTGCGCTGGCGAAATGGCGTGGTTGCAAGTATAGCCGTGTGGTTCCTTGCCCCCGCCCGTTCCGCCGGCCGTGTATGCCGCCCGGCGCGGCAAGGACGAATGATCGATGCAAAAGACTTCGCGGACTCCGCGCGCATTGCGTGAGGCACTGTTCCAGGAACGTGGCGTGCTGCTGGTCACGCGGCCCGCCGCGGCCGCGCCGCGGCCATCGCCGGGACAGCCGGGTGCCGCCTCCGATTTCGTATCCGATCTGCCGGATATCTTTATCGCCATCCGCGCCAACGGCGAGATTCTTGCCTTCAACGGCCACGTCGACCTCGGCACGGGCATCCGGACCTCACTGGCGCAGATCGTGGCCGAGGAACTGGAGGTCGAGCCTGCGCAGGTGACAATGGTGCTGGGCCATACCGAGGCCACGCCCAATCAGGGGCCGACGATTGCCAGCGCCTCGATCCAGATTTCAGCCCTGCCGCTGCGGCGTGCAGCGGCCCAGGCGCGCGCATGGCTGGTGGCACGCGCCGGCGACGCCGCGCAAGTGGACGTGGCGAGCCTGCTGGCCGGAGAACAAGTGCAACTGACGCTGGCCGATGACGTCAAGACCAAGCCCGTCGAGCAATACCGGGTGGTGGGGCGGAGCGCGCCACGCGTCGACATTCCCGCCAAGGCCACCGGCGAACTGACCTTCGTCCACGACGTGCGCGTGCCGGGTATGCTGCACGGCCGGGTGGTGCGTCCGCCCTATGCGGGCCGCGACAGCGGCGACTTCGTCGGCACCAGCCTGATCGCGGTGGATGAATCGTCGATCGCCAACGTGGCTGGTGTGGTGCGTGTGGTGGTGGAGGGCGACTTCATCGGCGTGGTGGCGGAGCGCGAAGAACAGGCCATCGAGGCGGCCCGGCGGCTCAAGGTGCGCTGGCAGCCGGTGCCGGCATTGCCGGATCTCAACGCGCCGGAAGCCGCCTTGCGTGCCGCCCCGGCCCAGCGGCGGGAATTGCTCGGCACTGGCGACGTGCGGGCGGCGCTGGCGGAAGGCACCCATCGCCTGACCCGTACCTACGTGTGGCCATATCAGATGCATGGGTCCATCGGCCCGTCCTGCGCCGTGGCGGACTGGCACGACAACCGTCTGACCGTGTGGTCCGGTACACAGAACCCGCATGTGCTGCGGATTGACATGGCGCGGCTCAGCGGCCTTGACGAAGGGGCCATCGAGATCGTCCGGATGGAAGCCGCCGGCTGCTATGGCCGTAACTGCGCCGACGATGTCTGCGCCGATGCGGTGTTGCTGTCGCGCGCGGTCGGCCGCCCCGTGCGCGTGCAACTGACCCGCGAGCAGGAACATCTGTGGGAGCCGAAGGGCGCCGCGCAGCTGATGGACGTGGAGGGTGGCGCCACTGCCGATGGCACGCTGACCGCCTATGACTTCGTGTCACGCTATCCATCGAACGATGCCCCCATCCTGGCGCTGCTGCTGACGGGGCGTGTTTCGTCGGCGCCGCGCACGCTGGAGATGGGCGATCGTACGGCGGTGCCCGCGTACGGCTATGGGGCACTTCATATTGCCTGTGACGACACCCCGGCGATTGCGCGGGCCTCCTGGCTGCGCGGCGTGTCGGCGCTGCCCAACACTTTCGCGCACGAATCCTTTATCGATGAACTGGCGCACGCGTGCGGCGCCGATCCGCTGGCCTTCCGGCTGCGCCATCTGCCCGACACGCGCGCGCAGGAACTGCTCGTGGCGCTGGCGCAGGCTGCCGAATGGCGGGAAGGTGCGCGCGGCTCGCGCGGCAAGCCCGATGCCAATGGCCTGCTGCACGGCCGGGGTATCGCCTATGCCCGCTATATCCACAGTAAGTTCCCCGGCTTCGGCGCGGCATGGGCGGCATGGATCGTCGATGTGGAAGTCGATCCGCAGACCGGTAATGTGCGCGTGACGCGGCTGCATGTGGGGCAGGACACCGGCATGATGGTGAATCCTGACGGCGTGCGCCATCAGATCCACGGCAATGTGGTGCAGAGCCTGAGCCGCGTGCTGCGCGAGCAAGTACGTTTCGATGGCACCGGCGTGGCCAGCCGGGAGTGGGGCAGCTATCCGATTGCGGCATTTCCCGACCTGCCGGCCATCCAGGTGCTGCTGATGCCGCACCAGTCGGAGAGCCCGCTTGGGGCCGGCGAATCGGCCTCCTTGCCCGGTGCGCCGGCGATTGCCAATGCCCTGTTCGATGCCACGGGCCTGCGCCTGACGCACGCGCCATTTACGCCGGAAGTGGTGCGCCAGGCGTGCGCCGCTGCGCGGGTACCGGCATGACATTGCGCACCCCGTGACCACGGGGTGCGGTCCCTCCCTGACGTCAGAACTTGTGCCGGATGCCCATCACGGCGCCGAACTGGTTCGTGCCGGCGGCGCCGATGGCAGACGACGCGCCATTGAGGCCGATGCGCGAGCCATCGTCATTGTTGATGTACGCCACCTGAGCATACACATCCGTGCGCTTCGAGAACGCGTAGTCGAGCAGCAGCGATGCGCTCCATGCGTCGCCATTGCCGCGCCGGTCGTTCAGCAGGTAGCCGGCACCGCTGAGCGATAGCGCAGGGGTGAGCTGGTAGCCGGCGCCGATCCAGAACAGGTCCGCACGCCGGGCCGGCACGGCTGCTGTGGCACCGATGTCGCCGTTGAGCCAGCGGTAGCCCGCATAGACCTTGGCATTGGCAAACCGATAGCTGCCTGCCACGGCCAGGCGACGATCCTTCTGCGACGGGTTCTGGCCGGTGATGCCGGAGGTGCCCTGTTGCTCGTCATAGATCACCGTGACGCCGGCATTGCCGACGTTGTACTCGAGGCCGCCGCTGATCGCCCGATCGCTCTTCGGGTCGCCCGGCACTTCGGATGCCACAGCGCCGCCAGCCAGCGACGTGCCACGCGCGAACGCGTAGAGCCCCGTTACCGTCAGTCCGCCGAACTTGCCAACGTACTTGGCCGTGTTGTCGTAGCGGCCCGCCGTCATGGCATCCATCATGAAGATCGAGTAGCGCGGCGAGACCGCCATGGCGTCGTAGTTGATCAGGATGTCATAGAGGATGTTGTTCTGCCGGCCCAGCGTTACGCGACCGCACTGCGAGGACAACCCCGTGAAGGCCTGGCGCCCGAACAGGCGCCCGCCCTGGGCAGCGGTGCCGGCGTCGAGGTCGAAGCCGTTCTCGAGCACGAACAGGGCCTGCAGGCCGTTGCCAAGGTCCTCGGTGCCCCGGATGCCCCAGCGCGAGCCAGACAGGTTGCCCGATGTCATGCGGGTCAGGCTATGGTTGCTCGCGTCGGCATGGGTCAGGAACTCGATGCCGGCATCGGCAACGCCATACAAGGTGACCGATGACTGCGCCTGCGCGGCGCCGCTGACGCCAAGGGCCAGAAGGATGGCCGCCAGCGCGGTGTGGCGGAAGGTGGATTGTGGTTGGCTCATATTGGTTGGATGTTCTCGCGCGGTTGCCGCCAATCCCCGATCGACAGCGCGCAGGTAGCCAACGCCTGACGGCGGGCGTCAGGACGCAGGGACGAACGCGCTCTCACGGGGGCTGGCTTGCGCCCGTGTGGCAACGAAGGACTACGGGAAAGGTTCGGGGAATCTGCCTGCTGAAGTCCAGGCGGTGCCCCGGAAGGTCAGTCGACGAGCAGGTTGATCTTCGTCGCGAATTTCTGCCAGCGGTCGATGTCGGCCGTCACCAGCTTCTGGAATTCGGCAGGCGTGCTGGTGGTGGTGGCAAAGCCGAGCTGCGCCAGGGAAGCCTTGATCTCCGGCTTGGCCATCGCCTTGGCAATTTCGGCGTTGAGTTTCTGCACGATCTCGGGCGGGGTGTGCGCGGGGGCGAGGATGCCGAACCACTGGTCCACATCGTAGCCGGGCACGCCGAGCTCGCTGACCGTGGGCACGTCGGGCAGGAACGGCGAACGGGTCTTCGACGTCACGGCCAGCGCGCGCAGCTTGTTGCTCTTGAGGTAGGGCACGGTGTTGGTCAGCGTATTGACGCTGACGTCGGCCTGTCCGCCGAGCACATCGGCCATGGCGGGGGCGCAACCCTTGTACGGCACGTGGAGCATCTCGACCTTGGCCGAGACCTTCAGCAACTCACCCGCCAGATGTTGGGGCGTACCGTTGCCACAGGACGCGTAGCTGGGCGGGGCGCCGCTCTTGCCGGCCGCCAGCAGGTCATTGAACGTGCGGATCTTCGAGGTGTACGGCACCGCGATCACCGAGGGCACCGAGGCGAAGGTGATGACGGCGCTGAAATCGGCCTTCGGGTCGAACTGCAGCTTCTTGAACACGCTCGGATTGATGGCGAAGCTGCTGTTGACGATCAGCAGGGTGTAGCCATCGGCGGGGCTCTTGGCCACGAATTCGGCGCCGATATTGCCGCTGGCGCCGGGCCGGTTGTCCACCACCACGGGTTGGCCCATCGACTTGCCGATGTCGGTGCCGATCAGCCGCGCCAGGGCGTCAGTGCCGCCTCCGGCCGGGAATGTCACCACGATGCGGATGGGTTTCTGCGGGAAGGTACTCGCCATGTTGGCCTCGGCGCGCCCGGGCAGGGTGCCCAGGCTGCCTGCGACAAACAGGAGCGATGCCAGACTGCTGACGACGGATAGGGGTCTCATGGGGATTTTGCCTCGTCGGTTAGGGTGAAGGAAGGAAGAAAGCAGGTCAATCGGGATCGATACGGACCGCGTCGCGGCACACGCCGTCGTCGCGCGCCGCCACTACGGCCGCCGCAAGTGCGTCCGGCGTCTCGGCGTGGATGCGATACAGAGGCTGGCCCGGCACCACAGGCGTGCCGATCGTGCACAGCAGATCGACCCCTGCACCAGCACTACGCGGGGCACCTGCCGCGCGCGCCACGCCGGAGATGCCCAGGCCGTCGATGCCGGTCACACGGCCGGGCCGTTCGGCATGAATCACTTCGGTATGCGCACCCGGTGTCACCGGATCCGCCCGGCGGCCCTGCGCCGCCGCGATGCGCTCGAATGCCGCCTTCGCCTTGCCTTCGCTCAGGAGCTGCCTCGCAATTCGCATGCCTTCGTCGGGCGTGCCCACGCGCGGGTCGAAGGCAATGATTTCGGCGGCAAAGCGCAGGGCCTTGGCGCGCAGGTCAGCCGGGGCGTCGGGATCGTTGTCGAGCACCTGCAGCACATCGCGCACCTCCAGCGCCGGCCCGATGCCGCGGCCGATGGGGCGGCTGCCGTCGGTGGCCAATGCGTGCACGTGCATGCCCATGCCTTTGCCGACGAGCGCGAACAGCGCGCCCAGCGCCTCGGCATCGGCGCGCGAGGCCAGCTTGGTCTGCGGCCCGTACGGCAGGTCCACCATCACATGGGTGGCGCCGGCCGTGTACTTCTTGGAGAGGATCGAGGCCACGGACCAGCGGCGGGAATCGATGCCGAGGGGGCGGGTGATCGCATTCATGACGTCGTCCACCACGGAGTGGTTCAGGCGCCCGTTCCAGGCAATGCAGGCGGATGCCTGCGTCACGCAGCGGCGGACGTCGTCCTGTGTCAGGTCCACGCGGGCGACGGTCTCCATGGCGTCCGCCGTGCCGGCGGCGGAGGTGATCGCGCGGGAAGAGGTCTTCGGCATCGCCAGCCCGTAGGCCGCGACGATCGGCACCACAATCAGCGTGATGCGGCTGCCGGGCACGCCGCCCATCGAATGCTTGTCGACGACGAGTGGCCGGTCCCATTCGATGCGCGGCGTGAAGGCGGCGCGTGCCCGCGCCAGCGCCACGACTTCGTCATCGGTCAGGTTGCCGGCCGTGGTGACCAGGAATTCGGTCAGCGCTGCCTCGGTATAGCGTCCGGCGATGGCGTCGCGCAGGATCGCCACGTAGGCGGCCTCGTCGAGCGCTTCCCCGCGCAGCTTGGCCATCAAGCTGGGGTGGCTGGCAGGCGGCTCGGCGCCGATTTCCGGCCCTTGCCGCAGCGCCTCCACAAAGCGCGCCATGCCCACTTCGAGCGTGCAGTCGTTGGAGACGGTGATGCAAGGCACATCGGCGGGCAGGGGCGCCGCCTGGCGCGCCACGCGCCGCGCCACCTGTTCACCCGACTCCCGGCCGCGCCGGGCAATGCGCTGCGCGAGGATCTCCTGCGGCGCCGTCACCAGCACGACCACGAACCGCGGCAGCCGTGCCGCCAGAGCGGCGATGACGCTGCGCGAGCCGTTGGCCACGACGTGCATGCCGCGCGACAACGCATCGGTCAACGACGCCGGCAAGCCATAACGCAACTCGTGCGCGTCCCATGTCACCAGGAACTCGCCGGCTTCCTGACGTCGTGTGAACTCCATATCGGACACGCCTTCATGGTCCTCGCCCGGAGACCCTGTGGGCCGCGTGATCACACGTCGCGCAAACAGGTAGTTGTCGCCGAGGACCGCGCGTGCGCCGTCGATCAGGGAATCCTTGCCCGCGCCGCTGGGCCCCACCACAAGGAAGAAGATGCCGGTATTGTTCATCATTAACTTAGATGTCGAAGTTTGTAGGGCTATGCTAGCACCGGCTTGTCCACTGTCAAGATAAGTTCGATGTCTAAGTTAATGCAAGGGTCGGGCCAGCTCCCGCAAATCCAGTGTGTACGCGGGATTCCCGGCTTCCTCAGGGAAAACGCGAAGGTGGGCGATGCGCGGGGACGGTGCCCCATGCATCGTCGTTGCGCACGCCGCACTGATGTAGTGAGGGCACCATGCAAGGTGCGGACGGCGGCATGGCAGAGGCGCTATCATGTGCGCTGCCGCGCGCCCGCCGTGCTGTGCGGCGCCTGCGCATGCATTCCTCTGTCACGACTATGACCACGAAAAAGCCGGAGACCCCGGCCACGCTCACGCCTGCCGATGAGGCCGAAGAAGAACGTCTCGCCCACCTGGTGAAGGACGCCGCGCGCGCCTATATCCGCGCGCTTCAGTTGCGTCTGGCGGAGCATTCGGTGTCGTATGGCCACTGGACCATCCTGCGCATTCTCTGGCGCCGCGATGGCTTGTCGCAGCGCGAGCTTAGCGAACGGGCGGGCGTGACCGAGCCCACCACGTTTGCGGCGGTGAAGGCGCTGGAAGCGCTTGGCTACGTCGAGCGCACGCACCTGCCCGGCAACAAGAAGAAGGTGCACGTGTTCCTGAGCAAGACCGGGCGCGCGCTGCGCCGCAAGCTGGAGCCGCTGGCCACCGAGGTC
Source organism: Cupriavidus sp. 2KB_3 (assembly GCF_052115685.1). Taxonomy (NCBI): domain Bacteria; kingdom Pseudomonadati; phylum Pseudomonadota; class Betaproteobacteria; order Burkholderiales; family Burkholderiaceae; genus Cupriavidus; species Cupriavidus sp. 2KB_3. The sequence continues at coordinate 41,172 of NZ_JBFRHD010000004.1, forward strand.
AATGAACTGAGCGTGGCGGGGCTGAGCGAAGAGGACGTCCTCACCACGCGCCGCGTGCTGATCACGATTGCGCAACGCCTCGTGGCGGACGAGGTGGCGTCGGCCGAGCATGGCCGCCGCGTGCCGTCGACTCAGGAAGTCGGACGGTTGCTGTCCGATCTCTGACCGGCACGCCCGGACGGGGCAGCCAATGCAAAAGCCCCCCGCCGGATAAACCGGGGAGGGTGAAGCCCTCGGGTAGGAAGGCGCGAATCGTCAGGCGGGGCCTGGCCCCGCGACACATGCCGGACCGGCTCAGGCCTCGTCGAGGCCGATATCCACTGCCGGTGCCGATTGCGTGATCTTGCTCGTGGAGATGTAGTCCACCCCCGTTTCCGCCACGGCGCGGATCGTCTCCAGGCGGATGCCGCCTGACGCCTCGACCTTGGTGCGGCCATTGACGATCTGCACGGCTTCCTTCATGTCAGGCACCGACATGTTGTCCAGCATGATCACATCGACGCCGGCCGCGAGTGCCTCGTGCACCTGCTCCAGGCGGTCGCACTCCACCTCCAGCTTGGTCAGCACCGGCAGCTTGCGGCGTACACGCGCCACGGCGGCGGCAATGCTGCCGCAGACCGCGATATGGTTGTCCTTGATCATTACGCCGTTGTCGAGGCTCAGGCGATGGTTGAGGCCGCCGCCGCACGTGACGGCGTGCTTCTCCAGCGCGCGCAGGCCCGGCGTGGTTTTGCGGCTGTCGATCAGGCGGGCCTTGGTATGGGCGATTGCCGCGGCATAAGTCGCGGTGTGATTCGCAATGCCGCACAGGCGTTGCATGATGTTCAGCGCGGTGCGCTCGGCAGTCAGCACGCTGCGTGCGTTGCCGCTCACGTTGAGCAGCACGGCGCCTTTTTCCACCTTGTCGCCATCGGCGACGCGCACGTCCAGGGTCAGCGTCGGGTCATAGCGGGCAAAAATGCGCGCGGCGACGTCGATGCCGGCGATCAGCATGGGCTCGCGGGCATTCATGCAGAACGTACCGGTTTCTCCCGGCTCGATCATCGTATGGACTGTCAGGTCGCAGATGCCAATGTCCTCGGTCAGCCAGAGATCGATCAGTTTGTCGGTGGAAAAGATGTCATACATGGGAAGCGCTCCTGAGTAGTGGTTGCCGTACCAAGAATCTTAGAGATCGAAGTACATGGCGTAATACTAGCGCATGGCGCCCCCATGTCAATAAATATTCGAGATCTAAGTTATTGCGCGTGACCGGGTACCTGAGCGTGTGAGACGCGGCAGGGCGAAGGGGAGGGGAAGGGAGGTGAGGGGCGCTACGGCCCTGCCGGGCAGGGTGCCGCGTGGCGCCTAGATCGGGCTGTCGGTGTCGGCGGTATCCGGGGTATCGTCGCCCAGTTCGCTCATTTTCCTGAGCAGGTAGAGCAGTGCCACCCGTTCGGCCGGGTTCAGGCCGCCCATGGTGCGCTCGGTGATGTCCTGCGCGAAAGGCACCACCTCGTTGATCAGGGCCTCGCCGGCGGGGGCGAGTAGCACCACGACCTTGCGGCGGTCGCGCGCGTCGTGGGAGACCGCAATCAGTTCACGAGACTTCAACCGCTCGATAATGCCGCGCACGGTCGCCTGGTCGATGGCGGTGGCGCGCGCAATCTCGCTCAACGAGCATGGCCCCTGGGCCTGGATGGCGCACATGACGACGAACTGGCCGGCCGTCAGCTGCGAGTCTGGAATGGTCTGCTGGAAGATGGCGACGTGCCGTTGGTAGGCACGGCGCAGCAGATGTCCAACCTGCTCGGTGAATTCATAGTGAGCGGCGTGGGCTGACGCGTGGTCGGGCGGACTTTTCACGGTAGGAGATCAAAAGGAGCTGACCGGCGAAGTATAGCCGGCGTTACAAATAGAGGCGTGGAGCATCCGGGCGTCATTTCAGCGGGCGCCTGGACCGCGCGCATCCCTGCTCAGCCGCCGAACCGCCTGCGGCGGTTGCCCGGTAGTCCGGACAAAGGCGCGCCGCATTCGCTCCCGGTCAGTAAAGCCGACTTCCTGCGCGATCACGTCCAGCGAGAGGCGGCCTTTCTCCAGCAAAAGCCTCGCCGCCTCCACGCGCAGGTGTTCCACGGCCTTTGCGGGCGATTGGCCCGTCTCCGCGCTGAAGGCCCGGCTGAACTGGCGCGGGCTGAGCCCGGCGACATCGGCAAGTTCATCGACGGTCAGGGCTTCGCGCAAGTTGGCGTTCGCGTGGTCAATGGCTTTCTGGATCCGGTCCGACTTTGGGTCGAGGTCGAGCAATGTGGAGAACTGCGACTGGCCGCCAGCGCGCCGATGGTAGATGACCAGCTTGCGCGCGACCGTGCGCGAGACCTCCGGGCCGTGATCCTTCTCGATCATGGCAAGGGCCATGTCGATGGTGGCCGTCATGCCTGCGGAGGTCCAGATTGGCCCGTCCACGATGAAGATCTGGTCCTCCTCGACCGTGATCTTGGGGAACCGGCGCTGCAGATCATGCGCGAACCGCCAATGGGTGGTCGCACGCCGGCCATCCAGGACACCGGCTTGCGCCAGGATGAAGGCCCCCGTGCAGGGCGCGGCAATCCGCCTTGACGTCTTCAGCGAACGGCTGACGAACGCGGTCAACGCTGCGGACGTGATGTCAATCTCGACGCCCGAGCCGAACATGACCGTGTCATAGGCGTTGTTGCCGAAGGGCAGCGAATCGACCCGAATGCCTGCCGACGAGATCACCAGTCCGCCGCTCTCCGACAGCACTGTCACGTCGTACGCCCGCTCTTCGAGCACGACGTTGGCCAGCTCGAACGCGGTGACGGCCGCCAGGCCCATCAGATAGAAGTTCGGAAAGACGACAAAGCCGATCGTGTGCATGGATATACCCCGGGATCATGTCCTGAATTGACGGTATATATGACATTTGAGACACGGTCAACGGCGAATATGATCGACTCAACTGCATTTCACCGAGTGGGTCATATGGATCGTCGATTACTGATACTGGCGCTGGGCATGTTCGCAATGGGGACCGACAATTTCGTCGTCGCCGGCATCCTTCCCGGCGTCGCGGCATCGTTGCACACCTCCATCAGCATGGCAGGCTTGATGGTGACGTGTTACGCGCTGACCTACGCGGTGGCGGCGCCGGTGATGGCCGCAGTGGCGGGAAACCTGCCTAGAAAACGGCTGCTCGTTACCGCGTTGGGCATTTTCGTCGTCGGCAACGCCGTCAGCGCGCTCGCCACCGACCTCCAATGGGTGCTGCTGAGCCGGGCGCTGGCCGGCTTTGGCGCCGCGCTCTTTTCCCCCACCGCGCTGGGCGTCGCCGCGGCACTCGCGGCCCCTGAGAAGCGCGGCCGTGCGCTGGCTGCCGTCACGGCCGGCCTGACGGGCGCCACGGCCCTGGGGTCGCCGCTCGGCACGTTTATCGGCGGATTCGGCAGTTGGCGTTCGACGCTCTGGTTCGTCACAGCGCTCGGCATCGTCGCCATGATCGGCGTGTGGACGATGCTGCCATCCGTCCCGCTACCTGCAGCCGTCCGGTTGCGGGAGCGGCTTGCCCCCTTGCGCGACAGGCGGGTGGCGCTGACCTTGCTCACTTCGCTCTTCGCGTTCGGCGGGTTTCTGATGGTCTACACCTACGCAGGCGTGGTGCTGGCGCGGGTCACAGGCGGCGACGAACGCATCCTCGCCGGGATGTTGCTGGTGTGGGGCCTCGCTGCGACGGCGGGGAACCTCATGGCCGGCCGCCTCGTGGACCGGTTCGAGAGCCGCCACATCATTCACGCGATGCTCTGGGTGGCGATCCTCAACTTCTGTGCACTCCCGTGGACGTCCGGGCACATGGCCACCGCCCTGGTCGCGCTGGTAATTTGGGGAATCTGCGGGTGGGGACTCATCGTTCCGCAACAGCATCGGCTTGTCCATCTATCGCCGCCGACAGCACCGCTGGTGCTTGCCCTGAACAATACGGCTACCTACACAGGGCTTGCCTGCTCCGGCCTGCTTGGCGGAATCGTGATCCGATCGACAGGCGGGCAGTACCTGAGCCTGGTCGCGGCCGTGTTGATTGCCATGGCTTTCGGCTTTGCCGTGGCCGCGCACCGTTGCATGACGCGTCAGCGCCCGGCCATCATCCCAGCGGCAGTCTCCTGACCGCTCACGACATCCCGCCCCGGGAACGCCCGCAGCCCCTGCGGATTTCGTGATCCTCTCTGCATTCCTGCCGTCGCGGCGCACGCCAGCGACGGCTTTCGCACGTCCGCTCCCGCCTGAAAATTAAAGATTCGTCGATTTAACGGACGGGCAGTCCTCCCTATTATTCGCCCCATTGCAGCGAGTCGTTCCCGGCCAGGGCAACACGTCCTGCAAACAGGCTGGTCAGATCCGTACGCATGTTCGCGATGTCCAGATTTTCAGTCGTTTTACTTCTGCATAGATTCATACATGAAAAGCAAACTCCTCTCCGCCTTGATCATTGGTGGCACCTCGATGGCTTCGCAAATCGCATCAGCCGCGGATGGCACGATTACCTTCACCGGCAACGTCACGGCTCAGACCTGTGCCATCAACGGTGGTACGAGCAATTTCGTGGTTGCCCTGCCGACCGTGTCGGCGTCCTCGCTCTCCGCAGCCGGCAAGACCGCCGGCCGCACGCCGTTCAGCATTGCGCTGACGGGCTGCACGCCCACCTCAGGCAATGTGCGCACGTTCTTTGAAGCGGGGCCGACCACCGACGTCACCACAGGTCGCCTGAACCTCACTGCAGGCGGTGCCCAGCGCGTGCAGATCGGCCTGCAAAACGCCTCGGACGAAACCAATATCAACGTCGGTTTCGCCAATGCCCTGCAGAACTCGAAGTCGGTTCCCCTGGTTTCTGGTGCCGCCACGCTGCGCTACTACGCCCAGTACGTTGCCACCGGCGTAGCAGCTGCCGGCGCGGCCAATACCAGCGTGATGTACTCCATCGCCTATCAGTAAAGGCGCATCGGGTGGCGCGATGTCGCGCCACCTTTCACCCCTGTTTCCTGAAAATCGCGTGCAATGATGATGACCAACCAGAAGATCCGTTCCGTTCTGACCGCAGCCTTGCTCGTGCTGAGCCTGCCTGCCGCGTGGAGCGCTCACGCCTCGGTGGTGATCGGCGGCACGCGTGTGGTGTACAACGCCAGCGAGAAAGAAGCGACGATCAAGCTTTCCAATCAGGGAAATGCACCGGCGCTGACCCAGGCCTGGCTCGACAATGGCGACCCCAAGGCCACGCCATCCGCCGTGGAGGTGCCCTTCCTTGTCACCCCACCCGTGATGCGCATCGATCCGAAGAAGGCGCAGACCCTGCGCATCCTCCATACCGGCGAGCCGCTTCCACAAGACAAGGAGTCGGTGTTCTGGCTCAACGTGCTGGAGATTCCGCCCAAGCCGGAAGCCGGTGGCGCCAACGCCAACCATTTGCAGCTCGCTTTCCGCTCGCGCATCAAGATGTTCTATCGCCCCGCAAGCCTGAAGGGGAGCTCACTGGAGGCTCCGGGGCAGGTGGCATGGCGGGTGGTGGGATCCGGCAATCAGTTGAGCCTGGAAGCCCGTAATCCGACGCCTTACCACGTTTCCTTTACCGCGCTGGAAGTGAAAGGCAGCGACGGCAAGGTTGCCAGTTTCGATGACGGCGGCATGGTGAACCCGGGCGAAACCCAGGTGTTCCCGCTCAAGGGCGAGGTCAGCCCGTCAGCCGCCCTGAAGGTGGATTACACCGCCCTCAACGACCATGGTGGATCCATCTCCGGCGAAGCCGTCGCGACCCACTGATTAACGGCGTTTGCCGGCGACGCTGTCGCCGCGCAAGACGCCTCCGACGTATCCCCTATCCAGCTTTTTGCGATGCCGCTATGCGGCAGGGGATCGACTTGCCTGAGTTTTGTGATGAAGGTCCCCGTGTCCCGCCGAAAAAAACCCCTCGCCTCCCGCTTTCGCCTGCGTCCGACCATGGTCTCGCTCGCGCTGTTCACCAGCGCATCGGCGTGGGCGGATGCATCGACGGCGCCCAGTTCGGGCGAGGTCGCTTTCAACGACATCTTCCTGCACCAGTCCGGTCACGGGCAGGTGGATATCAGTCGCTTCAGCAAAGGAAATGCGGCCGTAGCGGGCACGTACCGGGTGGATCTGCATGTCAACGAAGTCTGGCTGGGCCGGACCGAGGTGGTCTTGCGCCAGGTGGGCGCAAGCCAGGAGGTGCATCCGTGTTTCGACCGTGCACTGCTTGAGCGCATCGGCGTGGACCTTGCCGCGTTGACCCCGGAAGCCAATGCGCTGCTGGCCGATGCCGATGCCTGCCCGACGCTTGCGCGGCTTGTGCCGGACGCCGTCGCGCACTTCGACAACAGCGAGCAGCGCCTCGACCTGAGCCTGCCGCAGGTTGCCATGAGCCGTCAGCCGCGTGGCTACATCGACCCGAAGTATTGGGATGACGGGGTGACCGCAGGACGTCTGCTCTACAACGCCAGTGTTTATCACAACGCCGGGCAGGGCTTTTCCTCCACGCAGGGCTTTGTCGGGCTGAATGGCGGCGTGAACGCCGGTGCGTGGCGTTTTCGGCACAACGGCAGCCTGACGCACCACGAGCGCACCGGTACCCGCTACCAGGCGACCCAGACGTTTGTTCAGCGCTCGATTGCCTCTATCAAGAGCCAGCTGGTCTTTGGTGATGCCTACACGGACGGCACCATGTTTGACAGTGTGGGCTTTCGGGGTGTGCAACTGTCGAGCGACGACCGGATGTATCCGGAGTCGCAGCGCGGCTATGCACCGGTGGTGCACGGCATCGCCGGCAGCAATGCCCACGTGGAGATTCGCCAGAACGGCAACACAATCTACGAAACCAACGTCGCGGCCGGCGCCTTCGAGATCAACGACCTGTATCCCACCGGGTATGGCGGCGACCTGGAAGTGCGGGTGACCGAGGCCGACGGCAGCGTGCACATCTCGAAGGTGCCCTATGCCGGCGCGGTGAACGCGCTGCGGCCGGGCGTGACCCGCTATGGCGTGGCCGCCGGCCAGTACCGAAGTGCCACGGGCAACAACAAGCCGCTGATGCTGCAAGCCACCGTGCAGCGTGGCTTCACCAACCTGATCACGGGATTTGGCGGGGTCACGGTTGCGCAGGACTATGCGGCCGGGGTGATTGGCGCCGCGGTCAACACCAGCTTCGGCGCGCTGGGTGCGGACGTTACCCATGCCTCCACACGTCTGCGCAATGAGCCGGACCGTCATGGGCAGAGCTTGCGCCTGAGTTTCAGCAAGCTTGTGGAGCCCACCAACACCAACCTGACCGTCGCCGCTTATCGGTACTCCACGGGGGGCTACCTCAGCCTCGCGGATGCCGTCGCACTGGGCGATCTGGATCGGAAAGACATGGGCGTGGCCTTGTACGGCACCCCGCGTGGCCGGCTGCAACTGGTGCTGAACCAGGCGTTGCCGGGCAACTACGGCAATTTCTACGTGAGTGGTTCTACTCAGGACTACTGGCGGCGCAACGGCCGCGATACGCAGTTCCAGCTTGGCTATAACAACACCTTCCGGCGGATGAACTACGGCGTCTCCGCGGCACGGCAGTTCGATGTGAACACCGCCAAGTGGAACAGCCGCGTGATGCTGAGCGTGGGCATTCCGCTGGGGAAGGCCCCGCAAGCACCGTACTCGACGACCAGCGTTCAGACCGGCTCGTCGGGGCCTACCTCGGTGAACCAGTCGGTGACAGGCTCGTATGGCGTCGACAACGCGTTCAGCTATGGCTTGAACGCAGGGTACACCGGTGGCGGAGGCGCGAGCCATGCGACCAGCTTTGGTGCGAATGCATCGTATCTGTCGACGCTGGCGGCATTCACGGGCAGTGCCAGCAAGAGCAACACCTATACCCAGGCGTCCGCAGGGATGTCGGGCGGCATCGTTGCCTATAGCGGCGGCGTCGTCCTGACGCCGAATCTGGGCGATACCCTGGCGATCGTCGAAGCGAAGGGCGCCGCCGGTGCGCGCGTCGGCGGTGGCAGTGGCTTGCGGGTGGATCCCTGGGGGCGTGCAGTGGTGTCGAGCCTGATGCCGTTTGCCCGCAACGAGGTGGAAATCGATCCCAAGGGCCTGCCGCTGGACGTCGAACTCAAGTCGACGCTGCAACAACTGGCACCTACCGCCGGGGCCATCGTGAAGGTCTTGTTCGAGACCGCGAATCCCGGCCGGGCCGCCATCCTGCGCGTGCGGACCGCGGATGGCAAGCCGCTGCCGTTCGGTGGAGAAGTGTTCGATGCCGCCGGGAAATCGGTCGGTATGGTCGGCCAGGGCGGGCGCCTCATCGTCCGCGGCCTGAAAGAGGATGGCGGCGAACTGACGGTGGCTTCGGCCGATGGCGCGGGGCAGGCCTGCCGGCTCAGCTATCGACTCCCGGCGTTGTCGGAGGCGCGCAAGTCGATTGGCGTTGCCTCAGTCGATGCGCAATGCCTGTAGCCGCGCGGCATTGGTCCGCAAGCGCCGCCGGGATGCCGGCGGCACATGCCAACAACGGAGAATTCATGATGTCAGTGATGACAGTAGCAAAGCTTGGGCGGACGATGGCGATCACGGCAGTGGCGTGGCTTGCGCTCGCCCAGGGACAAGCCCAGGCCCAGGCGATCAGGTGTGACGCGCCGAATCCCTCCGTGCTCAATTTCCAGTTGCCCTTGGGGAACTTCGCGGTGCCTAGGGATGCGCCGGTTGGCACCCGCATTTCTCCATGGACCAGCCGACAAACTGCGGGCAGGGAGGTGTGGCGATGCACGATCCCGGCAGACGTGAATGTCGGGCCCGCTTATCGGGCCACACTGCCGCGGGCCGGGGTGGGCTATTCGGAGGGCGGAGAGAACTATGCCGTCTTCAATACCAATGTCCCGGGCGTTGGGCTGGCAATCGGGGTCAATTCCGGGACGAAAGACGGCTGGTATGGCGGCGAGAACGCGAGGCTGCACGGCGTCCCGTCAAACTGGGAAGTGGCGGTCGGCACAGTAAGCAGTGGCAGCATTTCCATCAACTTTGGCACCCGAATGAGCTTCGCATTCGTCAAAACCGGGCCGATTACGGCCGGCGCCGTGAATCTTCCGGGCGCAGTCCTCCAGGTGGGTATCGACCAGTTCTATAACGCGAGTCCATTAGCTATCGTGGATGTGAGGGTAGGTGGCCAGCCCAGCTTTTCGGAAGTGGGTTGTATCACGCCCAATATCGCTGTGAATATGGGCACGCGGTCGCACACCGATTTCCGGGGAGTGGGATCTTCCGCGCCCCCCACTTCGTTCACCATCGATGTCAACAATTGTGCCGGGCGTTTGAATGGCATCCAGTATCGGGTGGACGCGGTGACCCAGGTGCTCCACAGCGCCAACTCGGTGGTGGCGCTCGATGGGAACTCGACCGCGCAGGGGATCGGTGTCCAGTTGCTGGACGGCGCCGGCGCGGTGCTGCCCCTTGGGGTGGACAAGCCAGTCAACGGCTATAACCGGTTGTCTGGCGGAAGCTTCAAGATTCCGCTAAAGGCCCGCTATTACCAGTCTGGCGAAGTGATAAGGGGAGGCACCGCGAATACGGCGATGACTTTCACCATGACTTACCAATAGTGCGGGGCGGGGAATGTGTGGCGCGCCACGCAGCCAGGCGCATGCATGCTGTTATTCTCTGGCGTAGTCATTATGTCGATGAAAACCGCCCAGTCCTCGTGCCGCGCCTGACCCCCACCCAATACCGACGGCTGTTCTCGATCTGCGCAGTGGCCGTGCTGGTCCTGTCGCTGCTGCCGACCTCGGTGCCGCAACCGACCACCGGCTGGGACAAATCCAACCATTTCCTTGCTTTTGGGGCGCTCGCGCTACTCGGCGTGCGCGCCTGGAGCGGCCGCGTGGCGGCCGTGCTGGCTGGCCTGATGGCCTATGGCGTGCTGATCGAATGGTTGCAGGGCATGACGCCCACCCGCTCGTCCGACTGGCATGACCTGATCGCCGATGCGGTGGGGCTGGCGCTCGGCCTGCTTGCGCATGCCGCACTGACGCGGGTCTGGCCCGGTCTGTCCGGCCATCGGAAAGAGCCCCGGGCCTGACGCGCCCGGCTCAGTTGTCGAGCGATTCCAGCGTGTAGCCTGCGCCAGCATCCTGGCCGAGCAAGTCCACCAGCAGCGGCATCGCTTCCTCGATCGTTTCCTTGAGCCGCCACGGCGGGTTGACGATGAACATCCCGCTGCCATGCAGGCCGAGTCCGCCTTCCACCGGGTGCTTCACGGTCAGCGTCACATGCAGCCAGCTCTTCAGCGGCAGGCGCATCAGTTGCGCCGGCAGTTGGGTCGATTCCCGCCGCTGCACCTGCGGATACCAGATGGCATAAACGCCAGTTGCGAACCGTTCAAGGCTGTCTTCCAGAGCCTGCACGGTTCGCGCGTAGTCCTGCTTGTCTTCGTACGACGGGTCGATCAGCACCAGCGCGCGACGCGGCGGGGGCGGCAGGATGGCCTTGATGCCATTGAACCCGTCACCGTCATAGAGCATGACCTTGCGGCCCGCACCGCGGAAATTGTCGCGCAGCACCTGGATCTCGGTGCTGTGCAGCTCGAACAGCCGCAGGCGGTCCTGATCGCGCAGCATCTGCCATGCCAGCCATGGTGAACCGGGGTAGTGGCGCAGAATGCCGTCCGGGTTCTGGGCGCGTACCTGGTCCAGGAACTCGTCCAGAAAGGGGGGCAGGGTCTGGCCATCGGCGGCGGCTTGCCAGATGCGCGAAATGCCGGTTTCGAACTCGGCCTTCTTCTGTGCATAGGCGTGGTCCAGGGCGTAGAGGCCGGCGCCGGCGTGGGTGTCGATGTACCAGAACGCCTTGTCCTTCTGCGTCAGGTGCTCCAGCAACTGGACCACGACGGCGTGCTTGAGGACATCGGCATGGTTGCCGGCATGGAAGGCGTGGCGATAACTGAGCATGATGAGGCGGGATAAAGCGGGATGACGGCGCGCAAGCGCCAGCGAAAAAGGCGCCGGCGGGCGCGTGGCGCGAAGGGCGCTATGCTACCATCCGCCGCCCCCGGAAGCCCGTTTTACGGCCCGTTCCTGCGGCTGTTGCCGTCCGAAGTGTCCCGTCCGCCGATGCCTGCCATGCCGCGTGCCCTCGAGTCCGCCGAGCCGATCGTTCCCCCCGACGGCATTCCCTTTTCGCCGCGTTACGACGACGTCTACCACAGCGCGGAAGGGGGGCTGGCGCAGGCCCATCACGTGTTCCTGGGCGGTAATGGCCTGCCCGGCAACTGGGCCGGGCGCGACCAGTTCGTGATCGTGGAAACCGGCTTCGGGCAGGGGCTGAACTTCCTCGCCACCTGGCAGGCGTGGCGCCAAGACCCGCACCGCTGCCGTCGGCTTCACTTCGTTTCCGTTGAAAAACATCCATTTACGCGCGATGGACTGGCGACGCTGCACGCCGGCCTCGGCGAGCTGCTGCCGCTCGCCGAACCCCTGCAGGCGGCCTGGCCCGATGCGCTGCCGGGCTTGCATCGACTCGAATTCGAAGGCGGCGCGGTTACCTTGACGCTGGCGCTGGGCGATATCGACGCGATGCTGCCCAAGCTCGCACTTGGCGCCGATGCGTTCTATCTCGATGGCTTCTCCCCGTCCCGCAACGCGGACATGTGGTCCCAAACCGTCTTCCGGGGTCTGTCGCGGCTCGCCCGACCCGGCGCCACGCTCGCTACGTATACAGCAGCTGGCTTTGTGCGGCGTGGCTTGCAGGCGGTCGGGTTCGAGGTCACCAAAGCGCCCGGTTTCGGCGGCAAGCGCGATATGACCGTGGCGCGCTTCGCGCCGGCCTGGAAGAACAGGCGATACGCCCCCGTACCCGCCGCAGAGTGGCGAGAAAGGCATGCGATCGTCATTGGCGCAGGGTTGGCCGGCTGCGCGGTCACCGAACGGCTGGCCGCACGCGATTGGCGCGTGACGTTGTTCGACGCCCACGACGGCCCGGCGCGCCAGACCTCCAGCCATCGCGCGGCGGCCATGCACGCGCATGTTTCGTCCGATGAAAGCCTGCTGTCCCGGCTCTCGCGCGCCGGCAATCTCCATGCGCTGCGCGCGTGGTCGGCCCTCGCGGCGGCGGGGCACCCGGTGAACTGGCATGGCTGCGGCGTGCTCCAGATCGGGGAGGACGATGCCGACAACGCGGCCCAGCAGGCGGCGCTGGCCGCCCTGGGCTTCCCGGAATCGTTCGTCAGGTGGATGGACCCCGCCGAGGCGGCCGCGCGCCACGGCGCCACGGTGGCGCGCGGCGGGCTCTGGTTTCCGCGTGGCGGCTGGGTCGCGCCGCCCGAAATCTGCCGCGCCCAGCTCGACAAGGCCGGCGCGGCCCTGGATGCGCGGTTCAACTGCCGCGTTGCCGCCATCGAACATGTGGATGGGGTCTGGCAGGCGAGGGCGGCCGATGGCAGCGTGCTGGCTGCGGCGCCGGTCCTGGTGCTGGCCAATGCCCATGAGGCCGAGCGCCTCGTCTCCAACCGCTTTCTGGCCCTGCGCCGGGTGCGCGGGCAACTGACCGATCTCACCCCGGCGCAGGTCGCGGCGATGGGGGGCTGGCCCGACTGCGTGGTGACCGGCGCCGGCTACCTGCTGCCGAAAGCCCCGGATGGCGGCGCGCGCATCGGCTCGAGCTACGACGCCGACGAAGGCCCGCTGGCCGAGCGTCCCGAGGTCCACGCCGCCAACCTGGAGCGCCTCGCCACGCTGCTGCCGGACCGTGCCGCCGACGTCGCGCATCTCGATCCCGCGCAGCTGACCGGCTACGTCGGCGTGCGCACGGTGACGCACAACCGCCTGCCGCTGATCGGGCCCCTTGCGGACGAGGCGCAGGCGCTGGCCCGGTCCGGCCCGCTGCGCGGCGCCCACCTGCGGGACCTGCCCCGGCTGCCGGGGCTCTACGCGGCACTTGCGTATGCGTCGCGCGGCCTCACATGGGCGGCACTGGGCGCGGAGTTGATCGCCAGCCAGATCGAGGGCGAACCGCTGCCCGTCGAATCGGACCTGGCCGATGCCGTCGACCCGGCCCGGCTACTATTGCGGGCGCTGCGCCATGGCGACACGGCGGCAGCACCGGCTATCGATCCCGGGGCGGCCTCGGACGCGTCAGGGTAAAAACTGCCGGAAGCGAACAAAAACCGTGCGATAATCCCCGTTTTCCGTTTGCGCGGAAGCCCTTCGTTCGCGTCGGGAATCCGTAGGTTTCACTGGCCACGGCCAGGCCGGTGCGCAGGCGGTTGCGCTTAAAACTACATTTCTGGATTGGATTAACGACCATGTCGAACGTCATTGAAAACCTCGGCAAGCTGGACCGTAAGGTAACCCTGGCTATTCCCAAGGCCGAAGTGCAGAAGGAAACCCAGGAACGCCTGGTGCGCCTGTCGAAGACGGTGAAGATGTCCGGCTTCCGCCCGGGCAAGGTGCCGATGAAGATGGTCGAGAAGCAATATGGCCAGCAGGTCGAGTTCGAAGTGCGCTTCGACAAGGCCGCCCGCAAGTTCTTCGACATCACGCAGGCCCAGGACGTGAAGGTTGCGGGCCAGCCCAAGTTCGACCTGAAGACCGACGGCGTGTCGGAAGACGAAGTGGCGTTCGAAGCCACCTTCGAGGTGTACCCGGAAGTCAAGCTGGGCGACCTGGCCACGGCTGAAGTGACCCGCACCAAGACGGAAATCGGCGACGCCGAGATCGACAAGACCATCGACATCCTGCGCAAGCAGCGCGTGCACTACCACGTGCGCGGCGAGGCCGGCGCCCATGGCGACGGTGGCGCAGATGAGGCTGCCAAGAACGGCGACCGCGTGACGCTGGACTTCGTCGGCAAGATCGACGGTGTGGAATTCCCCGGCGGCAAGGCCGATGACTTCGCATTCGTGCTGGGCGAAGGCCGCATGCTGCCCGAATTCGAGCAAGCCGCGCTGGGTCTGAAGCTGGGCGAGAGCAAGACGTTCCCGCTGGCCTTCCCCGCTGACTACCACGGCAAGGAAGTGGCCGGCAAGACCGCCGAGTTCACGATCACGCTGAAGAAGGTGGAGTGGGCGCACCTGCCGGAAGTGGACGATGGCTTCGCGAAGTCGCTCGGCATCGCCGACGGCAGCGTCGAGAAGATGCGCGCCGACATCCGCGAAAACCTGGAGCGCGAAGTCAAGCGCCGCACGCACGCCATGCTGAAGGACCAGGTCATGGAAGCGCTGCTGAAGGTGAGCGAGCTGGACGTGCCCAAGGCCCTGATCGAACAGGATCAGGAACGCCTGGTGGAAATGGCCCGCCGTGACCTCGAGCAACGGGGCATGCCGAACGCCAAGGACATGCCGATTCCGGCCGAGATGTTCACCCAGCAGGCCGAGCGCCGCGTGAAGCTGGGCCTGATCCTGGCCGAGATCGTCAAGGCACACGGCCTGCAGGCCAAGCCGGAGCAGATCAAGGCCGAAATCGAGGACTTCGCGAAGAGCTACGAAGACCCGAAGGAAGTCATGCGCTGGTACTACGGCGACCAGCAGCGCCTGGCCGAAATGGAAGCCTACGTGCTCGAAAACAACGTGGTAAATTTCGTGTGCGACAAGGCCAAGGTCACGGACAAGTCGGTGTCGTTCGAGGAACTCACCGCCGAGACCAACGCGCAGCAAGCCTGAGCGTTCGCATGACCGGATCGCGCCGCCTGAATGGCGCGGCGCGCCCCGGTTGCGCGGCATCCGGCTTGGCGCGCAAGCGCTGGCCGGGGCCGATTGGCGCATTCCCTGAATACCTGGAGAACCTGCATGACCCGCAATGATTTGCTTGACCGTCTCGCCACGACGCAGGCCTCTGCTCTGGAAACCCAGGGTCTTGGGCTGGTGCCGATGGTTGTCGAGCAGTCCGGCCGGGGCGAGCGCGCGTATGACATCTACTCGCGCCTGCTCAAGGAGCGCGTGGTGTTCATGGTCGGCGAAGTGAACGACCAGACCGCAAACCTGGTCGTGGCCCAGCTGCTGTTCCTCGAGAGCGAGAATCCGGACAAGGACGTGTCGCTGTACATCAACTCGCCCGGCGGCTCGGTATCCGCCGGCCTGGCGATCTACGACACGATGCAGTTCATCAAGCCGGACGTGACCACGCTTTGCATGGGCATGGCGGCGAGCATGGGCGCCTTCCTGCTGGCGGCCGGTGCCAAGGGCAAGCGCAGCGCGCTGCCGAACTCGCGCATCATGATCCACCAGCCGCTGGGCGGTGCGCGTGGCCAGGCCTCGGACATCGAGATCCAGGCACGCGAGATCCTGTACCTGCGCGAGCGCCTGAACAGCATCCTGTCGGAAGTGACCGGCCAGCCCGTCGAGAAGATTGCCCGCGACACCGATCGCGACAACTTCATGAGCGGCGACCAGGCCGTGGACTACGGTCTGATCGACAAGGTCATCACGCGCCGCGGTTGATCCGACGCCGGTGTGTCGGAGCGGGCAGCCCACGGCCCGGCGCCGGGGCTCCCGCCACCCAGCCTGTGCCAAATGACGCAGGCTACACCGGAACGAGGCTGTGCGCCTCGTTTTTGCGTTTTGCCCCACACGCCGGGGAAGCCGCCGACTGCGCCAATTGTTTTGGCGTATGATGCGTTTAATGCGTTTCCCGTGGGGCTCTCCCGCCGTGCGGGGACCACACTGCTAATGTGACTGATTCCTATGGCGGACAAAAAAGGTTCATCCAGCGAGAAGCTTCTGTATTGCTCGTTCTGCGGCAAGAGCCAGCACGAGGTCAAGAAGCTCATCGCGGGCCCGTCGGTGTTCATTTGCGACGAATGCATCGACCTGTGCAATGAAATCATCCGTGACGAGGCCGCCGCGACCGACAAGGACGCCACAGCCGCCACGCGCTCGGACCTGCCCACGCCCCACGAAATCCGCGAAAGCCTGGATCAGTATGTGATCGGGCAGGAGCAAGCCAAGAAGATTCTGGCGGTAGCGGTGTACAACCACTACAAGCGCCTCAAGCATCTCGGCAAGAAGGATGACGTCGAACTCTCCAAGAGCAATATCCTGCTGATCGGGCCGACTGGCTCGGGCAAGACATTGCTTGCGCAGACGCTGGCCCGGCTGCTGAACGTGCCGTTCGTGATCGCCGACGCCACCACGCTGACCGAAGCCGGGTACGTGGGCGAGGATGTCGAGAACATCATTCAGAAGCTGCTCCAGAACTGCAACTACGAGGTCGAGAAGGCCCAGCGCGGCATCGTCTACATCGACGAAATCGACAAGATCTCGCGCAAGTCTGACAACCCGTCCATCACGCGTGACGTGTCGGGCGAGGGCGTGCAGCAGGCCCTGCTGAAGCTGATCGAGGGCACGATGGCCTCGGTGCCGCCGCAGGGCGGGCGCAAGCACCCGAACCAGGACTTCCTGCAGGTGGATACCACCAACATCCTGTTCATCTGCGGCGGCGCGTTTGACGGCCTGGAAAAGGTCATCATGCAGCGTTCGGACAAGACCGGCATCGGTTTTGCGGCCCAGGTGCAGAGCAAGGAAGAACGTGACGCCAGCGAGGTGCTGCCCCAGACCGAGCCGGAAGACCTGATCAAGTTCGGCCTGATTCCGGAACTGATCGGCCGCCTGCCGGTGGTGGCCACGCTGGCCAAGCTGGATGAGGCCGCGCTGATGCAGATCCTGGTCGAGCCGAAGAACGCATTGGTCAAGCAGTACCAGAAGCTGCTGGCGATGGAAGGCGTGGAGCTGGAGATTCGCCCAGCCGCACTGTCCGCCATCGCGCGCAAGGCCATCCGCCGCAAGACGGGGGCACGCGGTTTGCGTTCCATCCTGGAACAGTCGCTGATGGACGTCATGTACGACCTCCCGAACTACAAGGGGGTGCAAAAAGTGGTGATCGATGAAAATACGATTACTGGCGATGCACCGCCGCTGCTCATGTACGAGGAGCAGCAGCCCAAGGTTGCGGGGTCCAACTGACGAACGCGCCGGACCACGTGGTGCATGCCACACCGGCTAAAAAATCAAGCGGCCGTTCGCGTGAAAGCGAACGGCTTTTTTTCTTCAATTCGACGATACGAACGGGAGGAAACGCGGGTATGCTGTTTCAGAGTGGGTCACAGGTGCTTTGCGCGGCACTTTTTTGCGCGGCCTGACGGCACAAAGAATCGGGGGCGGTACCTTGCAATCGATTCCCGTGACCCTATTTACGCCTTAAATGACTGACTGGGGAAAATGATGTCCGGAACACAACTCCTCCCGGCTGAGCCGATTCGCCTCCCACTGTTGCCGCTGCGCGACGTGGTGGTGTTTCCGCACATGGTGATCCCGCTGTTCGTGGGTCGCCCGAAGTCCATCAAGGCGCTTGAGACTGCGATGGAGTCGGGCAAGAGCATCATGCTCGTGGCCCAGAAGACGGCTGCCAAGGACGAGCCGACGGCTGACGACCTGTACGAGGTCGGCTGCATCGCCAATATCCTGCAAATGCTGAAGCTGCCCGACGGCACCGTGAAGGTGCTCGTGGAAGGCACGCAACGCGCGAATATCACCGAGGTGAGCGAGGACGATTCGCACTTCATGTGCGAAGCCGTGCCTGTGCCGCCTGCGCCGGTCGAATCCGCCGAGACCGAGGCCCTGCGCCGCGCCATCGTGTCGCAGTTCGACCAGTATGTGAAGCTGAACAAGAAGATCCCGCCCGAGATCCTGACGTCGCTGTCGGGCATCGACGAGGCCGGCCGCCTGGCCGATACGATCGCCGCGCATCTGCCGATCAAGCTCGAGCAGAAGCAGAAGATCCTCGAGATGGTCAACGTGACCGAGCGTCTCGAGAGCCTGCTGTCGCAGCTCGAGGGCGAGATCGACATCCTTCAGGTGGAAAAGCGCATCCGTGGCCGCGTGAAGCGCCAGATGGAGAAGAGCCAGCGCGAGTACTACCTGAACGAACAGGTCAAGGCGATTCAGAAGGAACTGGGCGAGGGCGAGGAAGGCGCAGACCTTGAGGAGCTGGACAAGCGCATCAAGGCCGCACGCATGCCCAAGGAGGCCAAGAAGAAGGCCGACGCCGAGTTCAAGAAGCTCAAGCTGATGTCGCCGATGTCGGCCGAGGCGACCGTCGTGCGCAACTACATCGACACGCTGGTCAACCTGCCGTGGCGCAAGAAGAGCAAGGTCAACAATGACCTCGCCAATGCCGAACGTGTGCTCGACGAAGACCACTATGGCCTGGAGAAGGTCAAGGAACGGATTCTCGAGTACCTCGCGGTGCAACAGCGCGTGGACAAGGTGAAGGCGCCGATCCTGTGCCTGGTTGGCCCTCCCGGCGTGGGCAAGACCTCGCTCGGCCAGTCGGTGGCGCGCGCCACGAACCGCAAGTTCGTGCGCATGGCACTGGGCGGCGTGCGTGACGAGGCCGAGATCCGCGGCCACCGCAGGACCTATATCGGCTCGATGCCGGGCAAGATCCTGCAGAGCCTGTCGAAGGTTGGCGTGCGCAATCCGCTGTTCCTGCTCGACGAGATCGACAAGATGGGCATGGACTTCCGCGGCGATCCGTCGTCGGCGCTGCTCGAGGTGCTGGACCCGGAACAGAACCACACGTTCCAGGACCACTACATCGAGGTGGACTTCGACCTGTCGGACGTGATGTTCGTGGCGACGTCGAACTCGCTGAACATCCCGCCGCCGCTGCTGGACCGCATGGAAGTGATTCGCCTCTCGGGCTACACCGAAGACGAGAAGGTGAACATCGCCACGCGTTACCTGCTGCCCAAGCAGATCAAGAACAATGGTCTGAAGGCTGGCGAGATCGAGGTCACCGAAGCGGCCATCCGCGACATCATCCGCTACTACACCCGGGAAGCCGGTGTGCGGTCGCTGGAACGCGAGGTGTCGAAGATCGCGCGCAAGGTGGTCAAGCTGCTGCTCCTGAAGAAGGAATCGGGCGCGGTGAAGGTCGATTCGGAGAACCTGGACAAGTTCCTGGGCGTGCGCAAGTACGACTTCGGCCTGGCCGGCAAGGAAAACCAGGTGGGCCAGGTGACCGGCCTCGCGTGGACCGAGGTGGGCGGCGATCTGCTGACCATCGAGGCCGCGATCATGCCGGGCAAGGGCAACATCACGCGTACCGGCTCGCTGGGCGATGTGATGAAGGAATCGGTCGAGGCTGCGCGTTCGGTGGTGCGTTCGCGGGCACGTCGCCTGGGGATCACGGATGAGATGTTCGAGAAGCGCGACATCCACATCCACGTACCCGAAGGCGCCACGCCAAAGGATGGTCCGTCGGCCGGTGGGGCGATGACGACTGCACTCGTGTCGGTGCTGACCGGCATCCCGGTGCGGGCGGACGTGGCCATGACCGGTGAGATCACGCTGCGCGGGGAGGTGCTGCCGATCGGCGGGCTCAAGGAGAAGCTGCTGGCGGCCCATCGTGGCGGCATCAAGCTGGTGCTGATCCCCGAGGAGAACGTCAAGGATCTCGCCGAGATTCCGGACAACGTGAAGAACGCCATCGAGATCGTGCCGGTTCGCTGGATCGACAAGGTGCTGGAGCTGGCACTCGAGCGCAAGCCCGAGCCGCTGCCAGAGGAAGAGGCCAAGCCCGCCGAGGTGGCGGACAAGGCCAAGGCCCAGGTCGAGATGATTCATCACTGATTGACCGAGTGCTGTCAGGAAGATGCCGCGGGTATTCCCCGCGGCATTTTTTTTTGCGCCGCCGGGGTTGGCAAAGCGAAAAGTCTCGTATTACAATCGCGGCCTCGCAACGCAAACAGCGGCAGCCAGGCAGTAACCGCCGAGTCGTGCGAAGCGAGATTACCCAGCGGGCGCGCAAGTCCGCGATGGTCTAGTGGGTGCTTAGCTCAGCTGGTAGAGCGGCGCCCTTACAAGGCGTAGGTCGGGGGTTCGAGCCCCTCAGCACCCACCACTTCACCATCCCAAGGGAACCCACGCAGGAGTGGTAGTTCAGTTGGTTAGAATACCGGCCTGTCACGCCGGGGGTCGCGGGTTCGAGCCCCGTCCACTCCGCCAAGCAAAATCGCCCGCGCAAGCGGGTTTTTTTGTATCTGTTGTCTTCCCAGCCATTCCCCTCACGTGACGCTGCCGCATCAGCAAATGACGGTTTCGTGCCCGGCACCTGATAGAATCGCGGAGTTTGTCTTCGTGCCAACCCCTTACCAGAATCAGCATGCTTGATTTCGTACGCAACAACCGGCGCCTGATGCTTTTGCTGCTGCTGGTGCTTGTCTTCCCGTCGTTCGTATTCTTCGGCGTGGAAAGCTATTCGCGCTTCATGGACACCTCGCACGACGTCGCCAAGGTCGATGGCCGCGCGATCACCGTGCAGGAAGTGGACAATGTGGTGCGCGACCAGAGCGAGCGCATGCGCCAGATGCTGGGCAATCAGTACGATCCGCGCATGTTCGAAGGCGCCGCAGCGCGCCAGTCCGTGGTGAACCAGCTGATCCTGCAGCGCGTGGTGTCCGACGCCACCGCCAAGAAGAATCTGACGGTGTCCGACGCCCAGGTGGCGGCAGCCATCCAGAACATTCCGGCCATCGCCCAGTTGAAGACGGCGGACGGCAAGTTTGACGACAAGGCCTACATCCAGTTGCTGGCAACGCAGGGCATGACGCCCGAGCAGTTCGATGCGCGCTTGCGCTTCGAGCTGGCCACACAGCAGCTTGGCGGCGCCGTGGGCACCACGGCGTTCGTGCCGAAGTCGCTGCTGGACCGCCTGATCGCCGTGCGCGACCAGCAGCGCGACGTGCAGACGCTGACGATCAAGCCGGCCGAGTTCACGGCCAAGGTCACGGCTGATGCCGCCGCGCTGAAGGCCTACTACGACGCACATGTGTCGGCCTACACCACGCCGGAGCAGGCGAAGGTGGAGTACGTGGTGCTGTCGGGCGATGCGCTGGCCGCCAGCCAGACCGTGACGCCGGAAGAACTCAAGTCCTACTACGAGAGCAACATCGCCCGTTTCCGGACGGACGAGCAACGCCGTGCGAGCCACATCCTGATCGCCGCGCCCAAGGACGGCAAGGACGCCGACCGCAAGGCCGCGAAGGACAAGGCCACCAAGCTGCTGGAAGACCTGCGCAAGCATCCCGAGACGTTCGCCGATGTGGCGAAGAAGCAGTCGCAAGACCCGGGTTCGGCGGAGAAGGGCGGCGACCTTGGCTTCATGGGCCGCGGCGCGCTGGTCAAGCCGTTCGAGGACGCCATGTACGCGCTCAAGGACGGCCAGATCAGCGACGTGGTGGAAACCGACTACGGCTACCACATCATCAAGCTGACCGGTATCAAGCCCGCCGAGACGCAGCCGCTCGAGGCCGTGCGCCCCGAACTGGAAGCCGAACTCAAGAAGCAGCTGGCGAGCAAGAAGTACACCGAGCTGGCCGATGCCTTCGGCAATACCGTCTACGAACAGTCCGAAAGCCTCAAGCCCGCCGCCGACAAGTTCAAGCTGACGATCCAGACCGCCGACAACGTCACCCGCACGCCGAACCTGGCGCTGGGCGCGCAGAACCCGCTCAACAACGAGAAGGTGCTCAAGGCCCTGTTCAGCGACGATGTGCTCAAGAACAAGCGCAACACCGAAGCGGTGCAGGTGGGCCCGACCACGCTGGTGGCGGCACGAATCGTCGACTACCGCCCGGCCACCGCGCGCAAGTTCGAGGACGTGGAAGCCCAGGTGCGCCAGGCCTACGTCGCCCAGCAGGCTGCCGAACTGGCCCGCAAGGATGGCGAAGCCAAGCTCGAGGCGCTGAAGAAGGCCGACAGCGCCGCCGGCTTCGGCCAGACTGTGACGGTCTCGCGTGCCAAGGCAGACGGCCTGTCGCCGAAGGCGGTCGAGGCCATCATGCGTGCCGACGCAACCAAGCTGCCCGCCGTGGTCGGCGTGGACCTTGGTGCAGATGGCTATGCGATCTATCGCATCGCCAAGGTCAGCTCGCCGACCACGGCGAACCCGGGCCAGCGCGATGCCGAGGCGCAGCAGCTGGCCCAACTGGCCGGCCAGACCGAGCTCGCCGCCTACTATGAGTCCCTGAAGGCGCGGGCGAAGGTCAAGATCCTGCGTCCGATCACGGCCACCGACGTACCGGCCAGCGAAGGCGCGGCGCAGTAACCGGCGCACCTTCTCAGGCAAAAAACCCCTGCGGTCATCGACCAGCAGGGGTTTTTTGTTTTTGGGCGCGGTGACGACTGCCGATGTCGGCCGGCCTCAGCGCTTCTTCGCAGGTGACTTCAGCAGCGGCTGCAATTGGGGCCAGACGTTGTCGAGCAGCGTGGCCTGGGCAGCCGAGGTGGGGTGGATACGATCTTCCTGGAACCACTCGGGCCGGGCGATCACCTTGTCGAGGAAGAACGGCACCAGATTCACGCGGTACTCGCCGGCCAGCTTGCCATAGAGCGCGAAGAAGCGCTCGGTATAGTCGGGGCCATAATTTGGCGGAATCCGCATGCCGACCAGCACCACACCCGCGCCAGCCTGGCGCGCCGCCGTCAGTATGCCGCGCAGGTTGGTTTCGGTAGCTTGCAGGGACAGGCCGCGCAGGGCATCGTTGGCGCCAAGCTCCACCACCACGACGGCCGGCTTGTGTCGGGCGAGCAGGTCCGGCAGGCGCGTCTTGCCGCCCGAGGTGGTCTCGCCGCTGATGCTGGCATTGACGACGCTATAATCGAGGCGCTCTTTGTGCAGGCGGTTCTGCAGCAGGCTGACCCAGCCCGTGCCCCGCGCGATGCCATACTCGGCCGACAGGCTGTCACCAAGCACCAGCACCGCGGGTGCGGCAGTCGCAGCCGGTTTCGCCGCCGTTGGCGTTGTCTGGGCCTGAGCCTGGGCACCAGCCGGCAGCGCCACCATCAACATCGCCGCGCCCAGCATCGCACCGCACGCCGCCAGCGCCCGGGGGCGCCAACCGTATCCAATCCTCTCGCTCATGTCCTCTTCCATTCTCGCTGTCGAGTCACTCGGAAAGACCGTTGCCGACACGACGGGTTCGCTGACGATTTTGCACGACGTCTCGTTTTCCGTCACGCCGGGCGAAACGCTGGCCATCGTCGGCGCGTCCGGCTCGGGAAAATCCACGCTGCTGGGGCTGCTGGCGGGCCTGGACCTGCCCAGCACGGGTTCGGTGCGGCTGCACGGGCAGGACCTGTTCACGCTCGATGAAGACCAGCGCGCCGCGCTGCGCGGCCGGCACGTGGGCTTCGTGTTCCAGTCGTTCCAGTTGGTGGGCCACCTGACCGCGCTCGAGAACGTGATGCTGCCGCTCGAGCTGCGCGGCGAGACCGACCGCGTGCGCGAACGCGCCACGGAAATGCTCGAGCGCGTAGGCCTGGGCAAGCGCCTCACCCACTATCCGCGCACGCTCTCCGGCGGGGAGCAGCAGCGCGTGGCGCTGGCGCGGGCGTTCGTCGCCCGGCCGGACATCCTGTTCGCCGATGAGCCGACCGGCAGCCTCGACACGAGCACCGGCGAGGCCGTGATCGCGCTGATGTTCGAGTTGAACCGCAACGCCGGGTCCACGCTGGTGCTGGTCACGCACGACCGCTCCGTGGCGGCGCGCTGCGCCCGCATCCTGACCATCGACGCCGGCCGTGTGGCCAGCGACGAGTGGATAGGCACCGAAGTCTGACGCGCCGGCGGGCGCGGCGTCAGCCGCGCGCCAGCACGCGGCGCGCGCGGGCGATCAGCGCCGCCGTGGACGCATCGTGGGTGGCGTGGGCGCTGCCATTGAGTTCGGCCTCGATCGGGCGCGCGAGGATCTTGCCCAGCTCCACGCCCCACTGGTCGAACGAATTGATGTTCCACACAACGCCCTGCACGAAGGTGCGGTGCTCGTAGAGCGCGATCAGCGCGCCGAGCACATGCGGCGTCAGGTCTTCCATCAGCAGCGTGTTGCTCGGGCGGTTGCCCTCGAACACCATGTGGGGCAGGCGGTCCTCATCGGTCATGCCGGCCGCCCGCAACTCTTCCGCGCTGCGTCCGCGCATCAGCGCCTCGGCCTGCGCGAAGCAGTTGGCCAGCAGCTTGGCATGGTGGCCGGGCAGGCTGCGCGGGGGCACCAGCGGGGCCACGAAGTCGACCGGCACGATCTGCGAGCCCTGGTGAATCATCTGGAAGTAGGCGTGCTGGCCGTTGGTGCCGGCCGTGCCCCAGACCACGGGCGAGGTCTGCACGTGCGCCGGCTGGCCGTCCAGTTGCACCGACTTGCCGTTGCTCTCCATCTCCAGCTGCTGCAGGAAGGCCGGGAACAGTTCGAGCGAGGTCGAGTACGGCGCCATGCAGCTGGTTGGCATGCCGAAGAAATTCCGATACCAGATGCCCAGCATCGCCATCACCACGGGCATGTTGCGCGCCAGCGGGGCGGTGCGGAAGTGGTCGTCCATGGCGCGCGCGCCGAGCAGCAGGTCGTCGAAGGCATCGAAGCCCACGGCCAGCGCAATCGACAGGCCCACCGAGGACCACAGCGAGAAGCGGCCGCCAATCCAGTCCCAGAATTCGAACATGTTGGCGGGGTCGATGCCGAACTCGGTCACCGCCTCGCGGTTGGTGGACACCGCCACGAAATGCCGCGCGAGCTGGTTCTCGGCCACGCCATTGCGCAGGAACCAGTCGCGCATGCTGCGCGCGTTGGCCATGGTTTCGAGCGTGGTGAACGTCTTGGAGCAGATGATGACCAGCGTGCGGGCCGGGTTGAGGCGGAGGAGCGTTTCGGCCAGCTCGGTGCCATCCACATTCGAGACGAAGTGGATGCGCGGCCCGGTCTGGTCGCCCAGATGCGCCAGCGCGCGGCAGACCATGCGCGGGCCGAGGTCGGAACCGCCGATGCCGATGTTGACGACGTCGGTGATGGTCTGGCCGGTGGAGCCTGTCCAGGCGCCGCCGCGCACGCGTTCGGAGAAGTCCTGCATGCGGCAGCGCACGTCGTGGATGGCTGGCATCACGGAGACGCCATCCACCTTGAACGGCGCATCGGGCAGCGCGCGCAGCGCCACATGCAGGGCGGCGCGGTCTTCGGTGGTGTTGATGTGTTCGCCCGCGAACATGGCGTCCCGGCGCTGCGTCACGCCGGCTTCCTCGGCCAGCTTCATCAGCAGCGCAAAGGTTTCGAACGTGATGCGATTCTTGGAGTAGTCCAGGTACAGGCCGGCGGCTTCCAGCGAGAAGTCCTCGACCCGTCGGGCAGCTTCCGCTTCGGCAAACCAGTCCTGCATCGGCGTGTGGCGGATGGCGTCGTGGTGTTGGCGAAGGGCGGTCCAGGCGTGGAGTTCAGTCGGCATGCGGTGTTCGGTTTGTCAGGGAGGGCAAACGCCCGGCGCGGCGGGCAGCGCTAGTATATCGCCGGAATTTGGCGGCACATGCGCGGTAACGGACGGATATTTCCCGTCTTTTGTTTCGATTGCGTCACCAAGGGCAGATGGGCGGACGCACAAGCTACCTTAGCAGCGATGGCGCCCGTGTTTTATCGGACATTGTCCGACGTGGTGCGTTCCCCCGGCGCCTCTCAAGTGCGCGGACGGGCGCGTGCCGCGAGCCGGCCCGCCACACGGCGCAGCAACGGCTCCCCGCCGGCCACGCAGACGCCGCCCGCGCAGATGACTGCAATGCCGAGCGCGGTGGTCCAGTCCGGCAACTGGCCGAAGGCGAAGTACCCGACCACGGTGGCCGAGAAGATCTGCAGGTACAGGAAGGGGCTCAGGAACGAGGCATCGGCGTACTGGAACGCCCGGATCACGAAGTAATGCCCGAGTGACCCGGTGATGCCGGCGGACAGCAGCAGCGCGGCCTGCGCCGGCGTGGGCACTGCCTCGAACCAGAAGAACGGCACGATGAGCGTGGTCAGCACCGCGCCGGTCACGCCGCTCTGGATCAGCGTGGTCATCGGTGCGTCATGGGCGGCAATGTGGCGCGTCAGCATTTGCAGCAGCGCAAACAACATCGCAGAGAGCAACCCGAGCCCCACGCCGAGCGCGCTCAACTCGCCGCCGGGCCGCACCACCACCAGCATGCCGGCGAAGCCGATGCCGACGCCTATCCAGCGCGTCCAGCGCGCGTGCGCGCCCGGGCGCTCGCCGAGCAGCCACGGCGACAGCGCCACCACGAACAGCGGCGCGCAGAAGTTGAGCGCGGTGGCCTGCGCTAGCGGCATCAGGCGCAGCACGCTGAAGAACACCAGCGTCGAGGCCAGCATCAGCACGCCGCGCAGCCACTGGAGGCGCGGCCGCGAGGGCCGATATTGCAGGCGCCAGCGCGCCGGCCCCAGCAACAGGAAGATGGCCACCACGTGGCCGAGGTAGCGCACCCATGCCACCGCGGCCACGGGCAGCCCCTGCTGGGTCAGCGTCTTGCCGGTGGCGTCGAGCAGGCTCAGGATCCATTGGCCGAGCACCAGCAGCGCGATGCCGGTCAGCAGGCGGCGGCGTGGATCGTCGCCCGTGGCGAGACTGGCGGCCTGGGTCATGCCGGCTGGCCCTGGATCAGCGCATTGAGGATGGCCCGGGCGGGCAGGTAGAGTTCGCTCGCGGTCATGCCGGCCGGACCGGTACCGCTGCCGACGAGCCGGTCGGCGGCGCGCCCATGGATCCAGACCGCCGCGCAGGCGGCGTCCGTCGGCGCCATGCCTTGCGCCAGCAGCGCGCCGATCATGCCGGCCAGCACATCGCCCGTACCTGCCGTGGCCAGCGCGGCGTTGCCGGTTGGATTGATGGCGATGCTGTCCGCGCCAGCCGCCGCGATGAGCGTGCCGGAGCCCTTCAGCACAATCGTGGCCTGCCATGCGGCGGCCAGCGCCCGCGCGGCACTGAGCCGGTCGCGCTGGATCTCGGCCACGGTGCAGCCGAGCAGCCGCGCCGCTTCCAGCGGATGCGGCGTCATCACGTGCGGCACGCCGCTGGCGCGCAGGGCATCAGCCAGCGTCTTGTCGCCAGCCAGCAGGTTCAGCGCATCGGCATCAAGCACGAGCGGCGGGGGAGAGCCCACCTGGGCGCAGGTGTCGATCCAATGCCCCAGCAGCTTGCCCGCCGCGCCGCCGGTGCCCATGCCCGGCCCGATGACCAGCGCGGACATGGTCTCGATGGCCAAGTCGGCCACTTCGTGCAGCATCAGTTCGGGCTGGACCGGGTCCATCAACGGCGCCGGCTGGGCGAGGAAGCCTACGTGCACGCGCCCCGCGCCCAGATGCAGCGCGGCGCGCGCGCCGAGCAGCGGCGCCCCGGCCATGCCGTGGTTGCCGCCGAGTACCGCCAGCGAGCCGAAGGTACCCTTGTTCACCGCATGCGGCCGCCCCGGCAGCGCATCGCGGAATGCGCCCGGCAGGTTCACATGGGCGATGGCGGCCTGCGTGGGCGGATAGGGCAGGCCGAGCGGGGCGATGTCGATCTCGCCTGCGCAGTCGCGGCCGTCTAGCGTCAGCAGGCCCGGCTTGGCGGCGATGAAAGTCAGCGTGCGGCGCGCGCGGATGGCCGGCCGGCCCGCGCCGGTATCGGCAAACAACCCGCTCGGGATGTCCAGCGCGTACACCGGCAGTCCGGCGGCGTTTACATGGTCGATCCAGCGCGCCACGTTGCCATCCGCCGGGCGATTCAGGCCGATGCCGAGCAGGCCGTCGACCAGGGCCGTGCAGCCCGCCGGCCAGGGCGGCAGGGCGGCGGTGGCGTTGGATGGGGCGGCCGGCACGGCCAGTAGCGGCACGCCGGCCGTGCGGGCCTCGGTCCATGCCCGCGAGGCATCGGGCGGGAGCCGGTCGGTCTCGGCAGTCAGCCAGACTTCGACCTGCCGCCCCGACTGGTGCAGCCGCGTGGCCGCGACCAGCGCATCGCCGCCATTGTTGCCGGCGCCGGCGAGCAGGACGATGCGGCCGTCCGGCACCTGCTGCGCCAGCCAGTCGGCGGCGGCATGGCCGGCGCGCGTCATCAGCGTGAAGGCGGGCAGGGCCGCCAGCGCGGCGTGCTCGATCTCGCGGATCGTGGCTACGTTATGGAGCGGCGTGGCATCGGTGCCAGCGGGGTCGAGCGGCAGCCAGTCGTGCGGTGAGGAAGACGCGGAAGGCGGGGAGGACGGGGAGGGGGAGGCGGTCATGGTCGGCATCCAGCCAGTATCGGGGCCAGTATCAGGCGGGGGCCAGGCCGTAGCGCGCGGGGGTGAGGCCGTCCATGTCGATGGCGGGCCCGTCGCCTTGTCCCGCGCTCGCGGCAATCTGGTCCGCCGCGATTTTGCCCGATCCGCAGCCCATCGCCCAGCCCGTGGAGCCGTGGCCGAGGTTCAGGAACAGGCCGGGCACGCGGGTGGCGCCGATCAGCGGCGGGCCGTCCGGCAGCATCGGCCGGGCGCCGGCCCACAGCGTGGCCTCGTTGTAGTGGCCGGCCACCGGGAACCAGTCGCGCGCCACCTTGATCAGCGTGTCGAGCGCGGCGGGGCGCGGGTCCAGCCGGCGCGAGCCGAGTTCCGCCGTGCCCGCCACGCGCAGCCGGTTGCCCATGCGCGTGATGGCTACCTTGTACGACTCGTCCATCAGGGCGGCGAGCGGCGCCTGCAATTCGTCGCGCACCATGACCGTGGCCGAGTAGCCCTTTACCGGATAGAGCGGCACGCGCAGCCCAAGCGGGCGCAGCAGCGCGGCGCTGCCGACGCCGGCGGCCACCAGCACGCGGTCCGCACGGAGCGTCTCGGGCGTGGCGCCGCGCGGGGCGGCCAGTTCGACGATCAGGCCGCCATTGTCGGCGGCGCGCAGCCGGGCCACGTCGGTATCGAGCCGGAATTGCACGCCCGCCGCCTCGGCATGCTGGTGCAGCCGTCGCACGAACATCGGGCAGTTGCCCGATTCGTCCTCGGGAAGGTGCAGGCCGCCAGCCAGCGCCGTGTCGGCGGCCAGGCCGGGTTCGATCCGCCGGCACCCGGCGGCATCCACCAGTTGATGGGGTACGTGGTTCTCGCGCAGCACGGCCAGCGCCGGCGCGGCGAGGTCAAGATCCCGCTGGGTGCGGAACAATTGCAGATAGCCGCGCGACTGCTCGTACTCGATCTCGAGTTCCGCGCGCAGCCCGTGCAGGCAGTCGCGGCTGTAGAACGCCAGGCGCTGCATGCGCAGCTTGTTGGCGCGATAGCGCTCCGGCTGGCACTCGCGCAGCCAGCGGCCGATCCAGCGCCACATGGCCGGATCGGCGCTGGGCCGGAAGACAACGGGGGATTCGCGCTGGCACAGCGTCCGCAGGATCTTGCCCGGCATGCCCGGCGCGGCCCACGGCGTGACATAGCCCGGCGCGATCACGCCGGCGTTGCCGAAGCTGGCCTCCTGCGCCGGCGCGCCGCGCCGTTCGATCACCGTCACGGAGAAACCGGCCTGGCGCAGGTACCAGGCGGAGCACACGCCGATCACGCCGGCACCGATCACGATCACATGCATCTTGGCGGTCTGTCCCTGTGTCGATGAATCCCGTCGATGGCGCCTCCGCTACTTCAGCTCCTTCGCCATCACCACGTCCGGCAGCCACGTGACCACGGCCGGCCAGACCGTCACGATGGCGATGGCAAGCACCATCATCATGAAGAATGGCAGCGATACCCGGGCGATGTAGTTGCTGTCCTTGCCGGTCATGCTCTGCAACACGAACAGGTTGAACCCGACCGGCGGCGTGACCTCGGCAATCTCCACCAGCAGCACGATGAAGATGCCGAACCATACCAGATCGAAGCCGGCCTGTTGCACCATCGGCAGCACCGTGGCGGTGGTCAGGGCGATCATCGAGATCCCGTCCAGGGCGGTGCCGAGGATGATGTAGATGATCGTCAGCACCCCGATCAGCGCCCACGGAGACAGGTGCAGCGCCGCCACCCACTCCGCCAGCGCGCGCGGAATGCCCGTGAAGCTCATGGTCACCGAGAGGAACGACGTGGCGCCCAGCACGAACATGATCATCGCCGTGAGCCGCGTGGCCGACATCAGGCTGTCCCAGAACGCGCGGCGCGTGAGCGAGCCGCCCACCCAGGCCAGCGCCAGCGACGCCACCACGCCATAGGCCGCGGCCTCGGTGGCGGTGGAGTAGCCGGCCATCATGATCCAGGTGATGAAAGCGATCAGCACGATGCACGGCATCAACTGGCGGATGGAGGCCAGCCGCGAGCGCCAGCCGAAGGTCTCGGCGGGCGGCACGCGCTTCGGGTTCATCAGCGCCCAAACCACGATGTAGCCCGAGAACAGCAGCATCAGCAGCAGCCCGGGCAGGAAGCCGGCCAGGAATACGCGGATGATCGACACATCGGCGGACACCGCGTACACCACCATGGTGATCGACGGCGGAATCAGGATGCCCAGCGTGCCGGCCGTGGCGAGCGAGCCGAGCGTGATGCGCTCGTCGTAGCCGCGCCGGGTCAGCTCGGGCAGCGCCGACTTGGCGATGGTCGCGCAGGTAGCCGCCGACGAGCCCGACACCGAGCCGAAGATGCCGCAGCCCAGGATGTTCACGTGCATCAGCCGGCCCGGCAGCCAGTTGAGCCAGGGCGAGAGCCCCGAGAACATCTGCTCGGACAGCTTGGTCCGGAACAGGATCTCGCCCATCCAGACGAACAGCGGCAGCGAGGCCAGCGTGTAGGAGGCGCTCGACGACCACCACGCGTTGGCCAGGTTGACCAGCGCGTCGTGGTCCGAGAACACCACCAGCCCCACCCACGATGTGACCGCGATGGCCACCGGAATCCACGCCCCCACCGCCAGGAAGACCACCAGCACCACCAGCAGGATCAATGCGACCAGAACGGTACTCATCAGATCGTCTCCCCGAAGTCGCCCGACGCCAGCTTGGCCTCCTGCGCCAGCTGGTAGCGCGGCTTCTGGCGCCGCACCACGCGCAGCCATTCGTCGGCCACGGCCAGCAGGAAGCCCACCGCGCCGATCACGGCGAAACTCTGCGGAATCCAGAGCGGAATCACGATCTGCCCCTGCGACACATCGCCAATGTCCCAACTCTGCCAGGCGAAGGTACCCAGCGCCCAGGACGCGTAGCCGGCGAACAGCAGGCAGATGGAGAGCGAGAGCAGCTCCAGCATCCAGCGGCGGCGCGGCCCGGCGGCCTCGAGCAGCATCTCCACGCGCACGATGCCGCCGTGCTGGAAGGTCTGCCCGAGGACGAGGAAGGCCGAGGCGGCGCAGAGCCAGGCGACGATGTCGTCGCCGCCCTTGAGCGTGATGGTGGTCTCGCGCGAGATCGACATCGCAATCATGACGATGCACACGGCAAGGATGCAGAGCGCGCCCAGCACGGCGCAGAAGTCCAGCCAGCGGTCCAGCCAGCGCTTGTCAGGCAACGGAGTGGTCATGGGGGTTACTTCTTGTAGGCGCCGAGGATAGCCTTGCCGTCGTCGCCGGCGCTCTTGGCCCATTCGTCGACCATGACCTGGCCCACCTTCTGCATGTCGCTCTTCAGCTGGGGCGAGGGCGGCGCGACGGTCATGCCGTTCTTCGCCAGCGTGGCGAGGTAGTCGCGCGTCTTCTGCTCGGAGACCTGCCAGCCGCGCTTCTCGGCATCGGCCACGGCCTTGAGCAGGGCGTCCTGCGTGGGCTTGTCCAGTGCGGCGAAGGCCTTCTTGCTGACCACCAGCATGTTCTTGGGCAGCCAGGCATCCACGGTGTAGAAGTACTTGACCGATTCCCAGACCTTGGTGTCCACGCCGGTGGCGCCGGAGGACATGAACGAGTTGACCGTGCCGGTGGCCAGCGCCTGGGCGAGGTCGGCCGCCTGGATCGTCACGGGCTGGGCGCTGACCAGTTCGGCGATCTTCGACGTGGCCGGGTTATAGGCGCGCCATTTCAGGCCCTTCATGTCGCCGGCGCTGTTGATTGGCTTGTTGGCGTAGATGCCCTGCGGCGGCCAGGCCACGGCGTAGAGCAGCTTCATGCCCTGGCGGTCCAGCACCTTCTCGGTGACGGGCTTGGAGGCCTCCCAGAGCTTGAACGAATCGGCGTAGCTGGTGGCCAGGAACGGCACGGCATCCACGCCGAAGACCGGGTTCTCGTTGGCCAGCGTCGACATCAGGATTTCGCCCATCTGCACCTGGCCGGTCTGCACGCCGCGCTTGATTTCGTTGGCCTTGAGCAGCGAGCCATTAGGATGGAGCAGGATCTTGAGCTTGCCGCCGGTGGCCTTCTCCACGTCGTTGGCCATCTGCTGCAGGTTCTCGGTGTGCAGGTTGGTGGCCGGATAGCCGGTGGGCAGGTCCCACTTGGTGTCCGCCCATGCTGCCGTGCTGCCCAGCAGCAGGGCTGCCGCCGCAACTGCCATTGCCTTGACTCGCATCTCGATCTCTCCTGGTGTTGCGCGTGGGCGCCTGCCCGACTGCGCGGGTTGGAACTCTTCCGGGCGTGCGTCAGGTGTCAGACATCAGGCAATACAGGGTTCGATTGTCTGAGACATGGCGCACGCCGCGATCACGCGCGCGGCTTCTGGCTCGGTCGCCGCACGGTGAACATTGCACGATGGCTTCGAATGCAAGGGCCGTGCCCAGTGGCTGCGCACCGGGCATGGCTTCGGGAATCCACAGGGTAGCAAGAAGCGTCCGGCGCCGACAGATAGGGTTCGTCTGGATGTGGCGGGCGCGCCGCGCGGGTCAGGGCGCGGCCGGCTCGCGGGCGGGCGGGGGGAATTGCATCGCGAAACGGGTGGTGCCGGGCTGGGAGTGCACCGAGATGCTGCCGCCGTGCGCGGCGACGATGGCGCGGGTGATCGACAGGCCCAGCCCCACCGTCTCGGATTCCGGCCGCGCGCGCGACTTGTCGCCCCGGAAGAAGCGGTCGAACAAGGCGGGCAGCAGGTCCGGCGCGATGCCGGGGCCGTCGTTCTCCACGGCGACTTCCACCTCGCCCGCCCGCTGCGTGACGGTGACTACCACGCTGCCGCGCTCGGGGGTGTACCGCAGCGCGTTCGACAGGAGATTGCTGAGCGCGCGCCGCAGCATCAGGCGGTCGCCGTCGATGCGCGCATCGCCCACCAGCCGCAGGGCGATGCCCTGGTCCTCGGCCAGCGCCTCGTAGAATTCGAACAGCGCCAGCACTTCGGTGCCGATCGAGATCGATTCCTTGTGAGGGAGGTCGAGCCCGTGCTCCATCTTGGCCAGGTAGAGCATGTCGGACACCATGCGCGACAGGCGCTGCAGTTCCTCGACATTGGAGGCCAGCACGTCGCGGTAGCGGGCGGCGTCGCGCGGCTGAGAGAGCGCCACCTGGGTCTGCGTCATCAGGTTGGTCAGCGGCGTGCGCAGTTCGTGGGCAAGGTCCGAGGAGAATTCGGACAGCCGGCGGAAGTCGTCCTGCAGGCGGGCCAGCATCGCGTTCAGGTCGGCGGCCAGCGCGGCCATCTCGACGGGCACGGCCTCCACGGGCATGCGCTGGTCGAGCTTGTCGCCGGTAACGGCCTTGGCGCGCGAGGCCATCGCACGCAGCGGCGACAGCCCGCGCCGCGCCGCCCACCAGCCGAAGAGCCCGCTCGCCAGCACCGCCAGCGCCACGTAGAGCACCAGCGAGCGGCGGAACGCGCGCAGGAAATGCTCGTGGATATCGGTGTCCATCGCCAGGATCACGCCGATGGGCTGGGCGGCATCGCCAGCCGGCACCGCTGCGCGCAGGCCCCGGTAGCGCTTGCCGGCCTGCTGCCAGGCGATGCGGTCTTCGCCGTCCTCGCGGACTGGCCGGGCGGCCAGCGCTGCCGTGAAGTCGAAATCCGGCGTGGCGTAGCGGGTGCGGCCATCGGCCTCGCGCAGGTGGAGCAGCACGCCGGCGTGGTGCGCGTAGGGGTCGCCGGAATGGCTGGATTGGCTGCTCTGGCCGAAATGGGGCGAGGCGCCCGGCGCCAGCGACTTTTGGATGACGCGGAGGTTGTCCCGCAGCAGCGCATAGTCTTCATCGGCGAAATGGCTGTCCATGGCCGAGAGGATCAGCCCGGCGAGCCCGAGCAGCACCACTGCCGACGACAGCGAGAACAGCACCGTCAGCCGCGTGGTGAGCGAGTAACGGCGCCTCACGCCTGGTCCTCCGGCACTTCGAGCACATAGCCCATGCCGCGCACGGTCTGGATCAGCTTGGGCTCGAAGTCATCGTCGATCTTGGCGCGCAGCCGGCGGATGGCCACGTCGATCACGTTGCTGTCGCTGTCGAAATTCATGTCCCAGACCTGCGAGGCGATCAGCGAGCGCGGCAGCACTTCGCCGCGGCGGCGGGCCAGCAACTCCAGCAGGGCGAATTCCTTGCCGGTCAGCACGATGCGGCGGCCGGCGCGCGTGGCCCGGCGGCGGGCGAGGTCGAGCACGAGGTCGCCGATCTCGATGCGGTCCAGCTGCACAATGGCCGTGCCGCGCCGGAGCAGGGTCCGCACCCGGGCCAGCAACTCGGAAAAGGCAAAAGGCTTGACGAGGTAGTCGTCGGCGCCCAGCTCCAGCCCCTTGACCCGGTCGGCCACGCTGTCACGCGCGGTCAGGAACAGCACGGGTACGGGGTTGCCGGCGGCGCGCAGGGTCTGGAGGATGCGCCAGCCATCCATGCCGGGCAGCATCACGTCGAGGATCAGGAGGTCATAGGCTTCGGTCATCGCCAGATGGCCGCCGTCCTGGCCGTTGACGGCCAGATCCACGACAAAGCCGGCCTCGGTGAGGCCCTGCCTCAGGTATTCGCCGGTTTTCGGCTCGTCTTCCACCACCAGCAGCTTCATGCCCACTCCCCATCCGCGCGAGGCGACAGTGTATGTCGCCCCATGAACATGACATAAAGATTACCGGAATGTAATGTTCGGGTCATTCGACGGTTACTGCGAAGTCCCTAAGCTGGCGTCGCCTATATAAGAGACACCAAGGATTCACTCCAATGCGACCCACATCTCCGGCGGGGCTTTTGCTGCCATCGCCGCGCGGCCTGTCAAGGCGTCGATTCGTTCAGGGCCTGGCGGCAGGCGGCGTGCTGGGGGCGGTTGGCGCCGTGCCGGCATGGGCGCAGGCGTCCGCCGGGCCGGCCCGCGCCGGTAGCGGCACCGCGCCGGTGCTGCGCGGCACCGAGTTCGATCTGGTCATCCAGGACGCCGTGGTCGACTTCACGGGCCGCAAGAGCATCGCCCCGACCATCAACGGCATGCTGCCCGGCCCCACGCTGCGCTGGCGCAAGGGCGACACGGTGACGATCCGCGTGACCAATCGGCTGAACGAGCCCACGTCGCTCCATTGGCACGGCATCCTGCTGCCCTATCAGATGGACGGCGTGCCCGGCATCAGCTTCCCGGGCATCGCGCCCGGCGAGACGTTCACCTACCGCTTCAAGGTGGCGCAGAGCGGTAGCTACTGGTACCACTCGCATTCCGGCTTCCAGGAGATGACCGGCGTCTACGGTGCGATTGTGATCGACGGCGATGACGACACGATCCGCGCGGATCGCGACTATTCAGTGCTGCTGTCAGACTGGACGGACGAAGACCCGATGCGCATCCTGTCCAAGCTCAAGACCCAGAGCGACTACTACAACTACCACCGTCCCACGGTGGGCGACTTCTTCCGCGATGTGTCGCAGGACGGCCTGGGCGCCGCGCTGGAGAAGCGCAAGATGTGGAACCAGATGCGGATGAATCCGACCGATCTGGCCGACCTCTCGGGCGCCACGCTGACCTACCTGATGAACGGCGTCACGCCGGCCGGTAACTGGACCGGCTTGTTCCGCGCCGGCGAGACGGTGCGGCTGCGCTTTGTCAACGGCGCCGGCAACACCTTCTACGACGTGCGGATCCCAGGGCTGAAGCTCAAGGTGGTGCAGGTGGACGGGCAGGGCATCGACCCGGTTTCCGTCGATGAATTCCGCTTCGGCCCGGGGGAGACCTGCGACGTGCTCGTGACGCCAACCGACGACGCCCACACGGTCTTCGCCCAGTCGATGGACCGGAGCGGCTACGCGCGCGGCACGCTGGCCGTGCGGGACGGCATCGAGGCGCCCGTGCCGCCGCTGGACCAGGCCGAGTGGCTCACCCCGGTCGACATGATGGGCAGCATGGACCATGGGACGATGGATCATGGGGCGATGGACCACGGCGCGATGGATCAGGGGACTATGGACCACGCGACCATGGACCACAGCCAGCATGGCGCGGCCGCCCCGGACCCGCTCCGGGTGCCCAGCACCAAGGCGCGCCACGCGCGTACCGAGTACGGGCCGAGCACCGACATGCGTGTCGACATGGCCCGCACCAACCTCGACGACCCCGGCATCGGCCTGCGCAACAACGGCCGGCGCGTGCTGACCCTCTCGGACATGTATACGATTGGCGGCCCCATGGACCCGCGCGGCCCGGGGCGTGAAGTCGAGCTGCACCTGACCGGCAATATGGAACGCTACACGTGGTCGTTCGATGGGGTCGAGTTCGGCAAATCCACGCCGGTGCGCTTCCGCCACGGCGAGCGGCTGCGGGTGATCCTGCACAACGACACGATGATGACCCACCCGATGCACCTGCACGGCCTGTGGAGCGAACTGGAGGCGCCGGACGGCTCCTTCCAGGCACGGCGGCACACCATCCCGGTCCAGCCGGCGCAGCGCATCAGCTTCCTCGTCACCGCCGATGCGCTCGGCCGCTGGGCCTGGCATTGCCACCTGATGATGCATATGGACGCCGGCATGTTCCGCGAAGTGGTGGTGGCATGATGACGCTGCAATTTAGGAAGACACTGATTGTCGCGGCGCTGTTTTCCGGGCTGGGCACGAGCGCCGCGCTGGCCCAGCACGATGCGATGCAGGGCGGCAGCGCGCCCGCCGATGCGCGCGATCCGCATGCGTATTCGGATGGCTACCTGCTGGGCGTCGGCGAGTACGCGCTGGGCGGGCATCGTTCCTTGCACATGGCGGACGAGCACCCCTTTGGCTCGGTGCTGATCGACCGGCTTGAATGGGCGCACGGCAACGGCAGCAACGCCGCCGCCTATGAGGCCCAGGCGTGGTTCGGCGGCACCTACAACCGGCTGGTGATCAAGGCCGAAGGCGAGGCCGCACAGGGCAGGGTGCACGACGCGCGCACGGAATTGCTCTGGGGCCATGCGGTCGGCACGTACTGGGACACCCAGCTCGGCTTCCGGAACGATGTGGGCCATGGCCGGCCTGCCCGGAACTGGCTGGCGATGGGTATCCAGGGGCTGGCGCCGTACTGGTTCGAGGTGGACGCGACGGCCTATGTCGGCACGGAAGGGCGCACCGCGCTGCGCCTGGCCGCGGAATACGAGCTGCTGCTGACCCAGCGGTGGATCCTCCAGCCTCGCATCGAGGCCAATCTGTACGGGAAGAACGATCCGGAGACCGGCGTCGGCAGCGGGTTGTCGAGCGGGACGGTCGGCATCCGGCTGCGGTACGAGATCAGCCGGCAGTTCGCGCCCTATATCGGCGTGGAGCGCTACCAGTCATTCGGCAATACCGCCGACATGGTCCGCACGGCAGGCGGCCGCAGCGGCGAGACCCGCTTCGTGGCCGGCATTCGTGCCTGGTTCTGAGCTGGTTTTTTGACTCTGGCGGACTTCACCTCGATAATTCGTCGACAATCTGTCGTGATTCGACGAAATTTATTCATCTTCGAAGGGGAGACCTGCTTCATGGCACGCAAGCCAGTCCAGGCCAGCGCGTCCGACGACGCGCCATCGGCCGCCGTCCGGCCTCCCGCCACGCTGGGCCGCGCCGCCGGCGTCAATATCGTCTCGTCCTCGCACCTCGTTTCGGTGCGGAGCCCTGAATTGTCCGAATTCGAGTTCGGCCTGAACACGGCCTACAACGCCTACAGCCGCTGGGTGGTGCGCTGCATGGGCGCGGCGGGCGTGCGCGACCTGACCTTCCTGGACGTGCTGGTGCTTCACCACGTCAACCACCGCGGCCGGGCCAAGCGGCTGGCCGACATCTGCTTCGTGCTGAATGTGGAAGATACCCATCTCGTCACCTACGCGCTGAAGAAGCTGGCGGGGCTGGGGCTGGTCGCCGGCGAGCGGGTGGGCAAGGAGGCCACCTACGCCACCACGCAGGCCGGGGCCGAGGCCTGCGCCCGTTATCGCGAGATCCGCGAGCAATGCCTGACCAGCAATTTCACCGAAGGTAGCGAGGAAAACGTCGAGATCGGCGAACTTGCGCGCCTTTTGCGGGTGTTGACCGGTCTGTACGAGCAGGCGGCGCGATCGGCGACGTCGCTCTGAGCCTCGTTTTCGCATGAAGTGACTCAGGGGGCACTAAAAGGGTGCGCCCGCTGCACTTGCCGGCGTCGCAGCCGATTTGGACGTTCATGTCCGCCTCTGTCCCATTGCGCAATGCAAAAAGCGGGCGCCGGCAAGGTACAATAGCGGTTTCCC
This sequence comes from Cupriavidus sp. 2KB_3, assembly GCF_052115685.1. Taxonomy (NCBI): domain Bacteria; kingdom Pseudomonadati; phylum Pseudomonadota; class Betaproteobacteria; order Burkholderiales; family Burkholderiaceae; genus Cupriavidus; species Cupriavidus sp. 2KB_3. The sequence continues at coordinate 79,514 of NZ_JBFRHD010000004.1, forward strand.
GCCAGCCGGCTCCCCACTCAGCGGTGCCGGCGGCCGCCAGCCCCGACCTCCCTACGCCTCCCGACCGCTACGATCATGGCGCATTTCTCGTGCTTCCCCGGCGCTTTGGCGCTTTCCGCCTTCCGCCAGCAACGCCTGCTTGCCACGCTCAAACAGATCGATGCCGATATTGAATCGGTGCATGGCCAGTTTCTGCATTTCGTCGACACCGACACCCCGCTCTCTGCCGAAGACCAGTCACGCATTGCCGCGTTGCTGACCTACGGCACGCCGTTCACGGCCCAGTCCGAGGGCGACCGCTTCGTGGTGATTCCGCGTTTCGGCACGATCTCGCCATGGGCCAGCAAGGCCACGGACATCGCGCATAACTGCGGGTTGTCCCACGTGCACCGCATCGAGCGTGGCATCGAGATCACCGTGATCTGCAAGAAGGGCCTGCTGCGCGGCCGCAAGACGCTGGACGCCGACGTGCGCGCCGCCGTGGCCGCGCACCTGTTCGACCGCATGACCGAAACCGTGATCGCCTCGCGCGAGGACGCCGCCGGGCTGTTCCAGGAGCTGCCGGCCAAGCCGCTGCGCTTCGTGGACATCGCCACCGGCCGTGCCGCGCTGGAGGAGGCCAACACGTCGATGGGGCTCGCGCTGTCCGAGGACGAGATCGACTACCTGCTCGACGCCTACGCCAAGCTCGGCCGCAACCCGACCGACGTGGAACTGATGATGTTCGCGCAGGCCAACAGCGAGCACTGCCGCCACAAGATCTTCAACGCCACGTGGACGATCGACGGCGTGAGTCAGGACAAGTCGCTGTTCGCGATGATCCGCAATACGCACCAGCTGAACCCGCAGGGCTCGATCGTCGCGTATTCGGACAACTCGGCCGTGATGGAAGGCGACATGGCCGAGCGCTGGTTCCCACGCGGCGCGGACCAGCAGTACGGCCGCCACGAGGCGCTGACCCACACGCTGATGAAGGTGGAAACCCATAACCATCCGACCGCGATTTCCCCGTTCCCGGGCGCTTCCACTGGCGCCGGCGGTGAAATCCGCGACGAGGGTGCCACGGGCCGGGGCGCCAAGCCCAAGGCGGGCCTGACCGGCTTCACGGTGTCGAACCTGATGCTGCCGGACGCCATCGAGGCCTGGGAAAACGACCGCGATGCCGCCCAGCCGGTGGCCCACCGCAATCCGGACGACAAGGCCGGCGTGACCGGCAAGCCGGACCGCATCGCCTCGCCGCTCCAGATCATGATCGAAGGCCCGCTCGGCGGCGCCGCGTTCAACAACGAGTTCGGCCGCGCCAACCTGGGCGGCTACTTCCGCGTCTACGAGCAGAACGTGGCCGGCACGGTGCGCGGCTATCACAAGCCGATCATGATTGCCGGCGGCATCGGCAACATCGACGCCAGCCATACCCACAAGGACCCGCTGCCGGCCGGCACGCTGCTGATCCAGCTTGGCGGCCCGGGCATGCGCATCGGCATGGGCGGCGGTGCCGCCAGCTCGATGGCCACCGGTACGAACACGGCCGACCTCGATTTCGACTCCGTGCAGCGTGGCAACCCCGAGATGGAACGCCGCGCGCAGGAAGTCATCAATGCCTGCTGGCAGCTTGGTGAGGACAACCCGATCCTGTCGATCCACGATGTGGGCGCGGGCGGCATCTCGAACGCCTTCCCCGAACTCGTGGACGGCGCCGGCCGTGGCGCGCGCTTCGACCTGCGCCAGGTGCACCTGGAGGAGTCGGGCCTGTCGCCGGCGGAAATCTGGTGCAATGAGTCGCAGGAACGCTATGTCATGGCGATTGCGCCGGACAGCTTCCCGCGCTTCCAGGCCATGTGCGAGCGCGAGCGCGCCCCGTTTGCCGTGGTTGGCGTGGCCACCGAGGAGCAGCAGCTGCAACTGGTGGATGCCCACGTGGACGCCGCGCTCAAGGAGCACTTCGCGGTGGACATGCCGATGGACGTGCTGCTGGGCAAGCCGCCGCGCATGCACCGCGACGTGACCCGCGTGACCCGGGAACTGCCGCCGGTGGACGTGACCGGCATCGCGCTGGAGCAGGCTGTGCGCGACGTGCTGCGCCACCCCACCGTGGCCAGCAAGTCGTTCCTGATCACCATCGGTGACCGTACCGTGGGCGGCATGAACGCGCGCGACCAGATGGTCGGTCCGTGGCAGGTGCCGGTGGCCGACGTGGCCGTGACCACGCTCGACTACAAGGGCAAGGCGGGCGAGGCGATGACCATGGGCGAGCGCACGCCGCTGGCCGTGATCGACGCACCGGCCTCCGGCCGCATGGCGATTGGCGAGGCGCTGACGAACCTGGCGGCCGCGCCGGTCAAGGACCTCGGCAAGGTCAAGCTGTCGGCCAACTGGATGGCCGCCTGCGGCGTGGCGGGCGAAGATGCCAAGCTGTACGACACCGTGCATGCTGTCGGCATGGAACTGTGCCCGGCGCTGGGCATCAGCATTCCAGTCGGCAAGGATTCGCTGTCCATGCGCACCAAGTGGCAGGACGCCGATGGCGACAAGGAAGTGGTGGCGCCGGTGTCGCTGATCATCTCGGCGTTTGCCGCGGTGGATGACGTCGACAATACCCTGACGCCGCAGCTTCGCACGGACCTGGGCGACAGCGTGCTGATCGCCATCGACCTGGGCCGCGGCAAGAATCGCATGGGTGGCAGCATCCTGGCGCAGGTGACGCAGCAGGTGGGCGACCGCGCGCCGGACGTCGACAACGCCGACGACCTGAAGAACTTCTTCAACGTGATCCAGCGCCTGAACCGCGAAGGCAAGCTGTTGGCTTACCACGACCGCTCGGACGGCGGTTTCATGGCTGCCGTGGCCGAAATGGCGTTCGCGGGGCACTGCGGCGTGTCCCTGAACGTGGACATGCTCACGCTCGACCCGACGCAGGAGCAGGACTACGGCGACGCCAAGAACTGGGCGCAGCAGGTGGCGGAGCGCCGCAACGACCAGACGCTGCGCGCGCTGTTTGCCGAAGAACTGGGCGCCGTGATCCAGGTGCGACTCGACGAGCGCGACGCCGTGTTTGGCGTGCTCCGCGAAGCTGGCCTGTCGGCCTGCAGCCACGTGATCGGCAAGCCGAACACGACGGATCAGGTCGAGGTGTACCGCGACGCGAAGAAGGTGTTCGGCGCCGCCCGTGCCGAACTCCAGCGCAACTGGTCGGAAGTCAGCTGGCGCATCGCGCGCCTGCGCGACAACCCGGCCTGCGCGGACAGCGAGTACCAGCTGCTCCAGGACGCTACCGACCCCGGTATCAGCCCGGTACTGACGTTCGATCCGGCTGAAGACATCGCCGCGCCGTTCATCGCCACCGGCAACCGTCCGCGCGTCGCCATCCTGCGTGAGCAAGGCGTCAACTCGCACCTCGAAATGGCGTACAGCATGGACCGCGCTGGTTTCGACACGCACGACGTTCATATGAGCGACCTGATCGCCGGCCGGGCAAGCCTGGCCGACTTCAAGGGCTTCGTGGCGTGCGGCGGCTTCAGCTACGGCGACGTGCTGGGCGCCGGCGAAGGCTGGGCCAAGACCATCCTGTTCAACGCGCAGATGGCCGAGCAGTTCGCGGCCTTCTTCAACCGCCAGGACACCTTCGCGCTGGGCGTTTGCAACGGTTGCCAGATGCTGAGCAACCTCGCCCCGATCATCCCGGGTGCCAATGCCTGGCCGAAGTTCACCCGCAACCAGTCGGAACAGTACGAAGCGCGCTTCGTGACCGTGCAGGTCGAGCAGTCGCCGTCGATCTTCTTCGCCGGCATGGAAGGCAGCCGCATTCCGATCGTCGTGGCGCACGGCGAAGGGTTTGCCGACTTCTCGCAGCAGGGTGACATCCAGGCCGCCAAGGTGGCGCTGCGCTTCGTCGACAACAAGGGCGCGGTGACGCAGGCCTATCCGCTGAACCCGAACGGCTCGCCGGACGGTATCACCTCGGTCACAACCGTGGACGGCCGCTTCACGGCCCTGATGCCCCACCCGGAGCGCGTGTTCCGCGCAGCCACCATGAGCTGGGCCCCGGATGCCTGGAAGCAGGCCGCAGACGGCGGCAGCCCGTGGATGCGCATGTTCCGCAACGCCCGGAAGTGGGTCGGTTGATCGCTGCACGGCGCTTGACAGACTGAAGCCCCAGGAAAGCCCGCGCAAGCGGGCTTTTCCTATTTGAGGCCGCCTCTGGTCAGCACCGTGTAGGCCAGCGCGGACAGCCAGCAGAGGCCCGTGCTCCCGTACACAAGGATGACCACCATCTCGAACTTCCTTGCAAAGCGTTTGTCATCGCGCAGCCGGTTCAGGAATTTTTCCATGAGCGTTTCCTTAAGGTTGATAGCTATGAACCCAATGCGCGCACGGCCGAGCAACTGACCGCGGCCAGCATGGCCAGGACGACCGACAGCCGCAGGATATGGTTAGGTTGCAAGTCGGCGCCGCGCCGCGCGGGATGCGCGTCCATGGCGCCCACGAGGACGAGTCCGGACGCGCCAACAATCATGCCCACATGCCACGTGATGCCGAGCCAGACCAGCCGCTGTGGACCGGGCGGTAGGTCGACGTTGAATTGCCCTGCCAGTGCATGGCATGCGCTGGCGCTCATCGCAATCACGGTCCAGAGCAGTTGCCCGTCCTGGACGGCCCGTACGACAATGCCTCTGCTGTGCCGCCGATAGAAGCGGGGCACACGCGCAATTGGCAACAATGCCACCGGTGCCAGCAACGGTACGGCGATATTGATGAAGAGCCAGCCGAGCAGGTCGAGCGTCGCGGTCATGGGGCAGTGCCTTAGCCGCGCAGCGACCTCTGGTTCGGAAAGCGCCTGCCGATGGCGAAGGGCAGTGCAATGATTGGCATGATGGATGCTCCAGATCGAGGAATTCGGGCAGCCCATCCTAAGTCCACCTCACGCCGTCGCCAATCAGACAGACGTGAACATTTGTTGCCGATCCCTGCTGTCGCTACTGACTTTGCGCCAGATCAAACTGGCGTGGCTGGTGCGCCTCGGTCTTTGCTGATGCTGCTCTGGAAGTCGGGTGGCAAGAATGGGCGCGACCGGCCTGGCAATGACTCAATTCGGTGCATTCAGCCCAGCGCATACTGGGCCAGCAGGCCGGTGTAGGCCTTCGGCAGCGGCCGCGCCAAGTCTCCGCGCTTGCTGGTGGAGAGCCGCAGCGAGACCAGTGCCTCGGCCATCTTGACGGCGCATGAGACGCCGTCGATCACCGGGGCGCCAATCGCGTCGGAGATCTCCGCGCACAGGTCGGTCATGCCAGCGCAGCCCAGGACGATGCAGTCGCTTTCGTCCTCGGCCAGCGCCACGCGGCAGGTTTCGGCGATGATGCGGCGCGCATCCGAGCCGGGCCGCTCCAGCTCCAGTACGGGCAGGTCGCTGGCGCGCACGTTGCGGCAGAACCGCTTCATGCCGTAGCGCTCGGCCAGGTGCCAGGCGATATTGCAGGTGCGGGCCAGCGTGGTGACCACGCTGAAGCTCGTGCCGATCATACTGGCCGCGTGCATGGCGGCCTCGGCGATGCCGATCACTGGGCCGCGCGCTACCTCGCGCGCTGCGTAGAGGCCCGGATCGCCGAAACAGGCAATCACGTAGCCGTCCACGTGCTCCTGCTCACCAACCAGGACCTCGTCGAGAATGCCCGGCACGCTCAGCGCCTCATCGTAATGGCTCTCGATGGAGGCTGGCCCCATGCGTGGGCTGACTGCCACGATCTGCGTGTCCGGCAAGGCCACCGCACGGGCGCACTGGCCGATCTTGTCGGTCATGCTCTGGGTGGTATTGGGGTTGATGATCTTTAGCTTCATGACAACTCTCGGTGACAGGAATCAGGCGTTGTGGTCGCAGGGGGTAGCGGACCCAAGCAATGCCCATGCCGAAGACCTGGCTTCGCTGACAGGATCGTCAGCAATACCCGGGTTGTATGTGACGCTAGAATAACTTTTTGTGGGAATGGGGAAGGGGCAAAGCTAAGCCGTCGCCGGGTTCACAGTGGGATCGATGGGCGCCATATCCGCCTGGAGGCGGGCGCTCCAGGGCAGGTAGCGCGAGTACAGCAGGCGCATGCGGTCGGCGTCGGGCGGCACGGGCAGCTCGCCGTGCATCTCCATATAGGCAATGGTCGCCTGGAGCAGCTTGGTCTGCGCGTAACGGTCGCGCTCGGGCAGGTGAGGGTGCAGGTGGCGCCAGCGCATGCCCGTGCAATCGATATGCGGCATGCCCAGCGCACAATAGACGATGCCGCGCGAGTAGAGGTGCCACAGGTGCCAGTAGCCGCTTGTCACGCCCATGCTTGCGATGCGCTCCCAGGATGCCGGATGCCGGTCCGGAACGGCCCGGCGGCCCGTGGGAAACATCTTACCGAGCGCACGGTGCCGGGGAAACGTCGAAATCTTCCCAAAGTGTGCGCCAGCGCGCCCGGAAAACAAAAACCGGCGCCTGGGCGCCGGTTTCGGTATCGGGAAACGCCGGGATCCTTACTGGATCTTGGCCTTTTCCTTGATCGACTTCATCATTGCCTGGAACTGCTCGCGCTGCCAGGCCTGGTCGCCCATCAGCATCTGTTGCAGCTGCGGCTTCACTTCCTCGAATGACGGGATCTTGGCGTCGCGCGTGTCCACCAGTTCGATGATGTGCCAGCCAAACTGGGTCTTGACCGGCGTGTCGGTCATCTGGCCCTTCTTCAGCCCGGTCATCGCGGCCGAGAACTCGGGCACGTAGCTGGTGCTGTTGGCCCAGTCCAGGTCGCCGCCGTTGACGGCCGAGCCGGTGTCCTTCGACGAAGCCTTGGCCACGTCCTCGAACTTGGCGCCGCCCTTGATCTTGGCGATCAGTGCCTTGGCGTCGGCTTCCTTCTCCACCAGGATGTGGCGGGCGTGGTACTCCTTGCCGTTGCCGAACTGCGCCTTGATCTTGTCGTACTGCTTGCGCAGTTCGTCGTCGCTGGCGCCGTTGGTGCGCACGTAGTCCTCGAACACCGCGCCGGCCAGCACGTTGAGCTTGGCCTGCTCGAGCTGTTCCTGCACGTCGTCGCGCTGGGTGATGCCGCGCTTGTTGGCTTCCTGCAGCAGCAGTTCCCGGTCGATCAGCATGGTGCGGGCCCGGTCGCGCAGCTCGGGGCTGGCGGGCTGGCCGGTGCCGGCGATCAGCTTGTCCAGCTTGGCCGAGGGGATGGGCTTGCCATTCACAACGGCGGCGTTCTGGGCGATTGCGGGCAGGCTGCCAGCAGCAAGCACAGCCGCCAGGCTGAACGAGAGGACGGTGGTCTTCATGGAATCAGGTCTGAGAGTTGCGGGTAGCGTCGCGTGAAGCTTCGCGGGATTGATATTCTTGGTCGGTGTAGGCGCTGACGGCCAGCGCATGAATCTGCGCCGGGAACAGGGCGCGCAGCGCATCATACACCATGCGATGGCGGGCAACCCGCGAGTGGCCCGCAAACAACTCGCTGACGATCAGCACATCGTAATGCCCTCCGCCGGAGGCCGCGCCGGCATGGCCGGCATGGGCCGCGCTGTCGTCGCGCACGGTCAGGCGGGAGGGGGCGAGGGCCGCGCGCAGCAGCGCCTCGATGGTGGCAGGGTCGGCAGCCATCCGGGTTCCTTGTAGCGTGGCGTCCGGCTTATTCGGACGGAGTTTCCTGGATATGGCGCGACATCCAGATGCTCTGGAGCACGATGAACACCAGCATCAGCCCCATGCTGCCGAACAGCTTGAAGTTGACCCAGGTATCGGTGGAGAACGTGTACGCCACGTAGAGGTTCAGCAGGCCCATGGCGGCGAAGAAGCCTGCCCAGGCCGCATTCAGGCGGCCCCACATGGCGTCCGGCAGGGTGACCTGCTTTTCCATCATGGCGCGGATCAGGTTCTTGCGCCAGCCGATGACCGAGCCCACCAGCGTCACCGCGAACAGCCAGTAGAGCACCGTCGGCTTCCACTTGATGAAGGTCTCGTTGTGCAACAGGATGGTGGCACCGCCAAACACGCCGATGATCAGCAGGCTGACCCATTGCATCGGTTCCACCTTGCCGTGGCGGAAGCGCACCCAGGCAATCTGGAGCACCGTGGCAATCATCGCGACGGCCGTGGCCGGGTAGATGCCGAACAGCTTGAAGGCGATGAAAAACAGGATGACCGGGAACAGGTCGAAAAGAAATTTCATGCGGACGATGGTTGATTGGCGGGCTTGCCTGACGCAGAGGCCCGCGGCCGCGCCATTGTACTTGGGGAATGGCGCGTGGCGGGCGTCCCGGGCAACGATTACGTCACCCGGTGCATCACCCGCGATCGGAAGGATCGCGATCGTCGAATTTTAGCGCAGCCGAGTTGATGCAATAGCGCAGGCCGGTGGGGGCCGGGCCATCCTCGAACACGTGGCCCAGGTGGCTGCCGCATTCCTTGCAGCGCACTTCCACGCGCGTCATGCCGTGGCTGTGGTCCGTGTGCTCGGCGATCACCTCGCCGTTGATCGGCTTGAAATAGCTGGGCCAGCCGCAGCCGGCGTCGAACTTCGTGGCCGATTCGAACAGCGGCGTGCCGCACCCCACGCAGTGGTAGATGCCCTGGTTCCAGTGGTCCCAGTAGCGGCCGGTGAACGGGCGCTCGGTGGCGGCTTCGCGCGCGACGCGGTACTCGATATCGGAGAGTTGCTCACGCCATTCGGCGTCGGTCTTCTTGATGGTCATCTTGCGTCCTTCTCGTTGGGCGGTGGCGCGGGGCCCCGGTCTTGCTTGGTCGGACTCGCGCCGCAATCCTTACAGATTCAGAAATTCACGATTCTTCGATGTCACGACGAGCAGCTGACCTCGAGCCCGGACGCCCAGTCCGGCGGCAGGGCGGCATAGGCTTCCGCCTCGGGCTGCTCGTCGAATGGCCGGGACAGCACGGCCAGCAGGCGGTCCACCTCGGAGAAGTCCTTGTCGCGCGCGGCGCGGATCGCGGTTTCTGCGAGGTGATTGCGCAGGATGTACTTCGGGTTCACGGCGAGCATGCCGGCGGCGCGCGTGGCGTCGTCGGACTGCTCGGCCTGCAGCCGGGCGCGGTACTCGGCGGCCCAGGCGTCCCAGGCGGCGCGGTCCAGGAACAGGTCGCGCACCGGGGCGTCCGCGCTGGCATCCTTCCCCGAGATGCGGGCGAGGTTGCGCCAGAACAAGGTGTAGTCCACGCGGTTGGCGTGCAGCACCCGGAACAGGTTGGTCAGCAGCGCCTCGTCCTCGTTTTCCTGCCCGCCCAGCGGGCGCAGGCCCAGCTTGGCGCGATAGTGGCGGAAGAAGGCGGCGGCGTAGCGGTCGCGGAACGGGTCGAGTGCCTCACGCGCAGCGGCCACTGCGGCTTCCTTGGCGGCCTCGGGATCGGCTGCATCGGCCGCATCGGTGTCGCGCCAGAGCGGGAGCAGCGCCTGCGCCAGGCAATGCAGGTTCCAGAACGCCACCTGAGGCTGCTGGCTATAGGCGTAGCGGCCCTGCTGGTCGGAATGGTTGCAGATATGGTTGGCGTCGAAGGCGTCCAGGAAGCCGAACGGGCCGTAGTCGATGGTCAGGCCCAGGATCGACATATTGTCGGTGTTCATCACCCCGTGGCAGAACCCGACGGCCTGCCAGTGCGCCACCATGTCCGCGGTGCGCAGCGAGACCTCGCGCAACAGCGCCTGGTAGGGGTTGCCGGCGGCATCGCGGCAGGCGGGGTAGAAACGGTCGATGACGAAATCGGCCAGCTCGCGCAGCGCGGCATGGTCCTCGCGCGCGGCGAAGTGCTCGAAATGCCCAAAGCGGATAAAGCTCGGCGCCAGGCGCGTGACCACGGCGGCGGTCTCGATGGTCTCGCGGCGCACCGGGGCGTCCGAGCCGACGATGGCCAGCGCCCGCGTCGTCGGCACGCCCAGCGCGTACATGGCCTCGGAGCACAGGTATTCGCGGATCGACGAGCGCAGTACCGCGCGGCCATCGGCCATGCGCGAGTAGGGCGTCAGGCCGCCCCCTTTTAGCTGGATTTCCCACGGGCCGTCGTCGCGCGCTGCCTCGGCGAGGCGGATGGCCCGGCCATCGCCCAGTTGCCCGGCCCAGACGCCGAACTGGTGGCCCGAGTAGACCGTGGCCAGCGGGTCGGCCCAGTCGGGCACGCGGTTGCCGATAAAGGTGTCGAGGAAGTCCGGCTGGCTGGCTTCGGCGCCGATCGTCTCAGGGTTCCAGCCCAGCAGCGCGGCAGCGGCCGGGGCCACGCTGACCAGGTACGGCGAGGGCAGCGGCGTGGGCTGCAGGCGCGTGAAGAAGCGCTCGCCCAGCGCGGCGAAGCCGGGCGCGGTGCGGAACGGTACAGGGGACTCAGGGGGCATCGACGTTCTGCTTTGCGGTCTGCGGGGGTGAATGGGGGGTGCCGAAGTGCGCTTGCAGGCTAGGGGAAAACGACATATTGAGACGCATCAGGGCACGCAGTATTGTACTTGCACCGGTTTTCCCCTGTCGGCCGAGGGGGTGTCCACCGGGGCGCCATGCCTTATCGATAGCGGACATCAATCTCGTGCATGACGTGGACGCGCATGCGGCGAGGAGCACGGGAACATTCCGCCAAAAATAAGCACGGTTGTTCGTTTTTCTCAGGCCGACCACGACAAGACTGGAGACATTCCATGGCATTGATGGGTCAAATGATGAGCGCGCCGCTGCTCATTTCCTCCATCATCAAGCACGCTGCGCGGTATTACGCCAGCACAGAAATCGTCTCGCGGCGGACCGAGGGCGACCTCCACCGCTACACCTACCGCGACTGCGAGCTGCGGGCCCGCAAGCTGGCCCAGGCGCTCGGCGCGCTGGGCGTGCAGCAGGGTGAACGAGTCGGCACGCTGGCGTGGAACGGCTATCGCCACCTGGAGATCTACTACGGCGTCTCCGGCATGGGCGCCGTCTGCCACACCATCAATCCCCGCCTGTTCCCGGAACAGATCGCCTATATCGTCAATCACGCCGAAGACCGCTACGTGTTCTTCGACGCCACCTTCCTGCCGCTGGTGGAAGGCGTGGCGCCGCATTGCCCGAACGTAAGGGGCTGGGTGATGATGACCGACCGCGCCCACATGCCGGCCGATGCCAAGGTGCCGCTGCTCTGCTACGAGGACCTGATCGACGCGCAGGATGGCGACTACACCTGGCCGGAATTTGACGAAAACCTGGCCTCCAGCCTTTGCTACACCTCGGGTACCACCGGCAATCCGAAGGGCGCGCTGTACTCGCACCGGTCCACGGTGCTGCACTCGTACGCATCGGCGCTGCCCGACGCGCTCGGCTGCTCCGCGCGGGACGTGATCCTGCCGGTCGTGCCGATGTTCCACGTCAATGCCTGGGGCCTGCCGTACTCGGTGCCGCTGGTCGGCGCCAAGCTGGTGCTGCCGGGGGCCAAGCTGGATGGCGCCTCGCTCTACGAACTGTTCGAGCAGGAAAAGGTGACCTTTTCCGCTGGCGTGCCGACGGTCTGGCTGGGTTTGCTCCAGCATGTCAATGCGAATAATCTGAAATTCTCGACTTTCCGTCGCACCGTGATCGGCGGTTCGGCGGCGCCGCCGGCCATGATCCGCGCGCTGGAGGCGCTGGACGTGGAGGTGATCCACGCCTGGGGCATGACCGAGATGTCGCCGCTGGGCACCTCGTGCAAGCTGCTGGCCCGTCACGAGGACCTCCCCGAGGACGCGCGCCACAAGATCCTGGAGAAGCAGGGCCGGGTGATCTTTGGCGTCGACATGAAGATCGTCGATGGCGAAGGCGCCGAGCTACCGTGGGACGGCAAGGCCTTCGGCGACCTGTATGTGCGCGGTCCATGGGTGATTTCCACCTACTTCCGCAACGACAATTCGCCGCTGGTCGATGGCTGGTTCCCCACCGGGGACGTGGCGACCATCGACGAAGAGGGCTATATGCAGATCACGGACCGCAGCAAGGACGTGATCAAGTCCGGCGGCGAGTGGATTTCGTCCATCGACATCGAGAACGTGGCCGCCGCCCACCCGGCGGTGCATATGGCCGCGTGTATTTCCGCCTTTCACCCCAAGTGGGACGAGCGCCCGCTGCTGGTGGTGGTCAGGCGGCCCGGCATGGACATCACGCGTGAAGAGCTGCTGGCCTTCTTCGAGGGCAAGGTGGCCAAGTGGTGGATTCCGGACGACGTGGCATTCGTCACCGAGATTCCGCTCACGGCCACCGGCAAGATGCAGAAGCTCAAGCTGCGCGACCAGTTCAAGGATTACAAGCTGCCAACCGCCTGAGCCAGCCGGCGTAGACCGGGGCCGGGTGCAATTCCCATCCATAACAGGCAGCAACAGGCAGGCGGCAACCCCGCCCGCGGCGGTTCCAATCGCCATTCGATAACGAGAGTGAAGGAGACAGGTATGACGAAGATGCGTCCGCTGGTGGCTGGTGTGGCGGTATTTGCGGCACTGGGTTCCACGCTGGTTTCGGGCATGGCGGCGGCGGATACGGTGAAGATTGCCTTCATCGATCCGCTGTCTGGGCTGATGGCCCCGGTGGGGCAGAACCAGCTCAAGAGCTGGCAGTACGTGGCCGAGGTGGCCAACCAGAAGAACTGGGCCGGCGCGCACAAGTTCGAGGTGGTGGGGTTTGACAACAAGCTGTCGCCGCAGGAAAGCCTGACCATCCTCAAGCAGGCCGTGGACCAGAACATCCGCTATATCGTGCAGGGCAACGGCTCCTCGGTGGGGCTGGCGCTCGAAGACGCGGTGGCCAAGCACAACGAACGCAATCCGGGCAAGGAAATCGTCTACCTGAACTACGCGGCGGTGGACCCGGACATGACCAACAGCAAGTGCAATTACTGGCACTTCCGGCTGGACGCCAACTCCGATATGAAGATGGAGGCCCTGACCACGTTCCTGGCCAAGGATCAGAACGTCAAGAAGGTCTACCTGATCAACCAGAACTACTCGTTCGGGCACCAGGTGGCGCGCGCCGCCAAGGAGTACCTGAAGCGCAAGCGTCCGGACATCCAGATCGTGGGCGAGGATCTGCACCCGCTGGCGCAGGTCAAGGACTTCGCGCCGTATGCGGCCAAGATCAAGGCTTCGGGCGCCGATACGGTCATCACCGGCAACTGGGGTAGCGACCTGGCCCTGCTGATCAAGGCCGGCAAGGACGCCGGGCTGACCACGAACTATTACACCTACTACGCCGGCACCACGGGCGTGGCCACGGCCATGGGCGCTGCCGGCGCCGAGCACGTGAAGTACGTGGGCTACTACAACCCGAACAACAAGGGGTTCAAGGGTTCGGAGATCATCGAGGGCTTCAAGAAGAAGTACAACGACGATTTCTACGTGATGGCGTCCTATACGGGCATCGCCATGCTGAGCCAGGCCATGAAGAAGGCCAACTCCACCGATCCGGTGAAGGTGGCCCAGGCGCTCGAGGGCCTCAAGGTGGAAAGCATGAACGGCACCGTCGAGATGCGTAACACCGACCACCAGGCGCAGCAGCCGCTCGTGGTGGCCACGTGGACCAAGGTGGACGGCAAGGAAGTCAAGTACGACGCCGAGAACACCGGTTACGGTTGGAAGACGAACGCGGAGCTCGACCAGTTCGTCGCTGCCCAGCCCACGTCCTGCCAGATGAAGCGCCCGGGCTGACCCGGCGCGCCACCGGCATCTGAGCGGTCCGGCGCCGACGGGTTTCCGTCCGCGCCGGATCGGCGGACAATCACGCTTTTGCGCTGGGCGCCACACGTCCCACCGAAGGACCCGCCGTGGAATTTTTCGTCATTTCGCTATTGAACGGCATCAGCTATGGGCTGCTGCTGTTCATGCTGTCATCGGGGCTCACGCTCATCTTCAGCATGATGGGCGTGCTCAATTTCGCGCATGCCAGCTTCTATATGCTGGGCGCGTACTTTGCCTACACCATCGCCAGCAAGATCGGCTTCTGGCCGGCGCTGATCCTGGCCCCGCTGCTGGTGGCCGGGGCCGGCGCCCTGGTCGAGCGCTTCGGGCTGCGCACCGTGCACAAATTCGGTCACGTAGCCGAATTGCTATTCACCTTCGGCCTGGCCTACCTGATCGAGGAGGGGGTGAAGCTGGTCTGGGGGCTGGCCGCGGTGCCGTACCGGATTCCGCCGGAGCTGGACGGGCCGCTGTTCACGGTGTTCACCTCGTCCTTCCCCACCTACCGGGCATTCATGATGCTGGTGTCGCTGGGCATGCTGGTGGCGATCTTCCTCGTGCTGACCCGCACCCGCATCGGGCTGGTGATCCAGGCCGCGCTGACGCACCCCGAGATGGTCGAGGCCCTCGGCCACAACGTGCCGCGCGTGTTCATGATGGTCTTCGGCGGCGGCGCCGCGCTGGCGGGGCTGGCGGGGGTGATCGGCGGCAATGCCTTCGTGACCGAGCCGTCGATGGCGGCGGCGGTGGGCTCCATCGTCTTCGTGGTGGCCGTGGTGGGGGGCATGGGGTCGCTGGTGGGGGCGTTCATCGCCTCGATCCTGATTGGCGTGCTGCAAACCTTCGCGGTGACGATCGACGCCTCGCTGGCCGGCCTGTTCGGCAGCCTGGGGCTCAACGTCAGCGACGCCACGCCACTGAGTTCGGTCTGGAAGCTCACTGTGGCCCAGGTGGCGCCGGTGCTGCCGTACCTGCTGCTGGTGGTGATGCTGATTTTCCGCCCGCGCGGGCTCATGGGCACCCGGGAGAGTTGAGCGATGGAGACCACGACCATGCAACAGACTCCCAACGCGGTAGTGACCGGCCGCACCATGCGCTACCGCCCGCTCAACCTGGCCCGCTGGATCATCTGGGGCGCCACCGCGCTGCTGATGCTGGTGATGCCGATGATCTTCACGGGCGGCTTCGCCGTGACGCTGATGTCCCAGATGGGCATCATGATCATCTTCGCGTTGTCGTACAACATGCTGCTCGGGCAGACCGGCATGCTGTCCTTCGGCCATGCGGTTTACGCGGGCCTCGGGGCGTTCATCGCCGTGCACGTGCTGAACATGATCGGCGCCGGCAAGGTCTGGCTGCCGGTGTCGATGCTGCCGCTGGTGGGCGGGCTGGCCGGCGCGTTCTTCGGCGTGCTGTTCGGCTACGTAACGACCAAGAAGTCCGGCACGACCTTCGCCATGATCACCATGGGCATCGGCGAGATGGTGTTCGCCAGCTCGCTGATGTTCCCGGACTTCTTCGGCGGCGAGGGCGGCATTTCCACGAACCGGGTGGTTGGCGACCCCTTCCTGGGCATCACCTTCGGCCCGGGCCGGCATGTCTACTACCTGATTGCCCTCTGGTGCCTGGCCTCCATGGCGGCGATGTACGCCTGGACCCAGACCCCGCTCGGGCGCATCGCCAACGCCGTGCGCGACAACCCCGAGCGCGTGGAATTCATCGGCTACAACACCCAGCGGGTGCGGTTCCTGGTTGTGATTCTTTCGGCATTTTTTGCCGGCATCGCCGGGGCCTTGTCGGCCATCAACTTCGAGATCGTGTCCGCCGAGAACGTCAGCGCGGTGCGCTCGGGCGGCGTGCTGCTGGCCGCCTTCATCGGTGGCGCGGGGGTGTTCTTCGGCCCGGTGATCGGTGCCGTGGTCTTCGTGCTGTTCGCGGTGGCGCTGTCGGACCTGACCAAGGCCTGGCTGCTCTACCTCGGCCTGTTCTTCGTGATGATGGTGATGTTCGTGCCGGGCGGCATCGCCAGCCTGCTGCTGATGCAGGTGCCGCTGCTGGCGAAGAAGCGCCTCGGGCGGATGCTGCCCAGCTACGGGCAGGCGGCCGTGGCCGGGCTGGTGCTGCTGGCGGCGCTGATCCTGACCGTGGAACTGGTCTACAAGGTGCAGGTGGATAGCGCCAACGGCACCGCGATGCGGCTGTTCGGCGTGGCCTTCGACGCGGGCACGGTAGCACCGTGGATCGTCGCCGCGGCGCTCTGGGCCGTGGGCTACGTGGCGTGGCGCTGGGCGGCGGGCCGTGTGCGCGCCGAACTCGACAAGATCCAGGCGGAATTCGGAGGTCAGGCATGACGGCGGCCATGGCAGGCGGGGGCACGCCCGCGCTGGAACTTATCGACGTGCGCAAGAAGTTCGGCCAGACCGAGATCATCCGTGGCGTGACGCTGGCCATCGGGCGCGGCGAGCGCCACGCGATGATCGGGCCGAACGGGGCGGGCAAGTCCACCACGTTCAACCTGATCTCGGGGCGGTTCGCGCCCAGTTCGGGCACGGTGAAGTTGAATGGCGAGCCCATCAGCGGGCTGCGGCCGTTCGAGATCAACCGGATGGGGCTGTCGCGCAGCTTCCAGATCACCAATATCTTTCACCGGCTGTCGGTGTTCGAGAACCTGCGCTGCGCGGTGCTGTGGTCGCTCGGCTACAAGTATTCGTTCTGGCACCGGCTGTCCGAGTTGCGCGATGCGCGCGAGCGGGCCGAGGAGGTGCTGGAACTGATCGGCATGCAGCATCGGCGCCACTCGCAGGCCGGGCTGCTGACCTATGCGGAGCAGCGCGCGCTGGAGATCGGCATCACCATCGCGGGCGGCGCCGAGGTGATCCTGCTGGACGAGCCCACGGCCGGTATGAGCCGGTCGGAATCGGACCACGCGGTGGAGCTGATCCGCAAGGTCACGGTCGGCAAGACGCTGGTGATGGTGGAGCACGACATGAGCGTGGTCTTCGGCCTGGCGGACCGGATCTCGGTGCTGGTCTACGGCGAAGTCATCGCCACGGACACCCCCGAGGCCATCCGCAACAACCGCAAGGTCAAGGAAGCCTACCTGGGCACGAGCCTCGACGAACCCGTGCCGGAAGGAGCGCACTGATGGCCAAGCGCATGCTGGACGTTACCGGGCTGCACGCCTACTACGGCAAGAGCCACATCCTGCACGGCGTGGATGCCCATATCGACGAGGGCGAGATCGTGGCGCTGCTCGGCCGCAACGGGGTGGGGCGCTCGACCATGGCCAAGGCGATCCTCGGCATGGTCAAGGCCGAAGGGTCGGTGCGCTTCCGCGACGAGGAAATCCTGGGCCGCCGCACCTTCGAGATCGCCCATGCGGGCATCGGCTACGTGCCGGAGAACCGCGACATCTTCCCAAGCCTGACCGTGCGCCAGAACCTGCTGCTGGGCGAGAAGCGCAACCCGCGCCAGTCGTCGCCGCGCTGGTCGGTGAACGATATGTATCAAATGTTCCCGAGGCTGAAGGAGCGCGAGAACACGTCAGCCGGCGTGCTCTCGGGCGGCGAGCAGCAGATGCTGACCCTGTGCCGCACGCTGATGGGCGACCCCGACCTGATCCTGATCGACGAACCCACCGAAGGCCTGGCGCCCATGATCGTGGCGCTGGTCGGCGACTTCCTGAAGACACTGAAGGAGCGCGGCGTGTCAGTGCTGCTGATCGAGCAGAAACTGGCGATTGCGCTGGACATCTCCCAGCGCGTCTACGTCATGGGCCACGGCCACATCGTCTTCGAGGGCACGCCGACCGAGCTGAAGGCGAACGGGCAGGTGCGGAAGGAATGGCTGGAGGTTTGAGGGGGCTTTTTGCTGAAGGCGGTCGGCGTTAGCCGAAAAGGGAGGCCGCCACGATGAAGGCTAAGAGAGGTGCGGGCCAAAGCCACCGGCGCCCCGTATTCGTTCGCCTGAGCCAGAATCCGTAGAGCGCCAATCCGCAGAGAGTGAGGCACAGCAATATGTGCCAGAGGTATTGGAACTGCCCATCCAGCAGATGGCGGCACATGGCAATTACGATGAAGCCAATCACGGCTGTCGTCATCGTACGGCACGAAAGCTCAATACTTGACCACGACATCCATGTTCCTTCCATATTTGACGAAGGCGTCTACGAAGGACGGCATACCCGAGGTCAGGTCTATGCAGCCTGCGGATTGGGGGTCTGATCCACCGTGAATGCTAAAGCCGCTTCTGTTCAATGTGTTCGTCCCGACCGCAGGGTGTAGCCATACGCGGCGGTTACCCCAGGCACTTCGACAGCCGGGCCATTGACCACCGAGGTCCTCGTCGACGGCGCGGAGGACGCACAATCGACGATTCCAGAACGGTGTATTTTCCCATCGATCAAGCCTGTCCTGTCGCGCGATATAGCGGCCTTCAGGGATTGGGCCTTTTCCAGGTTGATCTTGATGCTGCGGCCCCATAGACCCGCGCCTCCCGGAGACCGCCCGCCAGTATCGTGACGGTTCTCCGCGCTCGACCCATTTCAACTGGCTCCCGTCAAATGTCAGATATGCGCTACGGGATTCCATTCGGCGAATGGTTTCGTCAACGCCAAGCAGCCTGACCACATCCACGGTGTGCTGCGCCGCCGAGCCGCTGTATCCCAGCCGGCGCATGGCGACAAGACGAAGCCGATCACGAAATAAGTCGTCTCCGTCAATCTCCCGGGCAATCTCTCTGGCGTCCATTTTGGCTCCCGCACAAATGAACGCCCAATCTACTGGCCTC
This sequence comes from Cupriavidus sp. 2KB_3, assembly GCF_052115685.1. Classification (NCBI taxonomy): domain Bacteria; kingdom Pseudomonadati; phylum Pseudomonadota; class Betaproteobacteria; order Burkholderiales; family Burkholderiaceae; genus Cupriavidus; species Cupriavidus sp. 2KB_3. The sequence goes on from NZ_JBFRHD010000004.1 coordinate 97,978, forward strand.
ATTGCCGGCCGCTTTGTGCCGGGTCAACCGCTCCAACACTGTCTCAAACCGCAACAACCTACTTCCGCCGCCCCGCGCCCGGGCGGCTTTTGGCTTTAGCGCGCTTCTTCGCGGGAGCCGCCGGAGTGAGGGCCGCCAGCCAGGCGTCGGTTGTGGCTTTCATCATGGCGGATGTGGCCAGCGTGGTCTGGCGTTTGGCTTCGGCGGTCGCCCGGCCCCGGGCGGCGCCCGCCGCGGCGTTGGCGCCGCTTAGCCACATGCTCAGCATGGGGTTTTTCTTCAGCCAGGGGTTTTTCATCGTCGGCTCCTTGGGTTGCGTCGATCAATAGTCGATCAATGGTCGATCAACAGGGAGCCGGGGCGCACGATGCGTGCCAGTGCCAGAAGCCCCCGGGCACGGCGGGGGCCGGGATGATGTTGCAGAATCGCCCGACCGTTCCGGCCACGCCTTGTAATGATGGCGGCAGCCTTACTGCTTTTCCGCGTTCGGCAGGTCGAACGGCATGTCCTCGTAGTCGATCAGCCGGGTCTTCCTGACGAGCCGGTAGCCGATCCACAGCGCCAGGAACATCGGCACGCCGATATAGGTTGCCAGGATCTCCGGCCAGCGGTTGGGGATATCGGCGAACGCCTGGTAATTCTGGCCGGCCACGATGACCACGCACAGCACGCCGGCGAAGATCGGGCCGAAGGGGTAGAGCGGGGACCGATATGCGAGGTCGCTGACGCTGTAGCCCTGGTAGACCAGACCACGCCGGAAGCGGTAGTGGCTCAGGGCAATGCCGAGCCAGGCGAAGAAGCCGGTCATGGCCGAGGTATTGAGCAGCCACAGGTACACCGCCTTGTCGCCAAACAGCGAACTGAAGAAGCACAGCGCGCCGATGCCGGTGGTGATCAGCAGTGCGTTGAACGGCACGCCGCTCGGCGTCAGCCGGGCGAACATGCGCGGGGCGCGGCCGCTGACGGCCAGGCCGTACAGGATGCGGGTGGAGACATACATGCTGGAGGTGCCCGCCGATAGCAGCGCCGTCAGCACCACCGCGTTCATCAGCCCGGCCGCGAAAGCCAGCCCGGCGTGGCGGAACACCAGCGCGAACGGGCTCACGCCCACGTCGGTCACGTCGTTGCGGAGCAGGCTCGGGTCGGTGTAGGGAATCAGCACGCCGATGATCAGGATCGCCAGTACATAGAACAGCAGGATGCGCCAGAAGGTCTGGCGGATGGCACGCGGCAGCGTGCGGGCCGGGTCGGTGGCCTCGCCGGCGGCCACGCCCACGGTCTCGGTGCCCTGGAACGAGAACCCGGCGATCATCGCTACCGCGAACATCCCCGGCACCCCGCCGACGAACGGCGCCTCGCCCGTGGTGAAGTTGTGCCAGCCCGACTGTGGCCCGCCGTTCATGATGCCGAAGATCATCAGCACGCCCACGCCGAGGAAGACCACCACCGTGACCACCTTGATCAGCGCGAACCAGTATTCGGCCTCGCCGAAGCCGCGCACGGAAAACGCGTTGAGCGCGAACATCAGCGCCAGGAAGCCGGCGCTCCAGGCCACGCCCGGCACGTCCGGGAACCAGTACTGCATGACGAGCTGGGCGGCGGTCAGCTCCACGGCAATCGTTACGGCCAGGCTGAACCAGTAGTTCCAGCCGAGCGCGAAGCCGAAGCCTTCCTCGACGTAGACCGCGCTATAGGTGACAAACGAGCCCGCCACGGGCATGTGCACGGCCAGTTCGCCCAGGCTGGTCATCAGGCAATAGACCATCAGGCCGATCAGGCAGTAGGCGAGCAGGGCGCCGCCGGGGCCGGACTGGGCGATCGAGGCCCCGGAGGCCACGAACAGCCCCGTGCCGATGGCCCCGCCGAGGGCGATCATGGTCAGGTGGCGCGCCTTGAGCTTGCGGCGCAGGTCGTCGTGCTCGACGACGGGATGTTGATGCGGATGTGGGTGCGAATGAGAGGAAGACATCAGGTAGACACAGGGTCGCTGCAACGTCAGGGAATACCGGCGGCCTCGTAAGCCGGCCGGGGCGCGCGGGGACGCCATACCCGTAAAAACGAAAAGGCGCGAGTCTAACCTGTCCTTTTTAGTGGATTCGAGTGCGGCGTCAAATAAAGTCGAGCCCGGGCGGCAGGGTGGGTGAAAAGTGCCTCTGCCGCCATGACGGCCATCAAGCCGGCCGATTCCCTACGGGTTCCCCCTGAGGGTTTCGGCACGCTGCGAGGGCCACCATGAACGCCGGATGGAGCGGCCATGAAGGCCGCGCATGACACGCAATCCATCGCAGAAAATTGAAATTGAACGACCGTGCTATTTTGTGTATGCTTGATCCGCTTTCGGGTCCGACAGCCCGTGGAGCAAGGGATTGCGGGGTGAGGAGACATTTCACGACACCGCCGCGCAAGGCCCCGGCAGTTACCAAAATTCGAGAATTCGAATCCCGAGATAACCAAAGACCAAAGGAACCAGCATGACAGCGCAGTATCAGGTTCAGGACGGCGTTGCCGTCATCACGCTCGACAATCCCCCCGTCAACGGCCTGGGTCACAGCACCCGGCTGGGCATCGTCGAAGGCTTGACCCGTGCGCTGGACGATGCGGCCGTCAAGGCCGTCGTCATCACCGGCGCCGGCAAGGCTTTCTCGGGCGGCGCCGACATCCGCGAATTCAACACGCCGAAGGCCACGCAGGAGCCGACGCTGCATTCGGTGATCCGCGCCGTGGAGGCCTCCGCCAAGCCGGTCGTGGCCGCGATCCACTCGGTTGCCATGGGCGGCGGGCTGGAACTGGCCCTGGGCTGCAACTACCGCGTGGCTGCCAAGGGCGCGCAGATCGCGCTGCCCGAAGTCAAGCTGGGCCTGCTGCCCGGCGCTGGCGGCACGCAGCGCCTGCCGCGCGTGATCGGCCTGGAGCATGCGCTGAACATGATTGTCTCGGGCACGGCCATCCCGTCCGAGAAGTTTGCCGGTTCGAAGCTGTTCGATGAAATCGTCGACGGTGACGTGCTGCCCGCCGCCATCAAGTTCGCCCAGAACGTTGGCGCGGCCCCCGGCCCGTACCCGAAGGTGCGCGACCTCAAGGTCCGCCACGAGAACGCCGAGGGCTTCCTGGCCTTCGCCAAGAACACCGTGGCTGCCGTGGCCAAGAACTTCCCCGCGCCGCTGAAGTGCGTGGAGGCCGTGGCGGCGTCGCTCAAGCCGTTCGAGCAGGGCCTGAAGGCCGAGCGCGAAGGCTTCATGTACCTGGTCGGCACGCCGGAATCGCGCGCGCTGCGCCATGCCTTCTTCGGCGAGCGCGCCGCCAGCAAGATCCCCGATGTGTCCAGCGACACGCCGGTGCGCAAGATCGAACGCGTGGCCGTGATCGGCGCCGGCACCATGGGCGGCGGCATCACCATGAACTTCCTGAACGCGGGTATTCCGGTGACCATGCTGGAAACCAAGCAGGAAGCGCTGGACCGTGGCGTGACCACGATCCGCAAGAACTACGAGAACAGCGCCAAGAAGGGCAAGCTCACGCAGGAGAAGGTCGAGCAGCGCATGGGCCTGCTGAACACCACGCTGTCCTATGACGACATCAAGGACGCCGACATGGTCATCGAGGCCGTGTTCGAGGAAATGGGCGTCAAGGAAATCGTGTTCAAGAAGCTGGACGAAGTGATGAAGCCCGGCGCGATCCTGGCCTCCAACACCTCCACGCTGGACGTGAACAAGATTGCCTCGTTCACCAAGCGTCCGCAGGACGTGGTGGGCATGCACTTCTTCAGCCCGGCCAACGTCATGAAGCTGCTGGAAGTGGTGCGTGGCGCCCAAACCGGCAAGGACGTGCTGGCCACGGTGATGCAGATCGCCAAGAAGATCAAGAAGACGGCCGTGGTGTCCGGCGTCTGCGACGGCTTCATCGGCAACCGCATGATCGAGCAGTACAGCCGCCAGGCCGGCTACCTGCTGGACGAAGGCGCGCTGCCCGAGCAGGTGGACAAGGCCATCGAGAAGTTCGGCTTTGCCATGGGCCCGTTCCGCATGGGCGACCTGGCCGGCAACGACATCGGCTGGGCTATCCGCAAGCGCCGCGCCGTGGACAAGCCGGACATCCAGTACTCGAAGACCGCCGACAAGCTCTGCGAGCTGGGCCGCTTCGGCCAGAAGACCGGCGCCGGCTGGTACGACTACAAGCCGGGCGACCGCAAGCCGTACCCGAACCAGCAGGTCAACGACATGATCGTCGAGCACTCGAAGTCGCTCGGACTCACGCGCCGCAAGATTTCCGACGAGGAGATCGTGGAGCGCCTGGTGTTCGCGCTGGTCAACGAGGGCGCCAAGATCCTGGACGAGGGCATTGCCTCGAAGGCGTCCGACATCGACATGGTCTACTTGACCGGCTACGGCTTCCCGCTGTTCCGCGGCGGCCCGATGCTGTACGCAGACCAGGTCGGCCTGTTCAACGTGGTCCAGGCCATGCAGCGCTACGCCAAGGGTTACCACGGCGAAGCCTGGAAACCCGCCGCGCTGCTGACCAAGCTGGCCGACGAGGGCAAGGGCTTCAACGGCTGACCAGCCATCCATATAGATCGTAGATGGCGTGAGGAAACGGATCGGACCATGACCTACGGCGCGCAGGACTGCCTGCTGGTGATCGACGTGCAGAACGACTTCATGCCCGATGGCGCGCTGGCCGTGCCCCGTGGCGATGAAGTGGTGCCCGTCATCAACCGGCTGGCGCAGGCGTTCGGCCATGTGGTGATGACGCAGGACTGGCATCCCGCCGGGCATGCGTCATTCGCCAGCAGCCACGCCGGCCGCGCGCCGTTCCAGACCACCACGCTGGCCTATGGCGAGCAGGTGCTCTGGCCGGACCACTGCGTGCAGGAGACCCCGGGCGCCGCGCTGCATGCGGACCTGTGCATCCCGCACGCCCGGCTGGTGCTGCGCAAGGGCCACCATGCGAACGTGGACAGCTATTCCGCGTTCCTGGAGGCCGACCGCACCACCCGCACCGGGCTGGCCGGCTACCTGCGCGAGCATGGCGTCACCCGCATTTTCTGCGCCGGGCTGGCCACGGACTACTGCGTGGCCTGGAGCGCGCTCGATGCGCGCGCCGCCGGCTTCGAGGTTGTGGTGATCGAGGACGCCTGCCGCGCCATCGACCTGAACGGCTCGCTGGAACAGGCCTGGGCGGACATGACCGCCGCCGGCGTGGTCCGGGCGACGGCCGCGCAGGTGCTGGAAGGCCATCCCGCCGCCCCACGCTGAACACACTGAACAACTCGCAAGAGACACCAAGATACCGAGGAGCAAGACATGAACGAGGCAGTCATCGTATCCACGGCCCGCACCGGGCTGGCCAAGAGCTGGAAGGGCGCATTCAACATGACCCACGGCGCGACCCTGGGCGGTCACGCGGTCCAGCACGCCATCGCGCGCGCCAAGATCGAGGCGGGTGAAGTGGAAGACGTGCTGATGGGCTGTGCCAACCCGGAGGGCGCCACCGGTGCCAACATCGCGCGCCAGATCGCCCTGCGTGCCGGCTGCCCGGTGACCGTGCCCGGCGCCACCGTGAACCGCTTCTGCTCGTCCGGCCTGCAAACCATCGCCATGGCCGCGCAGCGCGTGATTGCCGATGAAGGCGACATCTTCGTGGCCGGCGGCGTGGAGTCCATCTCGTGCGTGCAGCAGGAGATGAACCGCCACATGATTCAGGAAAGCTGGCTCAACAAGAACAAGCCGGAAATCTACTGGAGCATGCTCCAGACCGCCGAGAACGTGGCCAAGCGCTACAACATCTCGAAGGAGCGCCAGGACGAATACGGCGTGCGCAGCCAGCAACGTGCCGCCGCCGCGCTGGAAGCCGGCAAGTTCAAGGACGAAATCGTGCCGATGACGGTCCTGGCGGGCGTGGCAGACAAGGCCACCGGCCAGCTGATGACCAAGGAAGTGACCATCGACGCCGACGAGGGCATCCGCGCCGACACCACGCTGGAAGGCGTGGCGAAGATCCGCACCGCCATGCCCGGCGGCGTGGTCACGGCTGGCAATGCGTCGCAGTTCTCCGACGGCGCCTCGGCCGTGGTGGTGATGAACGCGAGCGTGGCGGCAGCCCGCGGCCTGCAGCCGCTGGGCGTGTTCCGCGGCTTTGCCGTGGCCGGCTGCGAGCCTGACGAAATGGGCATCGGCCCGGTGTTCGCGGTGCCCAAGCTGCTGAAGAAGGCTGGCCTGAAGGTGGACGACATCGGCCTGTGGGAACTGAACGAGGCCTTCGCGGTGCAGGTGCTGTATTGCGCCGACACCCTCGGCATTCCGATGGATCGCCTGAACGTGAACGGCGGCGCCATCGCCGTGGGCCACCCGTACGGCGTCTCCGGCGCCCGCCTGGTCGGCCATGCCCTGATTGAAGGCAAGCGCCGTGGTGTGAAGTATGTGGTCGTGACGATGTGCATCGGCGGCGGCCAGGGCGCTGCCGGGCTGTTCGAAGTTCTGTAAGGCGCGCTGCGCGCTGCCTCACCCCTCTCCCGCTCGGGAGAGGGGCGTCCCCTTCCCAAGAATTTTCAGCCCGGAGCCTCGCATTCCATGTCGCTGATTCTTTCCCGCCGTGACCTCAATTTTGTGCTCTATGAGTGGCTCAAGGCGGAGGACCTCACCCAGATTCCCCGTTACGCCGACCACTCCCGCGAGACCTTCGACGCCGCGCTGGACACCTGCGAGAAGATCGCCACGGACCTGTTCGCGCCGCACAACAAGAAGAGCGATGCCAACGAGCCGCATTTCGACGGCGAGACGGTCAGCATCATTCCCGAGGTCAGCACCGCGCTGCGCGCCTTCTGCGACGCCGGCCTGATGGCCGCCGGGCAGGACTACGAATACGGCGGCATGCAGCTGCCGGTCACGCTCGAGAAGGCCGCGTTCGCCTACTTCAAGGCGGCCAACGTCGGCACCAGTTCGTACCCGTTCCTGACCATCGGCAACGCCAACCTGCTGCTCACGCACGGTACGCCGGCGCAGATCGACACCTTTGTCCGCCCCGAACTCGAAGGCCGCTTCTTCGGCACGATGTGCCTGTCGGAGCCGCAGGCGGGCTCGTCGCTGTCGGACATCACCACGCGGGCCGACTACGAAGGCGAATCGCTGCTCGGCCAGCAATACCGGCTGCGCGGCAACAAGATGTGGATCTCGGCCGGCGAACATGAGCTGTCGGAGAACATCGTCCACCTCGTGCTGGCCAAGATCCCCGGCCCGGACGGCAAGCTGATTCCCGGCGTCAAGGGCATCTCGCTGTTCATCGTGCCGAAGTACCTGGTCAATGCCGATGGCTCGCTTGGCGAGCACAACGACGTGGTGCTGGCCGGCCTGAATCACAAGATGGGCTATCGCGGCACCACCAACTGCCTGCTGAACTTCGGCGAAGGCATGAAATATCGCCCGGACGGCAAGGCTGGCGCCATTGGCTACCTCGTGGGCGAGCCCCACAAGGGCCTGGCGTGCATGTTCCACATGATGAACGAGGCCCGCATCGGCGTGGGTCTGGGCGCGGTGACGCTGGGCTACACCGGCTACCTCCATGCGCTGGACTACGCGCGCAACCGTCCGCAGGGCCGGCCGGTGGGCCCGGGCGGCAAGGATCCGGCGAGCCCCCAGGTGAAGCTGGTGGAGCACGCCGACATCCGCCGCATGCTGCTGGCGCAGAAAAGCTATGTCGAAGGCGGGCTGGCGCTGAACCTGTACTGCGCACGGCTGGTGGACGAGGAACACGCCGCCAAGGCTGCCGGCGAGGCCGAGCGGCACCGCGAACTGTCGCTGCTGCTTGACATCCTGACCCCGATCGCCAAGAGCTGGCCCTCGCAATGGTGTCTGGAGGCGAACAACCTCGCCATCCAGGTGCATGGCGGCTACGGCTACACGCGCGAATACAACGTCGAACAGTTTTACCGCGATAACCGCCTGAACCCGATCCACGAAGGCACCCACGGCATTCAGGGCCTGGACCTGCTGGGCCGCAAGGTGGTGATGCAGGACGGCGCGGCGCTCCGGCTGGTGGGCGAGCGCCTGCGCGCCACGTGCGAGCGCGCCGTCGCCACCGGCGACAAGACGCTGGCGGCGCAGGCCGCCGCGCTCGGCAAGGCGTCGCAGCGGCTGGCGGAAGTCACTGCCACGCTGTGGTCGGCAGGGGACCCCAACGTCACGCTCGCCAATGCCTCGGTCTACCTGGAGGCGTTCGGCCACGTGGTGGTGGCGTGGATCTGGCTGGAGCAGGCGCTGGTGGCGCAGGCCGCGCTGCCGCAGGCGCAGGGCGAGGGAGAAGGCAACGACGCCGATTTCTATCGCGGCAAGCTGGCGGCGGCGGCGTTCTTCTTCCGCTTCGAGCTGCCGAAGGTGTACCCGCAGCTCGATCTGCTGGCCACGCTGGACCGCACGACGCTGGACATGCAGGACGCCTGGTTCTGAGCGCCACGGCCGCCGCATCCACAAGATAACAAGGAGACAAGCATGCATACCATCCAGCAACTGTTCGACCTCAAGGGCCAGACCGCGCTGATCACCGGCGGCTCGCGCGGGCTCGGGCTGCAGATTGCCGAGGCGCTGGGCGAGCAGGGCGCACGCATCGTGCTGTCCGCCCGCAAGGCCGACGAACTGCAGGCTGCGCAGGCCCATCTTCAGTCGCGCGGCATCGAGGCCGACTGGATCGCCGCCGATGGCGCGCGTGACGACGAGATCGCCCGCCTGGCCGACGAATCGCTGGCCCGGCTTGGCCACATCGACATCCTGGTCAACAACGCCGGCGCCACCTGGGGCGCCCCGGCCGAAGACCACCCCGTGGAAGCGTGGGACAAGGTGATGAACCTGAACATCCGCGGCCTGTTCCTGCTGACGCAGCGCGTGGGCAAGCTGTCGATGATCCCGCGCCGCCATGGCCGCGTGATCAACGTGGCGTCCATCGCCGGGCTGGCCGGCAACCCGCCGGGCAGCATGGAGACGATTGCCTACAACACCTCCAAGGGCGCCGTGGTCAACTTCACGCGCACGCTGGCGGCCGAGTGGGGCGAGCACAACATCACCGTCAACGCGCTGGCGCCGGGCTTCTTCCCGTCGAAGATGACCAAGGGCTCGCTGGAGCGGCTGGGCGTGGAGGCGATGTGCGCCGGCGTGCCGCTGCACCGCCTGGGCGACGACGAAGACCTCAAGGGCGCCGCGCTGCTGTTCGCCACGGCGGCGGGCAAGCACATCACCGGCCAGATCCTGGCCGTTGACGGTGGCGTGAGCGCGGTTTGAGCGCAGTCCGAGTACGATCCTAACCATGACGCAAGACAACGGCTTTAAGCTCCAGATCCCGTTCCTGGCCGACCTCGGCGTGCGCTGCAACTTCATGGAGGGCGGCCGCAGCGAGATCGAACTCGACCTGCGCGAACGCCACCAGAACAGCTGGGACATGGCCCACGGCGGCGTGCTGATGACGCTGCTGGACGTGGCCATGGCCGTCGCCGGCCGGTCGATGGACACCGATGGCCGGGGCGTGGTCACCATCGAGATGAAAACCAGCTTCATGGCGCCGGGGCGTGGCAAGCTTCGCGCGCGCGGGCTGGCCGTGCATCGCACCTCGACCATGGTGTTCTGCGAGGGCGAGATCGTCGATGAAGCCGGGGCGATCGTCTCCAAGGCATCCGGCACCTTCAAGTACATCAAGCGCACGCCGCCCCAGCGCAAGCCCGGCTCGCCTGACTCCGGCGCTGACGGCTGACGGCTGACCGTTGCGCCACGTTTTCACGTATTTTTCCTAACGTATCTCCTGATCGAGCGAAGGAACCCAATCATGTCGAAGCAAACCTATCAGCGCATCGTCCTGGCCTCGCGCCCCACGGCAGCCGTCACGCCCGACAACTTCCGCCTGGAGCAGGCGCCCGTGCCGGAACTGGCCGATGGCCAGGTGCTCGTACGCAACCATTACCTGTCGCTGGACCCGTACATGCGCGGCCGCATGAGCGAGGGCAAGTCGTACGCCAACCCCCAGCCGCTGGGCGAGGTGATGATCGGCGGCACCGTGGGCGAGGTGGCGGCGAGCAAGAATCCGAAGTGGAACGTGGGCGACAAGGTTGTCGGCATGTTCGGCTGGCAGGAATACGGCGTGAGCGACGGCGGCGGCATCCAGAAGGTCGACACCACGCATATCCCGCTGTCGGCCTACCTTGGCTCGGTGGGCATGCCCGGCGTGACGGCCTGGTACGGCCTGAACAAGATCATCGCGCCGAAAGCGGGCGAGACCATCGTGGTCAGCGCCGCGTCCGGCGCGGTGGGCAGCGTGGTGGGCCAACTGGCGAAGCTGGCCGGCTGCCGCGTGATCGGCGTGGCCGGCGGACGCGACAAGTGCGACTACGTGGTCAAGGAACTCGGCTTCGACGCCTGCGTGGACTACAAGGCCGCCAAGGACGCCAAGGAACTCTACGCGATGGTCAAGGACGTCACCCCGGACGGCATCGACGGTTACTTCGAGAACGTGGGCGGCGACATCCTCGACGTGGTGCTGGCCCGCCTGAACGCCTTCGCACGCGTGGCAGTGTGCGGCCTGATTGCCGGCTACGACGGCCAGGACATGCCGATCCGCAACCCGCGCGCGATCCTTGTATCGCGTGCACGCATCGAGGGCTTTATCGTCTCCGAGCACATGGACGTCTGGCCGCAGGCGCTCAAGGAACTGGGCACCTACGTGGCGCAGGGCAAGATCAAGTTCCGCGAGAGCATTGCCGAGGGGCTGGCCAGCGCGCCGGAAGCCTTCATCGGCCTGCTGAAGGGCAAGAACTTCGGCAAGCAGCTCGTGAAGCTGGTCTGACGCCAGCCGCCACTCGCCACACGTATACCTATATAGAGGGAGACACCCCATGAACGCCCCGCAATCCGCACCCCGCCCCGACGACATGGCCGAGGGCCTGTCCGAGGAGGTCAAGGCCCGCTATCGCAACCTGCCGCGCCCGCCGAAGTTCGACACCCCGGCACAGGAGCGGCTGCACCGCAAGCAGCGGCTGGCGGCGGCGTTCCGGCTGTTCTCGAAATTCGGGTTCGATGAAGGCGTGGCCGGCCATATCACCGCGCGCGACCCCGAGTTCGAGGACACCTTCTGGGTCAATCCGTTCGGCGTCCATTTCAGCCAGGTGACGGTGTCCAACCTGATCCGCTGCGATCACCACGGCAACGTGGTGGAGGGCGACTACCCGGTCAACGCGGCGGCGTTCGCCATCCACTCGCGCGTGCACCAGACCCGGCCGGACGCCGTGGCGGCGGCGCACTCGCACAGCACCCATGGCCGCGCGTGGTCCACGCTGGGCCGCAAGCTCGATCCGCTGACCCAGGATGTCTGCGCCTTCTACGACGACCACGCGCTGTACGACGACTTCGGCGGCGTGGTGGTGGAACTCGACGAAGGCCAGCGCATTGCCAACGCGCTGGGCGGCAACAAGGCCGCCATCCTCCAGAACCACGGCCTGCTGACCGTGGGCAAGACCGTGGACGAGGCGGCCTGGTGGTTCATCACGATGGAGCGCTCGTGCCAGGTGCAGCTGCTGGCCGAGGCCGCGGCGGCGCGTACCAACGCCCCGCTCAAGACGATTGGCGAAGCGGCGGCGCGGCAGGCATACTCCATCGTCGGTACCGCACAGGCGGGCTGGTTCCAGTTCCAGCCGCTGTACGCGCGCATCGTGCGCGAGCAGCCCGACCTGCTGGAATAAGCCCCCATCGATCCAACCCGACCTGACCGGACCCGCATCGCATGCCTGACATCATCCTGCATCAGTACGCCACCTCGCCGTTTTCCGAGAAAATTCGCCTCGTACTCGGCGCCAAGGGCTTGACCTGGAGCGCGGTGGAGATCCCGCCCATCCTGCCCAAGCCCGACCTGCTGGCACTGACCGGCGGCTACCGCCGCACCCCGGTGATGCAGATTGGTGCGGACATTTATTGCGATACGGCGCTGATCTGCGACGTGCTGGACCGGCTGTCCCCCCAGCCGCCGCTGTATCCGGCCATCCAGGCTGCCTCGGCGCGGCTGGCGGCGGCGTGGATGGACAGCGCGCTGTTCACGGCCTCGGTCACCTACACCATGCAGCCGGCCGGCGTGCAGGCGATGCTGGCGCACCTGACGCCGGGCCAGGTGCAGGCGTTCATCGCCGACCGCAAGGCCATGCGCGGCGATACCAACGCGCTGCGCATGCCGCTGCCCGAGGCCGCCGCCATGCTGCACGACACGCTGGGCCGCCTGCAGGAGCAGTTCGCGGCAGGGGTGCCGCATGTGGCGGGCCCGGAGTTGTCGATCGCCGATTTCTCGCTGTTCCACAACCTCTGGTTCATCCGCCGCGCCACGCCGCTGGCGGCGATCCTCGACGGCTACCCGCTGGTCAAGACCTGGTTCGCGCGGATGCAGGCGTATGGCCACGGCAAGCTGCGCGTGGTGCCCTCCGAGACCGCCATCGCCGATGCGCTGAACCACGACCCGCTGCCGCACGACACCACTATCCTGCCCGGCAGCGGCTTGTCGGCGGGCGACCCGGTCACGGTCACGCCCACCGATTATGCGAAGGACCCCGTCGCCGGCGTGCTGCTGACGCTGACCGGTCACGTGGTCACCATCCGCCGGCAGGACCCGCGTGCCGGCGCCGTCAACGTCCATTTCCCGCGGCAGGGCTACCACGTGCAGTCCGCCGCCTGACACCCCTATATAAGAAGGCATCTGCCGGAGGAGACGATATGAAGCAGTTCGAGAGCAAGGTGGCGGTGATCACCGGCGGCGCGTCCGGTTTCGGCAAGGAATTCGCCCGGATCGGCGCCTCGCTGGGCATGAAGCTGGTATTGGCGGATGTGCAGGAAGACGCACTCGATGCAACCGTCGCCGAATTCAAGGCGCAGGGCGTGCCGGTTATCGGCCTGCGTGCCGATGTGTCGCGCGCCGAAGACGTGCAGGCGCTGGCGGACGCGGCGATGACCGCGTTCGGCGAAGTCCACCTGCTGTTCAACAACGCCGGCGTCGGCGCGGGTGGGCTGCTCTGGGAGAACACCCAGAAGGACTGGGACTGGGTGCTCGGCGTGAACCTCTACGGCGTGATCCACGGCGTGCGGATCTTCACCCCGCTGATGCTGGCCGCCGCGGCGAAAGACCCGGCGTACCAGGGCCATATCGTCAATACGGCATCGATGGCGGGGCTGCTGAACCCGCCGGCGATGGGGGTCTACAACGTGTCCAAGCACGCGGTGGTGTCGCTGTCGGAATCGCTCTACCAGGATTTGAGCCTGGTCACGGAGCAGGTGCATTGCTCGGTGCTGTGCCCGTACTTCGTGCCGACCGGCATCAGCCAGTCGCAGCGCAACCGCCCGGCCGGGCTGGCCAATGACGCACCGCCCACGCGTTCGCAGCTGGTGTCGCAGGCGTTGTCGGACAAGGCCGTCCATTCGGGCAAGGTGACAGCGGCCGACGTGGCGCAGCTGACTTTCGACGCCATCCGCGACCAAAGCTTCTATATTTACTCCCACCCGCAGGCGCTGGAGACGGTGCGGCAACGCATGGAGGACATCGTCGGCCAGCGCAATCCGGGCGATCCGTTCGGCGACAAGAAGGAAGTGCGCGCCGGCCTGATCGCCGCGCTGCGCGGCTGAACCGAGCCACCCCACTGCAAAGGAGTGGCGATGGAGACCGCGATGACCGCACCCGCCGTGATTCAGCACCTGCAATTTGCCAACCTGCCCAACGGCACCCGGCTCCATTACGCGAGCGCCGGGGAGCAGGGCAGGCCGCTCATCCTGTTCGTGCATGGCTTCCCCGAGTTCTGGTACGCCTGGGAGCACCAGCTGGCGCAGTTCGGCCAGACCCATTTCGCCGTGGCGCCAGACCTGCGTGGATTCAACCTGTCCAGCAAGCCGGCCGAGCCGGAAGCCTACAAGCCGAAGCATCTGGTCGAAGACCTCGTGCAGTTCGTGCGCGCGCTGGGCTACCAGCGCTGCGTGGTGGTGTCGCACGACTGGGGCGGGGCAATCTGCTGGAACCTCGCCATCCAGCATCCGGATCTGGTCGAGCGGTTGATCATCATCAACTCGCCCCATCCGTACGTGTTTGCCCGGGCGCTGTCGGCCGATGCGGCGCAGCAAAAGGCGTCGGGCTACATGAACTGGCTGCGCAAGCCGGGGTCCGAGCAAGCGCTGGCCGCCGACGAATTCGCGCTGCTGGAAAAGATGCTGACGGGCGACGCAGACCGGCTGCCGGCCTGGTTCAACGGCGAGACCCGCACGCGCTACCACGCGGCGTGGTCGCAGCCGGGTGATGCGGGGAGCCATCCGCTCACGGGGGGCGTGAACTACTACCGCGCCTCGCCGATGCACCCGCCCGGGCCGGGCGAGGCCGCGCCGGACATCTCGCGGCTCGATCCGGCGGCCTTCGTCGTGCGCGTGCCCACGCTGGTGATCTGGGGCGAGAACGACCGCGCGCTACCGAAGGCGCTCGCGGACGGGCTGGAGGACTTCGTCCCCGAACTGCGCCTGGAGCGGATTCCGGAAGGCACGCACTGGATCATCCACGAGCAGCCCGAGCGGATCAACCTGCTGATCCGCAGCGCGCTGCCGTGATCGATGATGGAGAGGGGAGAAGGGTGATCAGGTGAGCCGCTCGCGATACAGGCGGTAGTTCTCGTCATCGAAGCAGACAAAGGTCACCTGCTCCAGGCTTGGCGCCTTGGGCAGGGCCTCCCGCACGGCGCGGATGGCGATGTCCACGGCGCGCTCGCGCGGGAAGCCGTAGATGCCGGTGCTGATGTTCGGGAAGGCGAGGGTGCGCAGGCCCTGCTCGCCGGCCAGCCGCACGCTGTTGCGGTAGGCGCTGGCCAGCAGGGCGTCCTCGTCCTGGCTCCCGCCCTTCCAGACCGGGCCCACTGCATGGATGACATAGGGCGCCGGCAGCAAGCCGCCCGTGGTGATCACCGCTTCGCCGGTCGGGCAGCCGCCCTGTGCATCGCGGATCGCCCGGCACGCGTTCATGATGGCCGGTCCGCCCGCGCCGTGGATGGCGCCGTCCACGCCCCCGCCGCCCAACAGGCCGCTGTTCGCGGCATTGACGATGGCATCGACCTCCATCCGCGTAATATCCCCGTGTACAACCTGCAAGTGCTCGCCTGTCATGGTGTCTCCCGATGGAATACGCTCTCAGCATAGCCGCTGATGTGGTCGATGATCGCGCAAAAGCGTCGCCAAAACACATCGCCACAGTGATTTCGTCATGCTGCAACCGCAAAACGCTGGCATGATACGGAAAACGAACGATCGTTCACTATTCGAACCTCGACAATATTCAGAGACAGCTTCCTCGGGTCAGTCCATGTCCGCCAAGCCTTTGCCGACCGATTCCGCGTCTGGCGTTCCTCCTGGCAAGTCCTCCCAGCCGCTCGACCCGCAGGTTGCGCAGTTGCTGGACCTGATCGCGCGCGCCAAGCGCCCGCCGATCCACGCGCTGGAGGTGGCGGACGCCAAGATTGCCTACGAGAAAAGCGCCCCGATCCTCGATATTTCGCCGCCGCCCGTCCATGACGTGGAGAACTTTGCCATTCCGGCGCGCGACGGCCATCCCATCCCGGTGCGGCTCTATGCACCGCGTGAGGCAAGCTGGGCCGATCCGCTGCCGTTGCTGGTGTATTTCCACGGCGGCGGGTTTACAGTGGGGAGTGTTAATTCGCACGATGCGCTGTGCCGCACGTTCTGCCTCGGCGCGGAATGCCTGGTGTTGTCGGTGGACTACCGGCTCGGGCCGGACTGGCAATTCCCGACGGCCGCCCACGATGCCTTCGACGCGCTCCACTGGGTCTTCGCCGAAGCCGAGCGGCTGGGCGCCGACCCGGCCCGGATCGCGCTCGGCGGCGACAGCGCTGGCGGCACGCTGGCCGCGGCCAGCGCCGTGGCCGCCCGCAACGCCGGCCTGGCGCCGGTGCTGCAACTGCTGATCTATCCGGGCACGAGCGCGCGGCAGGACACGCCCTCGCACCGCGCGCTGGCCGACGGCTACCTGCTGACCGCCGACATGATCCAGTGGTTCTTTTCGCACTACCTGGGACAGGACGCCGACCGCGACGACTGGCGCTTCGCGCCGCTGGACGGCGGCGGTACCGGGGCCGATGTGCGCGGGGTGTGCCCGGCCTGGATCGCCGTAGCCGGCTACGACCCCCTGCATGACGAGGGCGTGGCCTACGCAGCCAAGCTCCAGGCGGCGGGTGTGCCGGCCACGCTGGTCGACTATCCGTCGATGATTCACGATTTTTTCAAGCTCGGCCGCTTCGTGCCGGCTGTATTACAGGCGCACGCCGACGCCAACGGCGCGCTCCGTCAAGCATTCAAGACCTGAAGTCGCAATATTGCAGAACTGCAGCAGAAGAAGGAGACATAGACTTATGCAACGCCGCCATTTCATCGCCCGTGCGGGCATGCTCGCCGCCACGGCCGCGATTGGTTTCGCAGCCCTGCCGGCCCACGCGCAGGCGGACAAATTCCCCAGCCGGCCGATCCGCCTGATCATCGGCTATACGGCGGGCGGTTCCACCGACATCCCGTTCCGCGTGCTGGCCGATAACGCCTCGAAGATCCTCGGCCAGCCGGTGATCGTCGAGAACAAGCCGGGTGCCGGCGGCGTGCTGCCGGCCCAGTTGATGCAATCCACCGCGCCGGACGGCTACACGCTGGCCCAGGTGGCCATGCCGGTCTACCGCCTGCCGTACACCACCAAGATCAACTGGGACCCGGTGAAGGACCTGTCGTACGTCATCAACCTGGCCGGCTACTCGTTCGGTCTGGTGGTGCCGGCCGATTCGCCGATCAAGACCATGCAGGAGTACGTGACCTACGCCAAGGCCAATCCGGGCAAGCTGACCTATGGCTCGCCGGGCTCGATGACCACGCTGCACCTGACCATGGAAGAACTGGCCCTGCGCCAGGGCGTGCAGTTCTCGCACATTCCTTACAAAGGCAACTCGGAATCGATGCAGGCCCTGCTGGGCGGCCACGTGATGTCGGTGGCGGACACGCCGGCGTGGGCGCCGTATGTGGAGCAGGGCAAGCTTCGCCTGCTCTCCACCTGGGGCGAGAAGCGCTCGGCGCGCTTCCCGAACGTGCCCACGCTGAAGGAACTCGGCATGGGCATCGTGCAGACGTCGCCGTTCGGGCTGGTGGTGCCGAAGGGCACGGACCCGAAGATCGTGCAGAAGCTGCATGACGCGTTCAAGAAAGCGATGGAAATGCCGAACTACCGCGAGTCGCTCGCCAAGTTCGACATGGAGCCGTTCTACATGAGCAGCGAGCAGTACGCGGCCTTCGCGGCCGAGACGGTCAAGAAGGAAAAGGCCATCATCGAGAAGCTGGGCCTGGCCAAGACGCAGTAACTCGCTGAAATACGATGACATGCGGGCGCCTTCGAGGCGCCCGTATTTGCTTGGGGAGTATGAAACATGGCGAAAGAGGATTTCCGCCACAGCGTGCCGCTGCGCGTGCGCTGGGCCGAGGTGGACCCGCAGTCCATCGTCTTCAACGCGCACTACCTGACCTATTGCGATATCTGCGTGACCGAGTATTGGCGCGCGGTGGGCATCCGCTATCCCGAAGACGTGCTTCACGCGCACGGCGTGGACATCTTCGTGGTGAAGTCGACCCTGGAATACCACGCCTCGGCGCGGTTCGACGACATGCTGGAGATTCGCGGCCGCATGGCCCGGCTGGGCCGCTCCAGCATGCTGTTCCGCGTGGAAATGTATCGCGGCGACGAACACCTGATCACCGGGGAGGTGATCTACGTCTGCGCAGACCCCGCCACGCAAAAATCGGCCCCGATTCCCGCCCAGGTCAGGGAGACAATCGAGGCCTATGAGGTGGTGAAGCCGGAGCGGTAGGGCGGCGGCGTTCGGGGACGAAATCCTCCGCGGTCGGGCTGCAATCGAACGGCTTAGCGCCCGATCCCCGCGTCTTCGATATAGCCGCGGATCACGTCGTCGAAGCTTGCGTCGCTCTGGAAGCCCAGTTCCACGGCGCGGGTGACGTCCCATGCTGCCGGCCAGGTGCCGACGATATTCTCGATGCGCGCCTCGCGTTGCCAGGTGACGCGGTCGGCCACGGTGTCGCCGGCCACGCGCCGGAGCGCTTCGACCATCTGCTTGGCAGTCACCGACAGGCCCGGCAGGTTCACCACGCGGCGGTTGCCGAAGCGCGCGCCATCCAGTTCCAGGCCGTTGACCAGCGCCGTGATGGCGCCGCGCGGCGACAGCAGCCACAGCGACGTCTCGGGCGCCACCGGGCAGTTGGCGGCTTCGCCGGCCAGCGGTTCGCGGATGATGCCGCTGGCGAACGACGACGCCGCCGCGTTGGGCTTGCCCGGGCGCACGCTGATGGTCGGCAGGCGCAGCACGCGGCCATCGACGAAGCCGCGTCGGCTGTAGTCGGACAGCAGCAGCTCGCCGATGGCTTTCTGCGCGCCGTACGACGACTGGGGGTTCAGCGCGGTGTCGTCCTGCACCACAGCCGGCAGCTTGCCGCCATAGACGGCCACCGAACTCGTGAACACCACGCGCGGGCGGTGGCCCAGCTGGCGGCAGGTTTCGAGCAGCGCGCGCGAGGCATCCAGGTTTACGCGCATGCCGAGGTCGAAGTCAGCCTCGGCTTGCCCGCTGACCACGGCCGCCAGGTGGAACACGGCGCCGGTATCGGCGTCCATCGCGCGGGCCAGCACGGCCGGGTCGGAGAGGTCGCCGGTGACCACGCGCACGCGCGCATCGTCGATCTGCGGCGCTACCACGTCCAGTAGCGTCAGGCGGTCGATCGTGACGGCCTTGCCGTCGAGGTTCAGGCTGCCGCGCTTGAGCAGCAGGCGGGCCAGTTGCAGGCCGAGGAAGCCGGCGCCGCCGGTAATCAGTACATTCATGGTTGCAGCTCAGTCGGTGTAGACGATCAATTCAGCGATTGAGGTACGGCTTGAGCCAGCCGAGACCCGCCGAGGTGCCCGCGCGCGGGCGGTACTCGCAGCCGATCCAGCCGTCGTAGCCGAGTTCGTCGATCACATTGAACAGGTAGGGGTAGTTCAGTTCGCCCAGGTCCGGCTCGTGGCGGTCCGGCACGCCGGCGATCTGGATATGGCCGATGCCCGCGAAGTCGCGCTTGAGCTTGACCGTGAGGTCGCCTTCGACGATCTGGCAGTGGTAGCAGTCGAACTGCACCTTCAGGTTGGCAGCGCCCACCTGCTGGCAGATGGTCTGGCCGTCGTCCTGGCGGTTCAGGAAGTAGCCGGGCATGTCGCGCGTGTTGATCGGCTCGATCAGCACCGTCACGCCCTGCGCGGCGGCCGAGGCGGCGGCATAGGCCAGGTTCTCGAGATACGTGGCGCGCGCCCGGGCGCGGTCCGCATCGGCTGGCACCAGGCCGGCCATCACATGGACTCGGTCGTTGCCGATCACGCCGGCGTACTCGAGCGCCCGCGCGAACGCGGTGCGGAACTCGGTTTCGCGGCCGGGCAGGGCGGCAATGCCGCGCTCGCCCGCGCCCCAGTCGCCCGGCGGCGCATTGAACAGCGCCTGGGTCAGCCCGTTGTCATCGAGCCGCTTGCGGATCTCGGCGGCCGGATGATCGTAGGGGAACAGGTATTCCACCGCCTGGAAACCGTCCGCCGCCGCGGCGGCGAACCGGTCCAGAAAATCGTGCTCGGTGTACATCATCGAGAGGTTCGCGGCAAAGCGCGGCATGGCGGTCTCCTAGGAGGAATGGAATCAGCGGTTGACCATCTTCGCGGGCGTCAGCCACACCAGCAGCGCGCCCACCACCAGGATGCCGGACAGCACATACATCGGCAGCTGCGTGCTGTGGGTCAGGTCCTTCAGCGTGCCCACCATGTACGGCGAGACAAAGCCGGCGAGGTTGCCCACCGAGTTGACCACGGCGATGCCCGATGCGGCGGCGATGCCCGAGAGGAACGCGGTCGGCAGCGACCAGAACAGCGGTGCGCACGTCAGCACCCCGGCGGCTGCCAGGGACAGCGCGGCGATGGCTACCACGGTATTGTCGGTGAACGAGGCTGCGATGGCAAAGCCCGTGGCACCCATCAGGGCCGGCACGATCAGGTGCCAGCGGCGTTCCCGGCGGGCATCGGCGCTGTGGCCGAGGATGTTCATGACGACGATGGCGCAGATGAACGGGATGGCCGAGAGCAGGCCGATCTTCAGGTTGCCGCTCACGCCGCTGGCCTTGACCAGCGTCGGCATCCAGAACGTCAGCGCGTACTGGCCGGTCACGAAGCAGAAGTAGATCAGGCACATCCACCACACGCGGCGGTCGCTGAACACGGCGCCCAGCGAGTGCACGCCGCGCTGGCCGTTTGCCGTGGCCGCCGCGGTGGCGTTGCGCTCATCTTCCTCGATATTGCGCTTGAGCACGCGCTTTTCGTCGGCGTCGAGCCACGGGGCCTTGTCGATGCCGTCGCGCAGCACGAAGACCGTGACGACACCGATCAGGAATGCCGGCAGGGCCTCGATGAAGAACATCCACTGCCAGCCGGCCCAGCCGTGCGTGTCGTGGAAGGCGTCCATGATCCAGCCCGAGAGCGGGTTGCCGAACATGCCGGCCACCGGAATGCCCGACATGAACAGCGCGATCATCTTGGCGCGGCGGTCGGCCGGGAACCAGTAGGTCAGGTACAGGATCACGCCGGGATAGAAGCCCGCCTCGGCCAGGCCGAGCAGGAAGCGCATGATGTAGAACGTGGTCGGCGTCTTCACGAACACGAAGAGCGCCGAGATGATGCCCCACGTGATCATGATCCGCGCGATCCAGATGCGCGCGCCGATGCGGTGCATCAGCAGGTTGCTGGGCACCTCGAACAGGAAGTAGCCAATGAAGAACAGCCCGGCGCCGAGGCCGAACACGGTTTCCGAGAATTGCAGGTCCTGGGCCATCTGCAGCTTGGCGAAGCCCACGTTCACGCGATCGAGGTAGGCGATCACGTAGCAGAGCATCAGGAACGGCATGATGCGCCAGAACACCTTCTTGTAGGCGCGTTTCTCGATCACGGCGTCGGCGTCGAGCCGGCCGCTGGCGGAAATGGCGGACGGGCTGGCCGCCGCATGGGAAGTATTCACGTTTGAAGTCTCCAGATTCATGGCCGTCGGATGACGGCCGGCAATCGTTGGCGCGCACGCATCCCGCGCGGTGCTGGCGGCACCACGCAGCTTGCGTCGCGAAAATCGTCGCGTTTTGTCCTAGGGGGGCGTTCTACTGATCGACGTCGGGCCTGCCCGGCGCTACCAGCGCGCCTTGAAGGCGTCGCGGAGCTCGGTCAACGCAGCCTCATCGAGGCTTGCGCGGTCGGCAAAGCCGGCCTGGTCCTTGAGCATCATCCATAACTTGGCGGTCTCCTCCAGTTCTTCCAGCGCGTACGCCGCGCGCGAGACACTGTCTTCCCACACCACCGGGCCGAGGCGCGCCAGCAGCACGCCGCGCACGTCGTTGGCCAGCGTGGCCACGCGCGCGGCCACGGCCGGGTCGCCGGGACGGTGATAGGAAATCAGCGGTATATGACCCACCTTCATCACGTGGTACGGCGTGAGAGGGGGCAGGACATCGTCGGGCTGCCAGACGCCAGCCAGCGTCAGCGCCACCAGGTGCGTGGAGTGGGTATGGACCACGCCATGCACGTTCGGATTGTTGTCGTAGACGGCGCGGTGCAGCGTCAGCGTCTTGGACGGCTTGTCGCCGGATACCCAGCTGCCGTCCAGGCCGACCTTGGCCACGGCAGCCGGGTCGAGCGTGCCGAGGCAGGCATCGGTCGGCGTGATCAGCCAGCCGTCGGCCAGCCGGGCGCTGATGTTGCCCGCCGTGCCGACCGTGTAGCCACGCTGGTAGAGGCTGGCGCCGACGCGGCAGACCTCCTCGCGCAGCGCGGATTCCGTCTTGCCGCTCATTGCCCCGCTCCCAGCGCTTGCAGCGCCTCGTCGAAGAAGTTCTCGCCGCCGAAGTTGCCCGATTTCAGGGCCAGCGCCAGCGGCGCGGCGTCCAGCGTGACCGTGGCCGGCACGCCCGGCGCGATCTGCGTGCCGATGCGCAGCGCCTGCACGGCGAGCGACTGGACCACGGCGCCGGAGGTCTCGCCGCCGGCCACCACGAAGCGGCGCGTGCCCGAGGCCTTGAGCGCGGCGGCGATGCCGGCCAGCGCGGCCTCCACCAGATGGCCGGCGCGCTCCACGCCCAGTTCGGCCTGCACGGCCTTGACCTGATCCGGGGTGGCGGTGGCGTAGATCAGCACGGGTTCGGCGTGATCGGCGGCAAAGGCCAGCGCCTCGTCCACCACCGGCTCGCCACGGGCCAGCCGCAGCGGGTCGATGCGCAGCGCGGGGCGCTTCTGGGCAATCCAGTGGGCCACCTGTCCATTGGTGGCGCGCGACGCGCTGCCAGCCAGCACCACACCGTGCCCATCGACGGACGGCACCTCGGCGGCATCCACGCGTTGCGGCAGCAGGCCGGCGCGGCGGAAGTTCTCGGGCAGGCCCAGCGCGATGCCGGAGCCGCCGGTAATCAGTTGCAGGTCCGCACAGGCCTGGCCGAGCGTGAACAGGTCGGCATCGGAAATCGCATCGGCAATCGCCAGCCGCGCGCCTTCGGCACGCAGTGCGCCGATGCGCGCGCGGGCCTCGTCGGCGCCGCGCGCCACGCTGTCGTAGCGCAGCAGGCCCACCTTGCCCTGGCTCTGGCGTTGCAGTACGCGCACCAGGTTTGCGTCGGTCATCGGCGTGAGCGGGTGGTGCTCCATGCCCGATTCGTTCAGCAGCGTATCGGCCACGAACAGATGACCGCGGAAGATGGTGCGGCCGTTCTCGGGGAAGGCCGGGCAGGCGATGGTGAAGTCGCTGCCCAGTGCATCGAGCAGCGCCTCGGCCACGGGACCGATGTTGCCGGCGTCGGTGGAGTCGAAGGTCGAGCAGTACTTGAAGACGAACTGGCGGCAGCCCTGGGCGCGCAGCCAGGCCAGCGCGGCCAGCGATTGCGCGACGGCATCGGCAGCCGGGATGGTGCGGGACTTCAGTGCCACGACGATGGCGTCTGCCTGCACGGCGTCATTGGCGGTGCCGGCCGCCGGCACGCCAATCGCCTGCACGGTGCGCATGCCATTGCGGACCAGGGTGTTGGCGAGGTCGGTGGCGCCAGTGAAGTCGTCGGCAATGCAGCCGAGCAGGGGCGTGTGGCTTGATGCGGTCATCGTCGCGCTCCCTTACTTCGCCTTGGCCGCCGGCAGTTCGATGCCGGGGAAGATCTTGATCACGGCCGAGTCGTCCTCGCCGCCGTGGCCGGCGGTGGAGGCCATCATGAACATCTGGTGCGCGGCGGCGGACAGCGGCAGCGGGAATTTGCTGGTGCGGGCGGTGTCGAGCACCATCCCCAGATCCTTGACGAAGATGTCAACGGCGGACAGCGGGGTGTAGTCGCCCGAGAGGATGTGCGGCACGCGATTTTCGAACATCCACGAGTTGCCGGCGCTGTGCGTGATGACGTCGTAGAGCGCGTCGGGGTCCACGCCTTCGCGCAGGCCGAGTGCCATGGCTTCGGCAGCGGCAGCGATATGCACGCCGGCCAGCAGCTGGTTGATGATCTTGACCTTGGAGCCCGCGCCATGCGCGTCGCCCAGGCGGTAGACCTTGCCTGCCATCGCGGCCAGCACGTCCTCGGCCAGCGCGTAGGCTTCGGCCGGGCCGGAGGTCATCATGGTCATCTCACCGCTGGCGGCGCGGGCTGCGCCGCCGGAGACCGGCGCGTCCAGCAGCAGCAGGCCGCGTTCGGCCAGGCGCTTGCCCAGCGTCTCGGCAAAAACGGGCGGCACCGTGGCGCTGGCGATGACCAGCTTGCCGGCGGACATGGCCGGCACGGCGCCGTTGTCACCAAACAGCACGGCTTCAGTCTGCGCGGCGTTTACCACCAGCGTGATGACCACGTCGCAACGCTCGCCCAGTTCGGCCGGATTGGCGCACGGCACACCGCCGGCATCGGCAAAGCGTTGCAGCACCTCGGGGCGCAGGTCGCAGGCGTGGACCTTGAAACCGGCACGCAGCAGCGACTGCGCGACACCATTGCCCATTGCGCCCAAACCGATGACGCCGACATTGCGGGACATATTGAATCTCCTACGGAAGTGTTTCAGTGCGAGCGGAGGCCGTCGCGTTCGGCCGGCGTGTCCTCGCCCAGTTGGGAGAGACGGCGCGCGGCGTTGTACATGTGGGTCTGCGCGGCGTTGCGCGCGGCATCGGGGTCGCCGGCACGGATGGCCGCGACGATGGCCTGGTGTTCCTCGCGCACCTGGCGCGAGAAGTCCTCGCGGCGGGCTTCATTGGTGCGGGTCACGCGCGTGGCCGTTTCGAGGTACTGGCTCAGGAAGGCCAGCGTCTTCAGGAAATAGGGATTGCCGGTGGCTTCGGCGATGGCGCGGTGGAACGCCACGTCGGCCTGCACGCCATCGCCGCCTTCGGCCACGGTGGCATCGAGGTGCGCCAGCGCGGCGTCGATATTGGCCATGGCCGTATCGGTGCGGCGGCGCGCGGCCTGGGCGGCCACCTCGGCTTCGATCGATCGGCGCAATTCCACGATCTGGAGCACCGAATCGAGCGTGCCAGTATCGGTGTAGTCAATGCGCAGCGGCCGGATACCCGCCTGGTCAGTGACAAATACGCCACTTCCCTGGCGTGATTCCACCAGCCCCTCGTACTTCAACCGGGCAATCGCCTCGCGGATCACGGTGCGACTGACGCCGAATTCCTCGGACAGCACGGCCTCCGTCGGCAACTTGGCGCCGCGCGGGAACGCGCCACCCTCGATCTTCTCGAGCAGTTGTTCGGCAACGCTGTCGGTCAGGGCGCGGGCGGGAATTTTCTGGAAGACGGGCACGGCGAGGGAGGGTAGTGATCAGGTAGTCAGGTCATCATACAAATTTTCGGCGCGCCTGCCGACCGGGGAAACCCTAGGATGATTGGTGCATTGCGTTACGATTTGCCCGGCGCGCAGCGTATGATTGCGCCTTTCTACAGACTTCCTAGCTGGATCGAATCATGTCCGAGACCGTCATCGTCTGCGCCTGGGCCGAAGCCCGAGAGCGCGCCCGCGCCATCCGCTACAGCGTTTTCGTCGAGGAGCAGGGCGTGCCGGTGGAACTGGAATGGGACGACATGGACGAGCCCAGCTGGCACGCGCTGGCCTTCGCCGCCGATGGCACGCCCGTGGCCACGGGCCGGCTGCTGCCGGACGGCCATATCGGCCGCATGGCTGTGCTGAAGGTGGCGCGCGGCACCGGCATGGGCGCGAAAGTGCTGGACGCGCTGATGGCCAAGGCCGCCACACTCGGCTATTCCGAGCTGATCCTCAATGCGCAGACCCACGCGGCGCCGTTCTACGCGCGCGTGGGGTTCGAGCAGGTGGGGGAGGAATTCGAGGAAGCCGGCATTCCGCACGTGGAAATGCACAAGCGGATCTGAATCCCGGTAATCGTGCGATTACCGCACGATTACCGGGGCGCCGGCACGGTGCCCGGGTCGCGCGCCACGTTGAGCCGGCCGCGATACATGACCTCGCCGGTCGGTCCATTCGCGTCAAAGCTGCGCTCGCTGAAGTCGAAACGGCCATCGTGCCGCACGCGCAGCAGCGTGCTGGCGCGCGTGCCGTAGTTCGGTGAGCGGATGA
The DNA here is from genome assembly GCF_052115685.1 of Cupriavidus sp. 2KB_3. NCBI lineage: Bacteria > Pseudomonadati > Pseudomonadota > Betaproteobacteria > Burkholderiales > Burkholderiaceae > Cupriavidus > Cupriavidus sp. 2KB_3. The sequence continues at coordinate 123,669 of NZ_JBFRHD010000004.1, forward strand.
ACGACGACGACAGCAGCTTTTCCCATTCCGGCGCCACGCCCGTGCGCGGCAGTTCCCAGTCGGGCGCCTGACGGTCGTCGGCCAGCAGTTGCAGGTACGGTTCCGCGCTGGCGCTTGCCTGGCCGCTATCCGCCGCCAGCACTTCGCACAGCGCGCCCACGCGGCTGCGCACCTTGGGCCATGGCGTATCGAGCAGCGCGTTGGACAAACCATAGAGGCCCGGCTTGAGCCGTTGCGGCTGGCGCGACGGCGAACGGTTGCTGTACCACCAGAGGTCGTGCAGATCGCTCGCAAGCAGGTTGAAGCCGTTGTAGGCGCCGTGGTCGCCCGCCAGCGCATGCAGGTATTCCTCGGCGCTCTGGTCGCCGCGCAGGAATTGGGACACCAGTTCGCCGCGCGAGCGCGCATCGGTGCGCTTCTCGGACGGCGCGCGGTAATTGGTCAGCGCGGCAAAGCGCGCGCCGGCATGACCGTGACCCGCATGGCCGGCATGCTGGGCGTCGGCGCCCGCAATCCCCATCCACGTGCCGGGTTCGCCAATCACTTCCGCGAGGTCGCGGCCGCCCAGCACCTGGGGGGCATCCTGCCACCAGTGCGCAGCCGCCGCCGGGCGGGCGTAGAACTCGTCGCGGTTGCCGGCAACCACCAGGGCATAGTCTGGGTGCGATTGCCAGGCCACCAGAATCAGGCACATAGCACTTCCTTTACAACTTGATCGATCGATGTCTTCACGCAGCACACGACAAGACACCTACAAGACATCGAGATCCACGAACCGTTCCGCCATCCGCTCGCCGCTGACCCACTGCGACAGCCCGCTCTGGTGCCACAGGCCCGCGAGCGTGGCCTCGAAGGCGGGTGGGACATCGGCATAGCATTCCATCCAGGTTTGCAGGCCGGCGCGGGTCTCGGGCCTGCGCATGAGCGTACCACCAATCCCGGTAGCTTCCGCCACCGTTTCCATCCAGCGGTGCCAGTGGGGCAGGGCCTCGACGGCCCGCTCGTCCGGTACCTTGAAGTAGACGTACAGATGATCGCTCATGTCGGCGCTCCGGGGGGATTCAGCCGGCCGCCTCGGCCGCATTCGGCAGCGGCACTTCGTACGGGAGCGCACGCGTGGCCACGGCGGGGCCATCGGCGGCGCCCAGCCGTAGCGCGCCCGCCGCTGCATCGATCTTCAGTTCCGCCAGCGCGTCCCAGCCGCCCTCGGGCGACGGCGCCGCGTTGACGATCATCCCGCAAGGCTGTTCCGGGTCTTCCGGGCGGAAGATCTCGGCGGCGGCGGCCGGTACCTCGCCCTCGCCGTGCAGGCGCCACATGCGCCGCTTGAGCGTGCCGCGATACTGGCTGCGCGCCACCACTTCCTGGCCCGGATAGCAGCCCTTGCGGAAGTTCACGCCGCCAATCAGCTCGAAATTGATCATTTGCGGTACGAACTGCTCCTGCGTCGGCGTGCTGATGCGCGGCACACCGGACAGCACGTCGAGCCAGTCCCAGAACGCCGGCGCGGCGGCGTCGAGGTTGCCGGACAGCGTCTGTTGCAGGGCGGCGATGCGATCCGCCGGGGCTACGATCTGCCAGCGCGGGGCGCCATCGGCATCGGCCAGACGAATCACGGTGACGCCTTCGGCACTCGCCGCCTGGAGCGGACCCTGCGGCGCGGGCAGGCCCGCCACGGCGAGCGCGCCGGCGGCGGCCGGGCCGGCCACGCCCAGCATGCCATGCGTGGCGGAAAGATCAGACAGCTTGGCCTTGGCGCGCAGCACGAACATGGTCAGGCGCTTCTGGATGGCCGGCTGGATATCGGCCGAGATCTGCAGGACGATGCCGTCGGCATCGCGCCACATCAGGAAGCTGGCTTGCAGGCGGCCCTTGGGCGAGCAGTAGCCGGCCAGCCGCGCGGTGTCCGGGGACAGATCCTCGACGGCGTTGGTCAGCTGCGTGTGCAGGAAGGTGGCGGCATCGTCGCCGGCCACGCGGATCAGCCCGACGCCGGCAGGCGCGGCAATCACGCCGGTGCGGCGCAGCGATTCAAGGCTCGAAGCCAGGGTGGGAGTTGCGTTGGACATGCAATCAGGCCGGTTGGCGAACAGGTGATGGGGCGCGGCGGCACGCCTCAAGGGGTGCCGCCGCCTCCTCTATATAGGGACGCTTGCCGCCAGGGCAAATCGGCAACGTGACGATGCGGGCTCGTGGCGGCGCGGGGCTCCCGGTATTATATGGGGCTGTCGCCATTCCGGCCCGCCGCCTTGCCGATCCCGACCTGACGTTGGGGGCATGGCGTTGGCATCACCCTGGCGTCGCCATTTCACCCATCCTCCATGAAACGTATTGTTCTGCGTCTGGTCGGGGTCCTGCTGGTCTTTGCCCTGGCAGCCGCCGGCGGCTTTGCCTGGTGGGCACACCAGCCGGTCGGCCTGTCTGCCTCGCCCGTCGAGGTCATCATCAAGCCCAGCTCGGGCGTCGCCAGCGTCGGCCGCCAGATCCAGCGCGGTGGCGTGGCGATGGACCCGCGCCTGTTCCAGCTGCTGGCCCGCCTCACCGGCCACGGCGCCGACCTCAAGGCCGGCGGCTACCAGTTCGAAACCGGCATCACGCCGCTCGACATCATCGAGAAGATGGTGAAGGGCGAGGTCACGCACTATGTGGTCACCGTGATCGAAGGCTGGGAGTTCCGCAAGATGCGGGCGGTGGTCGATGCCAACCCGGCGCTCAAGCACGACACGGCGGGCATGTCCGACGCCGACCTGATGAAGGCGATCGGTGCGGCGGAACCGTCACCCGAAGGGCTGTTCTTCCCCGATACTTACCTGTTCGCGCGCGGCAGCAGCGACGTCGAGTTGTATCGCCACGCCTACCGCGCCATGCAGAAGCGCCTGAACGAAGCCTGGAACGCGCGCGCGCCAGATCTCCCGTACAAGACGCCGTACGAGGCGCTGGTCATGGCGTCCATCGTCGAGAAGGAAACCGGGCAGGCCGTGGAGCGGCCGATGATCGCTGCCGTGTTCATCAACCGGCTGCGCAAGAACATGATGCTGCAGACCGATCCGACCGTGATCTACGGCGTGGGCGAGTCGTTCGACGGCAACCTGCGCAAGAAGGACCTGCAGACGGACACCCCGTACAATACGTACACCCGCACCGGCCTGCCGCCCACGCCGATCGCGCTGCCGGGCATCGCCTCGCTGGCCGCGGCCACCACGCCGGCGCCGTCCGATGCGCTGTACTTCGTGGCGCGTGGCGACGGCAGCAGCCATTTTTCCAATTCGCTTCCCGAACACAATCGCGCGGTAGATAAATACCAGCGCGGCAAATAAGCCTTTCATGCACGGAAAATTCATTACCTTCGAAGGCATCGACGGCGCCGGCAAGAGCACCCATATCGACTGGGTGGCCGAGCGCCTGCGCGCACGGGCCGATACGGGCCGCGTGGTCACCACGCGCGAGCCGGGCGGCACGCCGCTGGGCGAGGACCTGCGCCAGTTGCTGCTGCACCGGCCGATGCATCTGGAAACCGAGGCGCTGTTGATGTTCGCGGCACGCCGCGAGCATATCGCCGAGGTGATCGAGCCGGCCCTGGCGCGCGGCGACTGGGTGATCTCGGACCGCTTCACCGACGCCACGTTCGCCTACCAGGGCGGCGGGCGGGGCCTGCCCACCGCGCGGCTGGAAGTGCTCGAGACCTGGGTGCAGGGCGGCCTGCAACCCGACCTGACCCTGCTGTTCGACGTGCCGCTGGAGACCGCCAGCGCACGGCTGGCCGGCGCACGTTCCCCGGACAAGTTCGAGGCCGAATCGCGCGCCTTCTTCCAGCGCACGCGTGACGAATACCTGCGCCGCGCGGCAGCGGCCCCGGAGCGCTTCCGCGTCATTGACGCCACGCGCTCCATCGACGAGATTCGCGTAATGCTTGAGGGAATCATCGCAAGCCTTTGATTTGGATGGCGTATATGGCAGCGATGATGTCCGCTGGTCACCCTCCGACAATACATGAGCGACCCCCGCTAACTAACTGAATCGGCATGCTTTATCCCTGGCAACGAGAAGACTGGCAACGACTGGCCGCGCTGCGCCCCCGGCTGCCGCACGCGATGCTGCTGCATGGCCAGCAAGGCATAGGCAAGCGGGACCTGGCGCTGCATTTCGCCCAGGGCCTGCTGTGCGAGTCGCCGCTTGCCGATGGCCAGCCGTGCAATACCTGCGGGGCCTGCCACTGGTTCAGCCAGGGCAACCATCCCGACTTCACGGTGGTGCGCCCCGAGGCGCTCGATGCGAGCGGCGAGGCGGACGGCGAGGCCGAGGGCGGCGCCAAGAAAAAGGCGCCAAGCAAGATCATCCGCATGGAGCAGGTGCGCGCCCTGATCGAGGCCGTGGGCGTGGGCACGCACCGCGCCGGGCTGCGCGTGGTGGTGGTCTATCCGCTGGATGCCCTGCAGACCGAAGGCGCGAACGCGCTGCTGAAGACGCTCGAGGAGCCGCCGCCGTCTACCGTGTTCCTGCTCGTGACCGACCGGCTGGATCGCGTGCTGCCGACCATCCTGTCCCGCTGCCGCCAGTTTTCCGTGGAGCGCCCCACGGCAGGCGCCGCGCTCGACTGGCTGCGCAGCCAGGGCGTGGCCGATGCCGAGGCGCAACTGGCGCTGGCCGGCGGATCGCCGCTGACGGCGCTTCACGCCGCCGAGGCCGAGGAGCAGCCGATGCAGCGCTGGCTGGTTTCGCAACTGGGCACGGGCGCCGCGTTCGACGCGCTGGCGGCAGCCGAGCAGCTCCAGAAGCTGCCGGTGCCGGCCGTGCTCGGCACGCTCCAGCGCTGGACCTATGACCTGCTGGCGCTCTGCGTCGGCACCGGCGCAGTCCGCTATTTCCCGAAGGAGCAGGCAGCGCTGGCGCGTTGTGCCGGCGCCACCGATGCCCACCGCCTCCAGGCGTTCGGCGCGCGGCTGGTCGGCCACCGGCGCAACGAGAACCATCCGTTGGCTGCGCGCCTCGTCATGGAGTCCGTTTTCCTCGATTACCGGCATTTGTTCCAGGGAAGTGCCGCCGGACGATAGGAATCGGGCGCTGCCCGTGGTAAAAGCTAACGCAGTCAAGCTGTCGATTTGTCAAACGCGCCAAATAGCGCCGCACCAAGCGGCCAGGGCGCCACGCAAAACAGGGGTCAAACCATGAATGCACCAGTCACCGGGGCGCCCGTGCGTCCGGCCGCACCCGCCGCACCCGCCACCGTGCCGGGCCAACCTGCCACGGCAGGCGCGGCGCAGCGGCCGAACGTGCTGTCGCTGTCTATCAAGGACCAGGCCGGGCTGTACGCGGCCTACATGCCATTCCTGACGCGCGGCGGTATCTTCGTGCCGTCCAACCGGCCGTTCCGGATTGGCGAGCAGGTGTTCCTGGTGCTGTCCCTGCTGGACCGCCCGCAGAAATACCAGGTGCAGGGCACGGTGGCGTGGATCACGCCGGCCGGTACGCCGATGAAGACCCCCGGCGTGGGGGTGCATCTGCCCGAGGACGACAACGGGCGTAACCTGCGCCGTGCCGTCGAGGAAATCCTGGGCAAGGCCATCGATTCCGGACGGCCGACCCAGACCTTGTAGCAATCTAATCATCTACGCGAAGTCTGCTTCGCAAGTATTTGTAATTCATGCGTATTTCCGATTTCACCCTGCGCCTGGCCACGCCGGCCGACCTGCCTGGCATCGTCGAGATCTATAACAGTACGGTGCCATCGCGCATGGTCACGGCGGATACGGAGCCGGTGAGCGTGGCGTCCCGCCAGGCGTGGTTCGATGCCCATCAGCCGGCGCGCCGCCCGCTGTGGGTGTGCGAGGATGCCGAGGGGCGCATGGCCGGCTGGCTCAGCTACTCGGACTTCTATGGCCGTCCGGCCTATGGGGCGACAGCCGAGCTGTCGATCTACCTGCACGCGGACCGCCGCGGGCAGGGGCTGGGGCGCCATCTGCTGGAGCAGGCCATCGCCCATGCCCCGAAGGTGGGCGTGACCACGCTGCTCGGTTTCATCTTCGGCCACAACACGCCGAGCCTGGCACTGTTCGAGCGCCATGGCTTTGCGCGCTGGGGCGACCTGCCGCGCGTGGCAGTGCTGGATGGCGTTGAGCGCGATCTCGTGATCGTCGGCCGCCGGCTCGACTGACCCGCATCCAGAGACTGACGATGTTCGTTGATTCCCACTGCCATATCGATTTCCCCGAACTGTCCGAGCGGCTGCCGCAGCTGCTCGAGAACATGAAGGCCAACCAGGTCACCCATGCGCTGTGCATTTCGGTGACGCTGGAGGACTTCCCGCGCGTGCTGGCGCTGGCCGAGCAGCATCCGAACCTGTACGCCTCGGTGGGCGTGCACCCGGACTACGAGGAGGGCGAGGACCCGACGCTCGAACGCCTGCTGGCACTGTCCGCGCATCCGCGCGTGGTGGGCACCGGCGAGACCGGGCTCGACTACTACCGGCTCAATGGCCGCAGCATCGCCGACATGGAATGGCAGCGCGAGCGCTTTCGCACCCATATCCGCGCCGCCAGGCAGACCGGCAAGCCGCTGATCATCCATACCCGCTCGTCGGCGGAAGACACGCTGCGCGTGATGCGCGAGGAAAACGCGCGCGAAGCCGGCGGCGTGATGCACTGCTTTACCGAAACCTGGGATGTGGCGAAACAGGCACTCGATGAGGGCTTCCATATCTCGTTCTCGGGCATCGTCACATTCAAGAGCGCGGCGGACCTCCAGGAGACCGCCAGGAAGGTGCCGCTGGACCGCATGCTGATCGAGACCGATTCGCCCTATCTGGCGCCGGTGCCGTATCGCGGCAAGACCAACGAGCCGGCCTGGGTGCGCCATGTGGGCGAGTTCATCGCCCAGTTGCGCGGCGTGCCGGTGGAAACCATCGCCGAACAGACGACGGACAATTTCTTCCGTCTCTTCAAGCACATAGAGAGGAATGCTCATGCTTGACATGAAGACGATGCGCGGCGCTGTGGCCGCCCTGATGCTGGGCGCCGCCACGGCAAGCTGGGCCGCCCCGGCAGACGATATGCGCAAGGCCGTGGAATTCGACGATGCCAACACGGTGCAGAAGCTGCTGGCGCGCGGCGTGGACCCGAACCTGACCGATGCCCGGGGCAACCCGATGCTGGTGGTGGCGCTGCGCGAGAAATCGATCAAGGCTGCCACGGTGCTGATCAAGGCCAAGAACATCGACTTCGACAAGACCAACCCGGCTGGCGAGAACGCGCTGATGATGGCCAGCCTGCAGGGCGAGCTGGACATGGTGAAGCTGATGGTCGACGGCGAAGAGGCCGAGATCAACAAGAAGGGCTGGGCGCCGCTGCACTACGCGGCCTCCAACGGCCATAACGAGGTGGTGAAGTACCTCGTCGATCACGCCGCCTATATCGATGCGGAAAGCCCCAACGGCACCACGCCGCTGATGATGGCCGCGCGCGGCGGGCATGTCGACACCGTGAAGCTGCTGCTGGACGAGGGCGCGGACCTGCGCCTGAAGAACCAGCAGAGCATGACCGCGATCGACTTTGCCGAGCAGTACAACCAGAAGGAGATTGCCGACGGGCTGAAGTCCCGCTGGCAGAAGCTCTATGGTGCGGTGCCGGCCCCGGCACCGAAGCCGGTGCCCTACAACCCCTCGGGCAGCCAGGGCGCGCCGAACAAGCAGCCCCAGCCCAAGCCGTACTAAGCCCGTACTGAGTGGTTTTGAGCGGTTACTGAGCCGGCGCCAGCCGGTTCAGGGGAATTCCGATTCCGTGATGGTCACGCTCTTCGACTTGCCCATCACGCTGTAGAGCGTGAGCGTGTTGTTGGCGAAGCTCGTGCCGTTGGCCTCCTGGATCTCCTTGAGGTCGAAGCGCTCGGAACGGAAGATCTCCCCGGAGTCGAGGCTCCGGTAGCGCACGTCGTAACGGCCGGGCGCAATATTCTCCATCGTGAACATCGACCCGCTGCGCACGAAGCTTGTGCGCACCGGAATCGCCGCGTCACCCTCGATCGATACCAGTTTCAGGAACACATCGGACAGATTGCGCGTGTTGTCCACGGTGACCGTGGAGAGCCCGTTGCTGTTCAGCACCGGATAGCCGGCCAGATAGCCCGAGCGGCTCGGCCACGGCATGCCGCGCGGCGTGTTGGCGGGCCGGCTGTAGCGGGGCGGCTGCGGTGGGAAGGCTTCCTCGGCGCGGGCCGGCTTGACCAGCGCGACGGGGGTGTCGGCGGTCGAACTGGCACTGGGCGTCCAGTCGCCAAGCAGAACCACGATGCTGGCCCCCACCGCGATATAGAGCAGGAATGCCAGATGAGCCGGCAGCGGCTGGCCGCGCGGGGGCGGGCCATCGGGGCGGGGTTCGGGTTTGGGGCGGAAACGGGTCTTTTCGCCGCGCGAGGGGCGGGCTTCCTCGGCTTTCTGCGAAGTTTTGCTGCCAGCGCTGCGCGCAGAGGCACCCTGGGCGGATGCCCCACCTGCCTTGGCCCCCCCAGTTGCCCCGGATGCGCCGCTGGCGGTACGAGGCTGCCGGGGCTGGGCCTGCGGGCGTGCCGTCTGGGGTCGTGCTGTGCCCGGTGCGGGGCGCGGCGGCGCCTCGCGGCGGCGGGCGCGCATGGCCTCGATCCGCTCCTGCTCCACGATCCACTGGTCATGCTCCGCGCGCCGGCCGGGGTCGCTCAGGACGTCATAGGCCACGTTCAGCAGCCGCATGATGCGATTGGCTTCCTCGCCGTCCGCATGGCGATCGGGATGATATTTCTGGCTAAGCGACTTGTACGCGGCCCGGATCACTTCCTGGGGCGCGTCGCGGGATACCTTGAGGTTGTCGTAATGGGTATGCATCAAGCAGGAAAGACGCAATAGCGGAGGCCGACAACAATTAACGGCAGAATGCCGAATTTTTCAAGGTATAGCGGCCCGGCGCGCCTGCGTATGCTGGTTGGGCAACAGATCGGCAGACTCCGGCAACGCTAGCCGGCCCTGAAGCGTGTCCAGCAGACGCTGCATGGCCGCGTCGATCTCGTCGATGCTGAGGCCGCCGTAGCCCATCAGCAGCCCCGCGCGGGGCGGCCGCCCCGCGAACATGCCGCCGATGCCGTAGAGGCCGATCGACGCCGCTCCCGCTTGGGCGATGAACGCAGCCTCGTCAGGCGCCTTCATGCCATTTGGGCGGATTTCGGCCACCAGGTGGATGCCGGCGGCCGTCGGCAGCGACGCCAGCCACGGCGACAGCTCGTTATCGAGCCAGCGCAGCAGCGCCGCGCGCCGCGCCGCGTATTCCTTGTGCATGCGCCGCAGATGCTTGGCGAAGTAGCCGTCGAGCATGAACTTGGCCAGCGCGGTCTGGGTGAGCGTGCAACTGTGCCAGTCGCCGGTCTGCTTGGCCCGGCGCAGCGCCTGCGCCAGCGAGGCGGGCGGAATCACGTAGCCGATGCGCAGCTCCGGAAAAATGGTCTTGGAGAACGTGCCCACATAGGCGACAACACCGTCGTGGTCGAGACTCTTGAGCGAGTCCATCGGCCGGCCCTCGAAGCGGAATTCGCCGTCGTAGTCGTCCTCCACGATCAGCGCGCCGCGCCGCTGCGCCCAGTCGAGCAGTGCCAGCCGGCGTTCCAGGCTCATCGGCATGCCGAGCGGAAACTGGTGCGAGGGCGTGACATAGACGATGCGCGCGTCCGCGGGCAGGGCGCTGACCACGATGCCGTCCGCGTCCACGGGCACCGGCACGACCCGCGCGCCCGCCGCCGTGAAGCTCATGCGGGCAGGCGGATAGCCGGGATCTTCCATCGCCACCACGTCGCCGGGCCGCAGCACCACGCGCCCCAGCAGGTTCAGCGCCTGCTGGGCGCCCTGGGTCATGATCACGTCATGCCAGTTACTGACCACGGCGCGGCTGAAGGCCAGGTAGCGCGACACTGCCAGCCGCAACTCCGGCTCGCCGGCCGGGTCGCGGTAGCCGGCCGGTGCGCGCGCCTGCACGCGTACCGCATGGCTCACGCAGCGGCGCCATTGGTCGAACGGGAACAGGCGCTTTTCGGTCACGCCGCCCATGAAGTCGTACTCGGGGGAGACGCCCTCCTGGCGCATCGGCAGCGCGTCCGGCATCGATTCCCAGAGCGGGTCCGCCGGCTGCAACGCCGTGGCGTGCGTGGGCACGTTACCGCGCCGGGTCATGGTGGCCGCCACGAAGGTGCCCTCGCCGGTGCGCGAGCGCAGATAGCCCTCGGCGGTCAGCCGCTCGAAGACATCGAGTGTTGTCTTCCGGGAAACACCAAGTTGCGTGGCAAGCTCGCGCGTCGATGGGAGCCGCTCGCCCGGTGCCAGGCGGCCGTCGAGAATGCCGGCGCGCAACTGGCGATAAATCTGACTGGCCAGGCCGTGGCGGCCTTCGATGGTCAAGTGGACGTTCATGGTCGGGGGCAATGGGGAACGGGGCGGAAAGCCGCGCTGGAGCAGGCGCTGGCGCCATTCTAGTTAAGTTGCATCTTTGATGCAATTTAAGGTAATTCGGAAAAACCGGGCTGCAAGGGCAGGGGCCGAAGCGGCCATCTTGCGGGCGATCACCTCGCATGGGTGCCCCGATTCAGTGCCCTCTGCGCGCCCCCTGTGCGTAACGCGCCTGCAACGTCCGGCGGCGGTGGTCACCCAAAAATCTCAGGAAGTGGCTATGGGCGCCAAATCGCCCCGTGCGTAATCTGCGCAGGACTCGTCTCATGCCTGCCGGCAATGCCATGAATACCATCGCCATTCTGCTCTCCGCGTTCCTCCTTTCGGTGATCGCGCTGGCGGCCTTTATCTGGAGCATGCAGAAGGGCCTGTTCGATACTTCGCCAGCCGCCGCGCGGGTGATCTTTGCCGAGGGCGAGGCCGGGCACCCCGAGGATCCCGCCTCGGCGCACCTGACCCCCGGGCTGGACGACCCTTCCCGCGATGCTGCCGATGCATCTTCCGCGCCAGTCGTGTTCCTGTTCATCTGCTGCGCCATGGTGTGGCTGGTGGTGGCGTCGATGGCCGGGCTCACCGCCTCGATCAAGCTGCACGAACCGGACCTGCTCGCCAGCGTGCCCTGGCTGTCCTTCGGCCGCATTCGCACCATCCACCTGAACGCCGTGGCCTACGGCTGGGCGCCGATGGCCGGGCTGGCCATCGCCCTGTTCCTGCTGCCCCGCCTGCTCAAGACGGCGCTGGTGGGCGCGCGCTGGGCGGTGCTGGGCGCGGCGGTGTGGAATGCGGGGCTGATTGCCGGCATCGGCAGCATCGGCGCAGGGATTTCCGATGGCTTGGAGTGGCTCGAGATTCCCTGGCAGGTGGACATCCTGCTCGTGGTGGGCGGCGCCTTCGTGGGCGTGCCGCTGGTGCTGACGCTGGTCAACCGGAAGGTGGATCACCTCTATGTGTCGGTCTGGTACATGGGCTGCGCGCTGTTCTGGTTCCCGGTGCTGTTCCTGGTGGCCAACGTGCCCGGCGTGCACTTCGGCGTGGAGCAGGCCACTATGAACTGGTGGTTCGGCCACAACGTGCTGGGGCTGTTCTACACGCCGCTGGCGCTGGCTTCCATCTATTACTTCCTGCCGAAGATCATTGGCCAGCCGGTCAGGTCGTACGGGCTCTCGCTGCTGGGCTTCTGGGCGCTGGCGTTCTTCTACGGGCAGGTGGGCGGCCACCACCTCGTGGGCGGGCCGGTGCCCGGGTGGCTGATCACGCTGTCCATCGTGCAGAGCATGATGATGCTGATTCCGGTGATCGCGTTCTCCATCAACCAGCATCAGACGCTGCGTGGCAACTTCCGCCGGCTGATCGACTCGCCGACGCTGCGTTTTGTCACCTTCGGCGGGATGATGTACACGCTGAGTTCCATCCAGGGCTCGTTCGAGGCGCTGCGCGCGGTCAACCGCGTGGCCCACTTCACGCACTACACGGTGGCCCACGCCCATCTGGGGCTGTACGCCTTCGTCAGCTTCGCGTTCTTTGGCGCGCTGTACTTCATCGTGCCGCGCGTGACCGGCCGCGAATGGCCGTACCGCTGGATGATCTACATGCACTTCTGGCTCGCGGCGGGCGGCATCGGCATCTATTTTGTCTTCTTGAGCATTGGCGGCTGGCTGCAGGGGCTGGCCATGCTGGACGCGGCGCGGCCGTTCATGGACTCGGTCGCCGTGACCCTGCCGTACCTGCGCGCCCGCTCGCTGGGCGGGGCGCTGATGCTGGCCGGCCACCTGTTCTTCGTGACGAACTTCGTCTGCGCAGTCTTCGGCCTCGGGCCCAATCGTGACCGCCCGGCGCTGTTCCACCAGGGCCGTCAGCGCAAAACCAGCCAGCCGGGCCAAAAACCTGCCGAGGGAGTCTGAACCGTGAACAATGAGAGCGCCCTGCTGGCGGGGGGCATGACCATGCTGGCGCTGGCCACCAGCGCGCTGGTCGTCCTGCCGTATCTGCAACTCCAGGACGTCAAGCCCACCGAAGGCACCAAGCCCTATACCGCCGCGCAGCTGCGCGGGCGGGAGGTCTATATCGCCAACGGCTGCATCTACTGTCATTCCCAGCAGCCCCGCGACAGTTCTTACGCGCCGGACGACAAGCGCGGCTGGGGCCGCGTGGCCGTGGCCGGCGACTATTACTACGACAAGCCGCACCTGCTGGGCACCATGCGTACCGGGCCGGACCTGATGAATATCGGCGTGCGCCAGCCCGGCGCCGACTGGCACCTCGGGCACCTGTACCAGCCGCGTGCCTACGTGAGCGGCAGCATCATGCCGAGCTATCCGTACTTGTTCGATGTGAAGGATGCGCCGGAGCCGGGCGACAAGCCGGTGACGCTGCCCCCGGGCTACGCGCCGCCGGGCAAGGTGGTGGTGCCAACCGCCGCCGCGTCTGACCTGGTGGCCTATCTCCAGTCGCTGAACCGCACCGGGGCGGTGTTGCCGCCCGCCGGCGGCGAGTCGAACCCGCGATAAGTACACGACAAGCGCATCCGCAGAGGAAACAGATGGCAGATCCATCGGAAGAACGTCAGGCCGCCGCGGCGCGTGCCCGCGAGAATGCCGATCCGCACGAGAACCGCGCGCCGATTCCCCGCTACGTGCTGGCCATGGTGGTGGCACTGGTGGCGTGGGGGGCGTTCTATATCGTGACGTCCGAGAGCGAGCAGCCCTCGGCGCTGGGCGACAGCCGCACCCTGGCCGACCTGCAAGGCAAGCCCAAGGGTGCCGGCGGCGGCGCCGTGGATGGCGCGGCGGTGTTCCAGGCCCGCTGCGTGGCCTGCCATCAGGCCACCGGGCAGGGTTTGCCGGGCGTGTTCCCGCCGCTGGCGGGCTCGGAATGGGTGGTGGGGCAGGAGGCGCGCCTGGCGTCCATCGTGCTGCGTGGCGTGACCGGCAAGCTGACCGTCAAGGGCGCTGCCTACAACGGGGCGATGCCGGCCTTCGCGGACCAGTTGTCCGATGCCGAAATCGCTGCCGTGCTGACCCATGTGCGCAGCCAGTGGGGCAATACCGCTGGCCCGGTGACGGCGGAAGCCGTAGCCGCCGCACGCACCCAGACCGCCACCATGGCGGCGCCGTTCGATGGTGACGCGGCGCTCGGCAGCCCGGGTGGCTAGCCTCGCCCACCGTGTTAAGCCCGCGCGCCCGCGCGGGTCTCCGGCTGTGCTGATGGTGGTGGGGGTGCTCTGTCTGGTGCTCGTGCTGGGCGCCAGCGCCATCTGGGCTGTCACGCATGGGCTGAGGGCCTGGACGCTTGACCAGCGCCGGGAGGCGCGCATCGCCGCACACCAGATGCGCCTGCCGCCCATCGCGGTGCATGACCAGCTCGGTCAGCCGCTCCGGCTTTTCGGCGAAGTACCAGCCGAAGGGCCAGCCCAAGGTGCGCCCAGCGTCTATCTCGTCGATGCCATCTACACCCGCTGCCAGACCGTGTGCCGCGCGCTCGGGGCCGCGTTCGCCCAGCTATCGCGCCAGTTGGAGGCGGACGGCATGACCGGCCGGATCGGCCTGATCTCGCTGTCTTTCGATCCGCGCGACACCGGCGCCGATCTTGCCGCCTACGCCCGCGAGCACGGCGCTAGGCCGCCGCAATGGCGGGTGGCCGCGCCGGACGCGCCCGCCGCCATGCAGGCGCTGCTGCGCGAGGCCGACATCATCGCCATTCCGGATGGCTTTGGCGGCTTCGTCCACAACGGCGGCCTGCAGGTAGTGGATGCGCGCGGCGTGGTGCTGGGCAGCTTTGAACTGGAAGACTTCCATGCGGCTTATGCGCTGGCCCAGCGCCATGCCTTGGCTGGCGGAGCCGGGCGATGAGAATTGTCCGGCCTCTGGCGCTGGTCGCCGGCTTTGTCACCCTGGCCGTACCAGCGCTGCGGGAGCCCCTGGAGGCCGCGATGGCCCTGCAAATGCTGGTGCTGCTGCCGGGTGTGTTCGCCGCCGGCTGGCTGTCCGCGCGGCTGGCCCCGGCACGCTGGCAGGCCCGGGCGATGGCGGTGCTGCGGCCGCACGCGCTGAGCTTGCTGGTGGTGGCGGCCCTCGGCTACGGCCTGTGGATGCTGCCGATTGCGCTGGACCTCGCGCGGTTGTCGCCGGCGGTCAACGCTGCCAAATTCGCTACGGTGTTCGTGGCCGGCTTGTCAACTGGCATTGCGCTGCGCGTGGCGGCGTGGCCGCTGGTGTTGTTCTTCGGCGGCAACATGGTCTGGATGGGCCTGACCTTCGGTATGCTCTTCATCGACGCACCCGCGCGCCTGTGCGCGAGCTACCTGATCGACGACCAGCGCATGGCCGGCGTCGGGCTGGTGGCGGGGTCGGTCGGGGTTGGGGTCTGGCTGCTGGCCTGGGTGGTGCGTCGCGCAGGATGGTCGAATTCGGAAGAGTCCGAAAAAAACACTAAAGATTGGCCGGCGATTGCCGTTAACGCGGGCCAAAAGGGTCTTACACAACAGGGTCGCAAACAACAACCGCGTGCCGCGGCAACGACCGCGGCGCCGGACAAGGGGCCTGACAGAGCCCCGGATTGACGGGTTCGCGGAGACATCCGCACCCATTTCAAGGGGCAAGTGCATGCTGAGAAGAATTCGCGCGGAACAGCTCCAGGTGGGCATGTTCGTGGCCAGGCTGGGCGGACCCTGGATCAACCACCCATTCTGGCGCTCGCGTTTCCTCGTCACCAGCGACGACCAGGTCACGCAGATCCAGTCGGCCAACGTGCAGGATGTGTGGATCGACATCCTCAAGGGCCGCAACCTCCCCACGCCGGCCGCGCCGGAGATGATGGAGGCCGACCTTTCCGATGACGATCCCGAGGCCAGTTTCGAGGAGGAACTGGAACGCGCGCGCGAGCTGATCAAGAGTGGTCGCTCTTTGGTAGGCAACATGTTCAGCGACGTGCGCATGGGCCGCGCGCTGGAGACGGCCGGGGCGCTGCTGCTGGTGGATTCGGCGTCGCTGTCGCTGTCGCGCCATTCGCAGGCGCTGCTGGCCATGGCCCGGCTCAAGGCCAAGGACGACTACACCTACCTGCACTCGTTCTCCGTGTGCGCGCTGATGATTGCCGTGGGCCGCACGCTCAAGCTGCCTGATGGCGAGGTCCGTGAACTCGGGCTGGCCGGGCTGGTGCACGACATCGGCAAGCTGACGCTGCCCGATTCGCTGCTGCACAAGGCCACCGACCTCACGCCGGCCGAGGAGGAGCAGATGCGCCGCCACCCGTCGGCGGGCTACCGCATCCTCAACGAGGCGCGCCTGTATACCAATATCCCGCTCGACGTCTGCGTGCACCACCACGAGCGCGTGGACGGGCGCGGCTACCCGTTCGGGCTGGTCGAGCACGAGATCAGCGTGCACGCCAAGATCGCGGCGATCTGCGATACCTATGACTCGCTGACCTCGCCCCGGCCCAACCATCAGGCCTGGGCGCCGGCGCGGGCGGTGGAGTACATCGCGGTGCGCGTGGACACGCTGTTCGACCGCCGGGTCTTCAAGGCGTTTACGCGCACGGTGGGCATTTACCCGCTCGGCACGGTGCTGCGGCTGCGCTCCAACCGCCTGGGCGTGGTGTGCGGCCAGAACGAGGACGAGCCGCTGCGGCCCCGCGTGATGACGTTCTACAACGTGGCGGCGTCCCAGGCGGTGCCGCCGCAGGTCATCGACCTGTCCCACAGCGAGGACACCGTGGTGGCGTTCGAGGACGCGCGCCAGTGGGGCTACACCGACGAGCAGCTGATGGCGATGTACGCGCCACACGGGTGAGGGCGGGCATCGACGATCGACCGATCCGAAATCGGCCGTGAGACGATTCTGAAAACGGCAGGCGGGGGCGAGAAAGCGGTCGCGGCGGGGCGGGTGGCTAGTACACTTGGCGCTTGTTTGTTGACCGACCTGCCTGCCGCATGAATTTCGATGCCCTGCTGGACCTGTTCCAGCAACGCCTTCCCGCCCACCCCACGGCCCAGATCGCGCTCTATGTGCTGGCGCTCGGCGTGATTGCCGCGCTGGCCCAGTGGTTGATCGCGCGCGTGGCGGGCCGCCTGGTTTACCGGGTGCTGAGCCTGTCCGGCCACCGCAACTGGGCCGCGGCGCTGCTGCGCCACCGTATCTACCGCCGGCTCGGCTTCGCCATCTTCCTGGCGGTGATCGCGCTCGGCATCGGCGAGGTGCCCAACCTCGGCCGTTTCTCGCAAGTGATCGAGCGGCTGGCCCATGCCGGCACGTGGGTCAGCGTGTTCCTGATGCTGTCCGGGGTGTTCTCGGCCTGGCAGACCGTGTTCGCGGGCAGCCAGCGGGCGCAGACACGCTCGATCAAGGGCTACGTGCAGGTGGCCCAGCTGGCGCTGTGGCTGGTCTGCGGCGTGCTGGTGCTGTCGATCCTGATCGACCGCTCGCCGCTCTGGATGCTCTCCGGCCTGGGCGCGCTTTCGGCGGTGCTGCTGTTGGTCTTCAAGGACACGCTGCTGTCGCTGGTGGCCAGCACGCAGCTGACCACCAACGACATGCTGCGCATCGGTGACTGGATCGAGATGCCGCAGTCCAATGCCGACGGCTTCGTGATGGACATCGCGCTGCACACGGTCAAGGTCAAGAACTGGGACAACACCGTGACCACGGTGCCCACCTACAAGCTGTTCTCGGAGAGCTACCGCAACTACCGGCACATGTTCGAGTCCGGCGCCCGGCGCATCAAGCGGACGCTGCGCATCGACGCCACCAGCGTGCGCTTTCTGGAGGACGAGGAACTGCACGCGCTGATGCGCTTCCGGCTGCTGCACGACTACCTGGAGATCAAGCAGGCGCAGGTAGCGCAGGCCAACCTTACCCTGAGCGGCCCGGACGACGACCCGGTGAACCGGCGCCGGCTGACCAACGTCGGCACCTTCCGCGCCTACGGCATGGCCTACCTGCGCGCCCATCCCGAGATCCACCACGATCTGCTGCTGAACCTGCGCATGATGGAGCCCGACTCGCAGGGCATTCCCATCGAGGTCTACTGCTTCACCACGCTGACCGGCTGGACGGACTACGAGCGCATTCAGGGCGATATCTTCGACCACCTGCTGGCGATCCTGCCGGAGCTGGGGCTGCGGCTGTACCAGGCGCCCTCCGGCGCCGACCTGAGCGGGCTGCGGGCCAACCCGGTGCTTGGCGCGCAGCATGCCGCACTTGCCGTGGCGGCGGGGGACGCGCGGGCGTAAGCGTTAAGGGCGTCAGAGCGTAAGAGCATTCATTGATCGGAAAGCATCAGACTTTGCAGGAAGCTTGCATGCGATCAACCCGTGTGCAGATGGTTCGGCCCCGGATTGGCATGTCGTTGCTCCATCGACTAGCCTGTTTATCTGCGGCAACCGTCGGGAGTGCGTCATGGCAAGCATGCAAGCGTTGGTCTTCAAGGGGCCCGGACAGATCGAACTCCGGGAAAAGCCGATTCCAGAGGTGGGGCCGACCGATGCGCTGATCCGCATCACGACCACCACGATCTGCGGCACGGATGTCCACATCCTCAAGGGCGAGTATCCGGTCAAGCCGGGCCTGACCATCGGCCATGAACCGGTGGGCGTGATCGAGAAGCTGGGCAGCGTGGTGACGGGTTACCAGGTTGGCCAGCGCGTGATTGCCGGGGCGATCTGTCCGAGCTTCCATTCCTATGCGTGCCAGGACGGGCGGCCTTCGCAGGATGGTCAGGCGCACGGCCATGGCTACAAGCCGATGGGCGGCTGGCGCTTCGGCAACACCATCGACGGCACCCAGGCCGAATATGTGCTGGTGCCCGATGCCCAGGCGAACCTCTCGCCGATTCCGGACGGCCTGACTGATGAGCAGGTGCTGATGTGCCCGGACATCATGTCCACAGGCTTTGCCGGGGCGGAGCAGGCCAACATCAAGATTGGCGATATGGTGGCGATCTTCGCGCAGGGGCCGATCGGGCTCTGCGCCACGGCCGGCGCGCGGCTGTGCGGCGCGGGGATGATTATCGTGGTGGACGGCCTCGACGAGCGCCTGGCCATCTCGCAGAAGATGGGCGCGGATGCCGTGGTGAACTTCCGCAAGGTGGATGTGGTGGCGGAGATCCTCCGCCTGACCGGGGGCCGGGGCGTGGACGCCTCCATCGAGGCGCTCGGCACGCAGGCGACTTTCGAGGCGGCACTGCGCGTGCTGAAGCCCGGTGGCACGCTGTCCAGCCTGGGTGTCTATTCGAGCGACCTGCATATCCCGCTCGATGCCTTCGCCGCCGGGCTGGGCGATCACCGCATCGTGACGTCGCTGTGCCCGGGTGGCAAGGAACGGATGCGCCGGCTGATGCAGGTGATCGAGACCAATCGCCTCGACCTCGGACCGATGGTGACCCACCGGTTCCCGCTGTCACGCATCGTCGAGGCGTACGACCTGTTCTCGAATCAGCGTGACGGCGTGCTGAAGGTCGCCATCACGCCCTGACCGGCGTTCAACCGGGGCCAGTCGTCCCTCAGTGACTCGGTCCCTCAGCCCTTGCGCGGCTTGACGCGGCTGGCCGCGTCCTTGGCGCGCTCGCGGGCCACGTCCACGTTTTCGGCGTAAGCCAGCGCCACGCCCATGCGGCGGCGCTCGAAGCTCTCCGGCTTGCCGAACAGGCGCAGTTCGGTCTGCGGCACGCGCAGCGCGTCGTCCACGCCGTCGAAGACGATGCCCTGGGCTTCCACGCCGCCGTAGATCACGGCGCTGGCGCCGGGGCTCTTGAGCGCCGTGCTGACCGGCAGGCCGAGGATGGCGCGGGCGTGGAGTTCGAACTCGTTCTGCCATTGGGTGATCATCGTCACCATGCCGGTGTCGTGCGGACGCGGGCTGACCTCGCTGAACCAGACCTGCTCGCCCTTGACGAACAGTTCCACGCCGAACAGCCCCTGGCCGCCCAGGTCGGCCGTCACCGCGCGGGCGATGTGCTGCGCCGTGGCGAGGGCCTGCGGGTGCATCGGGTGGGGCTGCCAGCTTTCCACGTAGTCGCCGCTGACCTGCACATGGCCGATCGGCTCGCAGAAATGCGTCTCTACCTGGCCATCGGCGCCCAGGGCGCGCACTGTCAGCAGGGTGATTTCGTAGTCGAAGTCGATAAAGCCTTCCACGATCACACGGCCGTGGCTCACCCGGCCGCCGGCCATGGCGTAGTCCCAGGCGGCCTTGACGCCCTCGGGGCCGTCGATCTTGCTCTGGCCCTTGCCGGAGCTGCTCATCACCGGTTTCACCACGCACGGGTAGCCGATGCCGCCGTCGATGGCGGCCTGGAGTTCCTCGAGCGAATCACAGAACTTGTACGGGCTGGTCGGCAGGGCTAGCGTCTCGGCGGCCAGGCGGCGGATGCCCTCGCGGTCCATGGTCAGCCGTGCGGCACGGGCGGTGGGAATCACGCGGACCACGCCGGCGGCTTCCAGCGCCTCCAGCATCGGGGTGGCGATGGCCTCGATCTCGGGCACCACCAGGTCCGGGCGCTCGGCCTCGATCAGGGCCTTCAGTTGCTCGCCGTCGCTCATCGTGATGGTGCGGGCATGGTGCGCCACCTGTTGGCCCGGCGCGTTCTCGTAGCGGTCCACGGCGATGGTTTCCACGCCCAGCCGTTGCAGCGCGATCAGCACTTCCTTGCCGAGCTCGCCGGAGCCGAGCAGCATCACTTTGGTGGCGGAGAGGGAGAGGGGCGTTCCGAGGGTGGTCATGGCGGGGCGGAGGTCTGGGGTGAACGGGTAAAGACCGCGATTGTATACGCGGCAGGATCGGCGCTCCAAGCTGCCCAAAGCAAAACGCCCTGCCAGGGCAGGGCGTTTCATAGGTGGCGCATCCGACTCACTAGCGCCTCAGCGCAGCTTAGTACGCGATCTTCGCGGTCAGGCTGATGGCGCGCGGGTCCGCCGGCTGGACGTAGCCAGCGTACTGGAAGCCCCAGTAGCGCTTGTTGGCCAGGTTGGTCAGCGCGGCGCGCAGCGTCAGCTCCTTGCCGGCCACGCGGGTGTTGTACGAGGCCCCCAGGTTGAACACCGTGTAGCCGCCCGCCGTCAGGTCGCCCTCGGGGCGGACCTTGGTGGTACCGGTGTACTTGCCGTCGAGGCCAACCTTCAGGCCCGGCACGAACGGCACGCGGTAGCTGATCCGGCCCGTCAGGATCCAGTTCGGGGCACCGGCCACGCGGTTGCCGATGTTCAGCTGGCCCTGGTCGTAGAAGCTGTCCAGGTACATCGCGCTGCCGCCCACTTCCCACTGGGAGCCGATCCGCGTGCTGCCGGCCAGCTCCACACCCTGGTAGATCGACTTGCCGTCCTGGACGAAGACCGGCAGCGTGCCGCCGTCGTTGCGGCCGAATTCCGTACGTTGCTCGATGCGGAACAGCGCTGCCGTGCCGGTCCAGAGGCCCTGGTCCGTCTTGGCGCCCACTTCGTACTGGCGGCTCTTGGCCGGCGTCAGCGCGGCACCTGCGTTGGAATAGAACGACGAGACGATGCCGCCGCCGTCGAACGACTCCACGTAGCTGGCGTACAGCGTGGTGCTCGGCATCGGCTTGAACATGATCGCCGCGGTGGGCGTGATCAGGCCGTTCTTGGTGAAGTTGGTGTTGCCGCCCGTGGTGCCCGGCAGGCCGTAGCCGTTCTGCTCGTAGTTGGTGACGCGCAGGCCGCCCAGCACCGACCATTTCTCGGTCAGGTGCATGGTGTCGCTGACGAACGCCGCCTTCTGCTCGGTGTCGCCGGCGCGGTACTTGTTGAAGCCGGTCTGGCTGTAGTACACGCCGGTGTACGGGGCGTAGATGTTTCCGTTGGCCAGTGGGGTGTAGACCGAGTTGGTGCTGTAGCGGTCGATCTGCTTCTGCCAGCTCAGGCCGGCCACCAGTTCATGGCGGAACGGGCCCGTGCGGAACTTGCCTTCGACCATCGACGTCCAGTTGCTGAACTGCTGGCTTTCGGCGCCGTCGTAGCGGAAATCGGTGTAGTCGCCTGCCGCATTCGTTAGATTGAGCGTGGTTTCGTTACGGCTGCGCGACTGCTTGCTGAAGCTGTAGGTTGTGCTGACGGTCCAGTCGTCGTTGAGCCGGTAGCGCAGGCCGGTCTGGTACACCTGCAGGTTCGAGTAGAAATGCGCGTCGGGGCCGGCGTACAGGCCGCCGCGGCCGCTGACCACGCCCGGCAACTGGCCGCCGGCAGGCAGGGAGCCGGTGTAGAACGTCGGCGTGGCGCCCCAGGTGTTGCGGTCCTGGTAGATGCCGTCGAAGGTCCAGGTCAGGTCACGCGTGATCCGCGCGTCCAGGCCCAGCGAGACCGAATTGCGGTTGATGCCCACGGCATTGCTGGGCTTGCCTTCCTCGTGCGTGAGGTTCAGGCGATAGCCGAACATGTTGTCCGGGCCGGCGCGCCCGCCCACGTCGACGTGCTCGGTCCACACGTGCGACGAGCGGTAGCCCAGTTCCACACTGGCCGTGAACTGGTCGGTCGGGCGCTTGGTGACGTAGTTGACCGTGCCGCCCGGGTTGCCGAAGCCGTACATGAAGCCGGAGGCGCCCTTGAGCAGTTCCACCTGTTCGAGCTGTTCGTAGGGCAGCGTCAGGCCGTAGCTGATGAACGGCATGCCGTTGATCTTGTACGCGTTACGCCAGTCGAGCTGCAGGCCGCGCACGGTGGTGTACGACGCCCACGCGTTGTTCGCATTGCTGTTGTCCGAGACCGAGGCGTCGTTGAAGAACACATCGCCGATCTTGGTCACCTGGCGGTCGGCCAGGTCTTCGCCGGTCACGATGGTCGTGGAGAACGGGGTGTCGAGTTGCGAGCGGTTGCCCAGCGCGCCGCCGGAGGCCTTCTTCTTCAGTTGCGGCCCAATTTCGATTTCCTGCGCCGCGCTCACGGTCACGGCCGGCAGCGCCTGTTCGGCCGGGGCGGCTGCCGCCGGCTCCGCGGTCTGGGCGAAGGCGACGCCACACAGCGGGAACCCGGTCAGGACAGCCATCCGGGCGAAAGCGGCCAGAGGGCGCACGCGCGACGGCGCGTGTTGCCGGCGCGCGGCATTGGGCAAGCAGGAAGTCATTGTTATGTTGGCTCGAAGGTGAGAATACTAACGTGAATACGAACGATTCGCGTTACTCGGAAAAGTCGAATGATCCTAGGCGGGCGTTGCGCCGTCAAGGAAAAGCCCGCGCGACGGCGGGCTTCTGTGGTGTTTTTGCGATGGTTTGGCCGCCGCGTCAGCGCAGCCCCAGGCGCATCTCAAGCTGGTTGGCCAGGGCCACCAGGCGCGGACCGACAACCTTTTCGACCGCATGGAAGGCCCCCGCCCGCGCCAGCACCCCACAGTTGAGCACGAACCAGCGGGAATCCACGCGCGCGCAGAGCGGCACCGCAAAGCCGAATACATCCGATCGCCATTCGTCCCGGCTGGTGCAGTAGCCATGGCGCGCCAGGTCCTTGCGCGCCTGGGCCAGCGCCGGCGCGGCGCGGTGGAACGCCTCGGGGTCTTCCAGCCGCAGGCGGTTCAGCACGGGCGCGCAGGCCTCGGCCGGCGCCTGGCACAGCCACGCCTTGCCGATGGCGGTGGCCAGCATCGGCATCGCGGCGCCCACATCGGGGGTGACCGCGAGGTCGTGGGTGGCAAGCGCGGTCTCCACGTAGATCATCTGGGTCCGGTCCCGCACGCCCAGCGACACCGCGCCGCCCACCTCGTCGGCCATCGCCTGCATCAGCGGGCGGGCAAGCTGGCGGATGGGCATGCCACACAGCAGCGGGTAGGCCGGCGCCAGCACCGCCGCGCCCAGGCGGTACTTGCCCAGCGCCACGTCATGGCGCAGATAGCCCAGCACGGCGAGCGTGTGGGTCAGCCGGGCGACGGTGGACTTCGACAAGCCCGTGCGCAGCACGAAATCCCGGTTGCCGAGCAGGGATTCGCCGGGGCGGTAGGCCAGCAGGATGTCGATGCCGCGCGCCAGCGTGGTAGCGAACTGGCGGTCGCGCTCGGGCGGGGCGGGGGGCCGGGGCGGACGGGGTGCCATCAGCCGGCTCCCGCCAGCAGCAATTCCACCTCGTGCACCATCTCCATCAGGCCCGGTCCCATGCGCTGCTCGAGCATGTCGGGGGTCAGGCGACTGGCCAGCACACCGCAGTTGAAGATCAGGATTTCCCCGTCGATCAGCGTGCGCATGGGCACGGCCACGGCGTGCACGTCGCGCTGCCAGGCGCCCGGCGTGCGCGTGAAGCCGAGCCTCGCCAGATGTTCGATGGCCTCCGGCACGGCCTGGGCATGGTCGCGCCATTCGTCCGTCGCGTGCGCGCGCAGCCCGGCGACGACTGGCGCGCGCACCGCTTCGGGCGCCTGGGCGAGCCAGGCGCGCCCCATCGCAGTGGTCAGCATCGGCAATGACGCCCCGATCTCCGGGCGGAACGCGATGGCGTCGTGGCCGCGGATGGTCTCCACGTAGACCATATGCAGGCGGTCGCGCATGCCTAGGGAGACCGTGCCGCCCATGCGGTCGCTGAGGCGTTTCATCAGCGGACGGGCCAGCTGGCGCACGCCCAGCGTGGCCAGCAGCGGATAGCCGAGCGAGAGCGCCGTGGAGCCTAGCCGGTAGCGGCGCAAATGGCTGTCGTAGAGCAGCAGGCCCCGGGCGGCCAGCGTGTAAGTCAGCCGGCTGATGGTGGCCTTCGACAAGCCGGTCCGGTCCGCCAGTTCCTTGTTGCTCAGCACCGTCTCGCCCGCGCAAAAGCACTGGAGCAGCCCCAGGCCATGGGCCAGCGTGGTGGCAAACGCGGGATCGGGATGATGGGGGCGAGAGGTCATGGGGTTAACCCTTGGTATGGTGTTGCCGCCGGGTCGTTCCATAAGGGTAGACGATGTTCAAGATAGCGAAACATCGATAGTGCAGACGATGCACCCACCGTACGCTCGACGCGATGCACTGCCTTTGGCGGTGCCGACTGGAGCGAAAAACCGAATGATCCGAGACCCGGAAGTCTTCGATCCCTTCCTGCACGCGTTGCAACGCTTCGTGCGTGAACGCCTGGTGCCGCGCGAGGCCGAGGTGGCGGAGCGCGACGAAGTGCCCGGTGACATCGTGGACGCCATGGCCGCGCAAGGCATGTTCGGCTATTCGATTCCAGAGGAATACGGCGGCGCCGGCATGACCACCGAGGAGCTGGTGCAGGCGGCGATGGTGCTGTCGCAGTGCTCGGTGGCGTTCCGGGCCCGCGTGGGCACCAACACGGGCATCGGCTCGGAGGCACTGGTGGCCGACGGCACGCCCGCCCAGAAGCGCCGCTACCTGCCGTTGCTGGCCAGTGGCGAGGTGACCGGCGCCTTCGCGCTGACCGAGCCGGAAGCCGGCTCGGACGCCACTGCGCTGCAAACCTCGGCCCGGCGCGACGGCGACCACTACGTGCTCAACGGCACCAAGTGCTTCATCACCAATGCGCCCATCGCCGGCCTGTTCACGGTGATGGCCCGCACCGATCCGGACACCCCCGGCGCGGCTGGCATCTCGGCCTTCATTATCCCGCGTGACACGCCGGGCCTCACCACCGGCGCACCGTACCGCAAGATGGGGCAGGCCGGCTCGCCGGTTTCCGAGGTCTATTTCCACGATTGCCGCGTGCCGGCGGACAGCCTGATCGGTGGCGAGCCAGGGCAGGGCTTTCGTACGGCAATGAAGGTGCTGAACAAGCAGCGCGTCCACCTGGCGGCACTGTGCACCGGGCCGGCCATCCGCATGCTCGACGACTCTGTGCGCTTCGTCACCGGCCGCAGGCAGTTCGGCCAGCCGCTGGCGGACTTCCAGCTCGTGCAGGGCCTGATTGCCGATTGCCAGACCGACATCCACGCCGCCCGCGCGCTAATCCTGGAGACCGCGCGCCAGCGCGACGCGGGCGCGGACGTGACCATGGAGGCGTCGATCTGCAAGTACTTCGCCTCCGAGATGTGCGGCCGTGTGGCGGACCGTTGCGTGCAGATGTTCGGCGGCTACGGCTATATCGCCGACTACGGCATCGAGCGCTTCTACCGGGATGTGCGGCTGTTCCGGCTGTACGAGGGTACCAGCCAGATCCACCAGCTGAATATCGCCCGGCGCACCATCGCGCAGGCGACGCCGCCGCGCTGAACGTGTAATGTCACATCCGGATAAAACCACCGGAGATGACAAAAATGTTCAAAGCATCTGTAGTCGTCGCAAGTCTTGCATGGGGGATGTTGGGCGTGGTGGGGGTGGCGCAAGGGCAGGGGCAGGGCGCGTACCCCAATAGGGTGATCCGGATCGTGGTGCCGTTCGCGCCGGGCGGCACGGCAGATATCGTCGCGCGCCTGCTGGCCGATCCGCTGCGCGAGGAACTGGGCCAGACCGTGGTGGTCGAGAACAAGCCCGGGGCGGGCGGCAATGTCGGCGGCGAAATCGTTGCCCGTGCCGCGCCGGACGGCTACACGCTGCTACTGGCCAGCGCGGGGCCGACGGTAATCAACCCGAGCCTGTATCCGAAGATGACCTTCGACCCCGCGCGCGACCTCGCGCCGGTGACGATGATCTCGCGCGACCACAACCTGATGGCGGTGAATGCCGCGCTGCCGGTGACCACGGTGAGCGAGTTCATCGCCTACGCCCGCACGCACAACGGGCAGGTCACCTTCGGCTCGCCCGGCAACGGCACGCCGGCCCAGCTGGCGGGCGAGCTGCTGAACCAGACGGCGGGCCTGCGCATGCAGCACGTGCCATACAAGGGCAGCGGTCCGGCCGTGGCGGACCTGGTGGCGGGGCACATCACGCTGTTGATCGACAACATGCCGCCGCTGTGGCCGCACGTGCAGTCCGGCAAGCTGCGCGCGCTGGCGGTGGCCAGCGACAAGCGCGTGCCGATTGCGCCGGACGTGCCCACGGCGGAGGAAGCCGGGCTGAAGGGATTCACGGTCACGGCCTGGAAGGGCCTGATGGCGCCGGCCGGCACGCCGCGCCCGATCATCGACCGGCTCAACCAGGCCACGCTGAAGATCCTGGCCCGGCCGGAGATGCGCAAGCGGTTGATCGACCAGGGCGCCGAGCCGGTCGGCAACACGCCCGAGCAGTTCGCCCAGCAGATCCGCGCGGATACCGCGTGGTGGGCGGCGCTGGTGAAGTCCACCGGCACGTCGCTGGATTGATTGGCAATGATTGGCAATGGATAGATAGGAAAGGCTATGTCCCGATTTCTGGCTTACCGGCTTCACGCGCCCACGGCAGGGGCCAGCGCGCCCGCCGCCCGCTTTGTCGAACTGGACGTTGACGATTTGTCCCCCGGCGAGGTGCTGGTGCGCGTGGCGTGGTCGAGCCTGAACTACAAGGACGCGTTGGCCGCCGCCGGCATCAACGCCATCGTGCGCCAGTACCCGCGCATCGGCGGCATCGACCTGACCGGCACCGTGGCGGCGTCGTCCGACGCGCGCTTCCGTGAGGGCGACCCGGTGGTGGTGCACGGCTTCGGCATCGGCGTGGACCATGACGGCGGCCACGCTCAGTACGCGCGCGTGAAGGCGGACTGGGCGATGCCGCTGCCGGCGGGGCTCTCGCTGCGCGAGGCCGCCACGCTCGGCGCGGCCGGCTACACGGCCGGGCTGTGCCTGCACTGGATGGAGCACAACGGGCTGGCGCCGGCGCGCGGCAAGGTGGTGGTAAGCGGGGCAACGGGCGGCGTGGGCAGCATCGCCATCGACATGCTGGCCGGGCGCGGCTACGCCGTGACGGCGCTGACCGGCAAGGCCGCCGAACTCGACTACCTGCGCACGCTGGGTGCGGCGGAGATCCTGCCGGCCGAGGTGGCAAAGGCGACGGGCAAGCCGCTGGACCCGGCGCAGTGGGCCGGCGCCGTCGATGCCGTGGGCGGGGAGGTGCTGGCGTGGATGCTGCGCACGCTCCAGCCAGACGGCGTGGCCACGGCCTTCGGCAACGCGGCGGGCGCGCAGTTCGACGCCACCGTGCTGCCATTCATCCTGCGCGGCGTGAAGTTGATCGGCATCAATGCCAATAGCCCGATGGCGCTGCGCAGCGAGGTCTGGGCGAAGATCGCCGACAGCTACCGGCCGCGCCACCTCGATCTGGTGGCCAACGAGATCGCGTTCCAGGACATCCCCGAAGCCATGGCCCGCATGCTGGCGCGGCAGTCGCGCGGGCGCTATCTGGTGCGGATGGGCGACTGACGCCGCCGTCTCACTGCAACGGCCCCAGCACGTTCTCGATCGCGTTCATCAGTTCCTGCAGCCGTAGCGGCTTGCCGCACACCGCGTCGAAGCCTGACTCGATGGCCGCGCGGCGGTCCTGCTGGCGCGTGAAGGCGGTCAGGGCGATGGCCGGCGTGCGCGCCTGCGAGGCCACCGCCTCGCGGATGCGCACTTCGCGGATCAGGTCGTTGCCGTCGCGGCCGGGCAGGCCGATGTCGCTGATGATGAGGTCCGGCGCGGCGGCCTCGATCTCGTCCAGCGCGGTATCGCAGTCGCGCGCGGTGCGCACCTGCGCGCCGTCGTTCGTCAGGATGGCCGACAGCGCTGCCGCGGCGTCGTCGTCGTCCTCCACCAGCAGCACGTCCAGCGCGTTCAGCGGCACGGCCGGCTGGATGGCGGTCACCTCGGCGCGCTCGGCGCCAGGTTCCGGCGAGCCCGGCTCCACCAGCGGAATCGAGACCTCGAAGGTCGCCCCCGTGCCCACTCCGCCGCTGGCGGCATGCACCGTGCCGCCGTGCATCTCGGCCAGATGCTTGACGATGGCCAGCCCCAGCCCCAGGCCGCCGTGCTGGCGCCGGTTGGCGTCGTCGCTCTGGGTGAAGCGGTCGAACAGCAGCGGCAGGAAGTCCGGGGCGATGCCGCGCCCCTGGTCGACCACGCGCACGCGCAGTGTGTCGGCATCGGATCTGGCCTCCACGCGCACCGCGCCGCCCTCGGGCGAGAACTTGATGGCGTTGGAGAGCAGGTTCCACAGGATCTGCTGGAAGCGCGCCGGGTCCAGCCAGGCGCGGGGAACCAGCGTGGCCGGCAGGTCCACATCCAGCGCCACGCGCCGCTCAGCGGCCTGCGCCTGCATGCTGTCCAGCGCGCCGTCAATCACATCGGCCGGGTTGGTGAGTTCGCGTTCGAGCTTCATCTTGCCGACGTTCAGCATCGACACATCGACCAGATCCGCCACCAGCCGGCGCTGGATGGCGATATTGCGCTCCACCGCCGCCAGCCCGCGCCGCCCCTCCTCGGAGGTCACGTGGCGGCTCAGCACATGGGTCCAGACCGAGATCACGTTCAGCGGGTTGCGCAGTTCGTGCGAGAGGATGGCGATGAAGTCGTCCTTCATCCGGTTCAGTCGCTCCACGGCGGCGCGCGCGGCCTGCTCGCGCTCGATCAACTGCTCGCGCTGGCGTTCCAGCAGCACGCGGTCGGTGATGTTGGACACCACGGCCACCTTTACGCCGTTCTCCAGCACGGCTGAAATGCTCCATTCCAGGTACATGGTCTCGCCCTGCGCGTCGCGCAGCGGAAACGCACCCTGCCAGCCGTCCTGCAGATGCTGGCCGGTGGCCTCGGCCACGCGCGCCACCCAGTCGGGCGGGGCGAAGGCGGCCACGGGCTGGCCGATCAGCGCCTCGGCGGGGCGCTGCAACAGGCCCAGCATGGCCGGGTTCAGGTCGACGAAACGCCCGTCCAGGTCCAGCGTGCAGATGCCGCCGATGGCCTGGTGGTAGATCGCGCGGAAGCGTGCCTCGCTCTCGCGCAGCGAGCGCTCGGCGGCGCTGGCGCGCAGCAGCGAGGAGATCGTGGCCACCAGCACGGCCGGCTCGGCCGGGTGGATCAGGTAGGCGCTGGCGCCGGCGTCCAGCCCGCGCACCTTGTCGTAGTCGGCCACGTAGGTGGCGGAGAGGTGCACCACCGGCACGGTGGCGGTCTCGGCGCGCTCGCGCAGGCGGCGGCAGACCTGGAAGCCATCGATGTCCGGCAAATTCACGTCGAGCACCACGGCGGAGACGCTGGTGTCGGCGCGTTGCAGCGCCTCCTGGCCGCTCTCGGCCTCGATGGTGCGGAAGCGGGCCGCGCTCAGCACGCGTACCGTGGCATAGCGCGTGACTGGGTTGTCGTCCACCACCAGCACCAGCGGCGGGGTGTCGCTCCTGCCGGTGGCCGGTGCATTGTGGTCAGCCATGATGGTCTCCGGCAGGCGCGCCCGGGGGCACGGGCAGCGTCACCGGCACGGTCACGTAGAAGCGCGAGCCCACGCCGACTTCGCTCTCGAAGCCGACATGCCCGCCAAGCAGCTCCGCCAGCCGCTTGCTCAGCGCCAGCCCGAGGCCCGAGCCCCGGTAGCGCCGTTGCAGCGGGGAGTCGATCTGCACGAAGTCCTGGAATACCTCGCCGTGGGACTCCGCCGGGATGCCGATGCCGGTATCGCGCACGGAGAACGTGATGGTGTCGTCGCCATCGCACACGGCCGAGACGCGGATCTCGCCGCTGGGCGTGAACTTCAGCGCGTTGGAGATGTAGTTGCGCAGGATCTGCGAGAGCTTGCGGTCGTCGCTGAACAGCTTGGGCACGTCGTGCGGCGCCTCGAAGATCAGCGACACCTCGGGGTTGGTCAGCACGGGCTTGAACATGCCGCGCAGGGCGTCGAACAGGGCCACCATGTCGAACCAGGCCGGCGACACATCCACGCGCCCCGCCTCCAGCCGCGCCAGGTCGAGCAGGTCGTTGACCATCTCGGCGAACTCGGCGGCGGTGTCGCGCACGAACATCACCTGCTTTTCCTGCTCGGGAGTGAGTGGGCCGTCCACGCGGTCGATCAGCAGCCGGGTAATGCTCTGGATGGCGACGATCGGCGTGCGGAACTCGTGGCTCATATAGGCCAGGAAGCGGCTCTTCAGCTCGGTGGCCTGGCGCAGCTGGTCGGCCTGGATGTCCAGCTCCGAATACAGCGCCAGCACGCCGCGATTGGTCTCCTCAAGCTCGGCGCGCAGCGCCTCCACTTCCTGGGTGCGCGCCGCCAGCGCGGCCTGGAGTTCGGCCGGATCGGTGTCGGGGGAGGACGTCGGGTGGGTCGGGTGGGTCGGGGGAGTCGAGTGGGTCATATCGCGGCCAGTCTCACGGTGTCTTGCGGGCCCGGGGGCATCACCGCTGCGCGCGGCGAACCACCACGACGGTGGCATCGTCGCGGCCCCGGCAGAATTTCCAGAACACGAACGCGGCCACCAGCGAGGGATCGCGCTGCAGCACGGCCGGATCGTCCAGCCGCCAGCGCGACTGGATGCCATCCGAATGCACGATCAGCAGCGCGTGCGGCGGCCACTCCACCTCCTGCTCCTGCACGGCGCGCATCTGCAGGCCGGCCGTGCCATTCTGGACCAGCAGCGTACGGTCGTCGATGCCGGACATCACGCGCGCCATGACGTTGCCGGCACCGGCATAGCGGATGCGCTGGGCGCCGGCGTCCGCGCGCGCGGCGGTCACGGCGGCGCCGCGCGTGGTGCGCAGCGCGCCATGCGCCAGTTCGAGGTAGCGGCCCGGATGGCTGCCCCGGGCCTGGGCGAACACGGCCAGTGCCACCGCGGCGGCCTCGGCGGCGTCGGGGCCGTGCCCCAGGCCGTCCGCCACCACCACGTCGGCGCGGTTGTCGTGCATGGCCACATTCCAGCCGTCGCCGCTGACCGTCTCGCCCGGCGCGGCCACGCATACGGCGCCCACATCGAAGCCGGCGCCGGCGCGGCGCGGCGCGCCGTTGGCATCGTGCTCGCGGTAGAAGCGGGCCAGGATCAGCGTGCCCTGGCCGGGGCGTGTGTAGACGTCGAAGTCATCGGCCAGCCGGCTGACCGCGCCCAGGCCCTGGCCGGCGCTGCCGCCGGTGGAATAGCCGTCGCGCAGGCAGGCCTGGAGGTCGGCCATGCCGGGGCCGTCATCGATCGAAATCAGCTCGATGGCGATGGCGTCCCCCAGCTGGCACGCGCCCACCAGCAGCCGGCCGCCCCGGGCGTGGCCGACGAGGTTGTTGCCCAGCTCGTTGACGGCCACGGCCAGCCGGCCGGACTGGATGGCGTCGAAGCCGTGCCGCCCGGCCAGTTCGGCGGCGGCGCGGCGGGCCTCGCCCACGCGGCTGCGGTCGCCCATCGGCACGGCGATGTGCGGGCCCAGGTTGTTACTTCCACCGAGTGATGCTGACACAGGTTCCCTCGCCAACTTTGGTATTGATGGCGAACTCGTTCACCAGCCGCTTGCTGCCCGACAGGCCCATGCCCAGCCCGCTGCCCGTGGTCCAGCCGTCGGTCAACGCCTGTTCCACGTCCGGAATGCCGGGGCCCTTGTCCTCGAAATGCAGCCGCAGGCCCTTGCGGATGCCCTCGGCCAGCATCTCCCAGCGCATCTCGCCGCCGCCGCCGTACACCACGGTGTTGCGGGCGAGCTCGCTGGCTGCCGTAATCATCTTAGTCTGCTCCACCAGCGAGAACTTCAGTTGGGTCGTCAGCGTGCGCACCATGGCGCGCGCGTGGACGATATCGCGCTCGTCCTTCAGCGGGGCGCTGCCCGTATCGGCCAGCGCGGTGGCCACGGCAGGGATGGCCATGTCAGGCTCCCCGCGCGGCGGCGTCCAGCATGTGCATGCCGCGCTCTACGCTCAGGGCCGTCTTCACGCCGCCCAGCGAAAGCCCCAGCTCCACCAGCGTGATGGCCACGGCCGGGCGGATACCCACCACCACCGTGGTCGCGCCCAGGATGCGGCTGATGTCCGAAATGCTCACCAGCATGCGGCCGATGAACGAGTCCACCATCTCCAGCGCCGAGACGTCGATCAGCACGCCGTGCGCGCCGGTCTGGTCGATGGAGGAAGCAATGTCTTCCTGCAACATCAATGCGGTCTGGTCCTGCATGTCGATCTGGATCGTGACCAGCAGGTTCTTGCCCATCCGCAGGATTGGAATCCGTTCCATGGCGCCTCCGGGTTCAGACGGCGCGGGTGACGGTGTGGCCGGTCATGCGCATGGCCGTGGCCAGCGCGTCCGCCAGCGTGGACTTGGTGATGATGCCCTGCAGGTCGATGCCAAGATGGACGATGGTCTGCGCAATCTGCGGCCGGATGCCGCTGATGATGCTTTCCGCGCCCATCAGGCGGATGGCCGTGACGGTCTTCATCAGGTGCTGCGCCACGAGGGTGTCCACGGTGGGCACGCCGGTGATGTCGATGATGGCCAGCTCGGCGCCGGTATTCACCAGGCGCTCCAGCAGCGTTTCCATGACGATCTGCGCGCGGCTGCTGTCCAGCGTGCCGATCACCGGCACCGCCAGCACGCCGTCCCACAGCTTGATCACGGGCGTGGACAGTTCCAGCAGCTCGTGCTGCTGGCGCACGATGATTTCCTCGCGCGTCTTCTGGTAGGTGGAGACCGTCCACTGCGCCATGCGGTCCACGATGGAGGAGGCCGCCCAGACCACCGCGATCTGGCCGTCCACGTCGCCGCGATGGCGCTGCAGGCCGTCGAACAGCGGGCGCTTGAGCGCCAGCACGAAGCCGCTGGTCATGTCGGCGGTTTCGCCCTGTGCCGCGCGCGCGGAGGACAGGCGCGCCAGCGTGTCTCGCAGGGCGTTCCAGGCGCTGCTGTCGAAGCTGCCGGTATCGGCATCCGCGGTCAGCCCGGTATCGAGCGCCTTGAGAATCGCCCGCTGCTCAGTCTCAAGGTTCTGGCTCAGGCCGCGGCCACCCGTGTAGGTGTGATATTCGGCGGTCCAGCCGCGCAAGATGGTGTCCTGGTCCTCGCGCAGGAGGTCCGCTAGTCGCTGATTTTCTGGGCGCATGAAGGTGTGGAAGATGGGAGGGATCGGGCTATGGACGCCCCGAGGCTGACCGCGCCCCAAGGCAGGACGTTGAGTCGATTCTAGGAGAGATTCATAGCCCACACTATCGGCGCCCGGCTGATTGACGTTGCATGGGAAATCGGCATCCCGCCTGTTAGGTGACTTATAGGTAACTTTGTGAGAAAACGCCGACAGCCGAACGGGACACCTCTCGCTGGCCGCCGGCACACCGGGCGGACTACGCTGGAGTGAGGGTGGTCAGGCTGGGAGGAAATTTCCGTGGATTGGCTCGATGCGCTGCAATGGCCCGCGATGGCGGTAACGGTGGCCGCCACCTGGCTGGTCGGCAGCCGCGCGGCGGGCCGGCGCAAGGTAGGCTTCTGGGTTTTCCTGATAAGCAACGCGATGTGGGTGGGCTGGGGCTTCCATACCGGCGCCTGGGCGCTGGTGGTGCTCCAGTTCGCGCTGGCCGCGCTGAACGTGCGCGGCATGGCGGAGGCCCGCAAGGCGCGGCGCGCGGGGCCGTCCGCTACCTGAACGCCACCGGAACGCTGCCTGCCGTATCTATATATAGAGAAGGATGCCGATGGCCGACCTGATCGTCGCGCGGCCGGAAGGGCTGTACTGCCCGCCCGGCGACTTCTACATCGATCCATGGCGCCCCGTGGCGCGCGCCGTCATCACCCACGCCCATTCGGACCACGCGCGCTTTGGCCATGGCAGCTACCTCTGCGCCGCCGCAGGGCGCGGCGTGCTGCTGGCACGGCTGCCGGGCATCGCGCTGGAGACGCTGCCCTACGGCAAAGCCATCACGCATCACGGGGTGCGGCTGAGCCTGCATCCGGCCGGGCACGTGCTGGGCTCCGCCCAGGTGCGGCTGGAGCATGGCGGGCAGGTCTGGGTGGCATCCGGCGACTACAAGGTTGAGGCGGACGGCACCTGCGACCCGTTCGAGCCCGTGCGCTGCGACACCTTCATCACCGAAAGCACTTTCGGACTGCCGATCTACCGCTGGCCGACGCAGGCGGCGCTGATGGCCGAGATCTTCGGCTGGTGGCAGGCCAACGCGGCGGCGGGGCGGGCGAGCGTGCTGTACTGCTACGCCTTCGGCAAGGCGCAGCGCATCCTGCACGGGCTGATGCGCCATGCGGGCGCGGACGCGGCCCTGCCGGGGCCCGTCGTCGTGCATGGGGCGATGACCGCGTTGAATAGCGCCTATGCCGAGGCCGGCGTGGCGCTGCCGCCCACCCTGACCACGGCGGACCTTCCGGCGCGCAACCCGGCACGCAGCCCGGCGCTGCGCCAGGCGCTGGTGGTGGCACCGCCATCCGCGCAGCGCTCCACGTGGCTGCGCCGCTTTGGCGAGTCCGCCGATGCCTTCGCCAGCGGCTGGATGCAGCTGCGCGGCACGCGGCGCCGGCGTGGCGTCGATCGCGGCTTCGCGCTGTCCGATCATGCGGACTGGCCCGGGCTGCTGTCGGCGATCACCGCCACCGGCGCGCCGCGCATCATCGTCACGCATGGCAACGTGCCGGTGATGGTGCGCTACCTGTGCGAGCAGGGCTGGCAGGCGCAGGCGTTCCAGACCGAGTATGGGGACGATGCCGGGGATGATGACGAGCCGGCGCAGGAGCAGGTGGAAACCACCCCGGAGTCAAGCGCGGAGCAAGGCGTATGAAAGCCTTCGCGGACCTCTACGCGGCGCTGGACGGCACCACCTCCAGCAACGCCAAGCTGGCAGCGCTGGTCGACTACCTGCGTGCCGCGCCGCCCGAGGACGCCGCCTGGGCGGTCTACTTCCTGTCCGGCGGCAAACCGCGCCAGCTGGTGCCGGTGGCGATGCTGCGCGAGCTGGCCCAGCAGGCCGCCGCGCTGCCCGAATGGCTGTTCGAGGAAAGCTATCAGGCCGTGGGCGATCTGGCGGAGACCATCGCGCTGTTGCTCCCGACCACGCCGCACGTGGACACGGCCGGGCTGGCCGAATGGGTGGAGCAGCGCCTGCTGCCGCTGCGCGGCCTGCCGCCCGAGGTGCTGCGCGAGCGGCTGGACGCGCTCTGGCGGCCCCTCGACGCGCGCGGGCGGCTGGTGCTGTTCAAGCTGATCACGGGCGCGTTCCGCGTGGGCGTGTCGCGGCTGCTGGTCACGCGGGCGCTGGGCGAGGTGGCCGGGCTCGACGCCAAGCGCGTGGCCGAGCGCATGGTCGGCTACACCGACATCTCGCGCCGCCCCGATGCTACGCACTACCTCGCCTTGATCGCCCCGATCGCCCCGGACCATGCCCGGACGGAAGCAGGCGAGGGCGCCAGCATCCAGCGCGGCGGCCAGCCCTATCCCTTCTTCCTCGCCCATCCGCTGCAGGCCCCGGTGGAGGACTTCGACACCGTGCTCGGCGTCCCGGCGCGCTGGCAGGTGGAATGGAAGTGGGATGGCATCCGCGCCCAGCTGGTGCGCCGGGCCGGCGCCACGTGGCTGTGGTCGCGCGGCGAGGAGCTGATTACCGAGCGCTTTCCCGAGCTGGCCGAGGCCGCCGCCACGCTGCCGGACGGCACCGTGCTCGACGGCGAGATCGTGATCTGGCAGGACCGGCGCGTGCAGCCGTTCGCCTTGCTCCAGCAGCGCATCGGCCGCAAGACGCTCGGCGCCAAGCTGCTGCGCGACGCACCGGCCATCCTGATGGGCTACGACCTGCTCGAATGGCAGGGCGAGGACTGGCGCGCCCGCCCGCAGGCCGAGCGCCGCGCGCGGCTGGAGCAGGTGATCGCCGCGCACGTCCACCCAGCACTGGAGCTGAGTCCGCTGGTCGATGCCGACAACTGGGCACGCTACGCCACGCTGCGCGAGACCTCGCGCGAACTGGGCGTGGAGGGTTTCATGCTCAAGGCTGCCGACGCCGCATACGGCGCAGGGCGGACCAAGGACGTGGGCGTCTGGTGGAAGTGGAAGATCGACCCCTACACCGTCGATGCGGTGCTGATCTACGCCCAGCGCGGCCACGGCCGGCGCGCCAGCCTCTATACCGATTTCACCTTCGCGGTCTGGAACGGCCCGCCGGGCACGCCGGATCGCGCGCTGGTGCCGTTCGCCAAGGCGTACTCGGGGCTGACCGATGCCGAGATGCGCGCGGTGGATGCCATCGTGCGCAAGACCACCGTGGAGTCGTTTGGCCCGGTGCGCAGCGTCACGCCGACGCAGGTCTTCGAACTCGGCTTCGAGGGCATCTCCCGTAGCGGGCGGCACAAGAGCGGCATCGCGGTGCGGTTTCCGCGCATGCTGCGCTGGCGCACGGACAAGCCGATCGAGGAAGCCGACACGCTGGCCACGCTGGAGGCGATGCTGCCGGGCGCCGCGCGCCCAGTGCCGGCCGAGGATGCGGCATGAATGACGCCTTCGTCCCTATTGTGCGCGCCCCGCCGGTGAGCGAAACGCTGCCGGCGCTGTTCGCGGCCCGTCACTGGCAGCCGTTCGATTTCCAGCGCGAAGTCTGGGAGGCCATCGGGCACGGCCAGAGCGGGCTGCTCCACGCCACCACCGGCACCGGCAAGACCTACGCCGCGTGGCTCGGCGCGCTGCTCGCATTCGCCGAGCCCCCGGCTCGTGCCGGCGCCACGCCCCCGCCGCTCACCGTGCTGTGGCTCACGCCGATGCGCGCGCTGGCTGCGGACACCGCCCGCGCCTTGCAGGCCCCGCTGGCCGAACTCGGCCTGGACTGGACCGTGGGCCTGCGCACCGGCGACACCGGCAGCAGCGAACGCGCCGCGCAGGCGCGCCGCCTGCCCACGGCGCTGGTGACCACCCCCGAGAGCCTCTCCCTGCTGCTGACCCGCGCCGACGCCCGCGAGGCGCTGGGCCGCGTGCGGCTGGTGGTGGTCGATGAATGGCACGAACTGATCGGCTCCAAGCGCGGCGTGCAGGTGCAGCTGGCGCTGGCACGGCTGCGGCAATGGCAGCCCGGGCTGATGGTCTGGGGGCTGTCGGCCACGCTCGGCAACCTCGACCATGCCAGCGATGTGCTCCTGGCCGGCCTGCCCGACGATCGCCGCGTGCGGGTGCACGGCCATACGCCGAAGACGCTGGTCATCGACACGCTGCTGCCCGATGCCGCCGGGCGCTTTCCGTGGGCGGGGCACCTCGGGCTGTCGATGCTGCCGCACGTGGTGCGCGAACTGGAGCGCACCAGCACCGCGCTGGTGTTCCTGAACACGCGCTCGCAGGCCGAACTCTGGTATCAGGCCCTGCTCGATGCGCGCCCCGAGTGGGCCGGCCAGATCGCGCTGCACCACGGCTCGCTGGACCGCGCCGTGCGGGACTGGGTGGAGGTGCATCTGAAGAACGGCGCGCTGCGCGCCGTGGTGTGCACGTCGAGCCTGGACCTGGGCGTGGACTTCCTGCCCGTGGAGCGCGTGCTCCAGATCGGCTCGCCCAAGGGCGTGGCGCGGCTGTTGCAGCGCGCCGGGCGGTCTGGCCATGCGCCGGGGCGGGCGTCGCGCGTGACCGTGGTGCCCACGCACAGCCTGGAACTGGTGGAAGCCGTGGCGGCGCGCAACGCGGTGCGCGCGGGCCGCATCGAGGCGCGTGAGTCCCCGGACAAGCCGCTCGATGTGCTGGTCCAGCATCTGGTGACGGTGGCGCTAGGCGGCGGCTTCCGGGCCGACGACCTGCTGGCCGAGGTGCACACCACCTGGGCCTACCGGGCCCTGAGCGACGAGGAATGGCAATGGAGCCTCGATTTCGTGCGGCAGGGCGGGCGCACGCTGTCCGCCTACCCTGACTATCACCGCGCGATGCCCGACGACGCCGGCATCTGGCGCGTGTCCGATGCGCGGCTGGCGCGCCGGCACCGCATGAGCGTGGGCACCATCGTCAGCGACGCCACGATGCAGGTGCGATTCTGGACCCGCGCGGGCAGTGGCGGGGCCTCGCTGGGCACGGTGGAGGAGGGCTTTATCGCGCGGCTGGCGCCTGGCGACTGCTTCCTGTTCGGCGGACGGCTGCTGGAGCTGGTGCGTGTGCAGGAGATGACCGCCTACGTGCGCCGCGCCGCCGGCAAGCGGCCCTCCGTGCCGCGCTGGAACGGCGGCAAGATGCCGCTTTCCACCGAACTGGCCGAAGCCGTGGTCGATACGCTCGAAGCCGCCCAGCTTGGCAACCTCGACCCGGCCAGCACGCCCGAACTGCCGCTGATCCAGCCGCTGGTGGACCTACAGGCGCGCTGGTCGGCGCTGCCCACGCGCGGCACGCTGCTGGCCGAGACCCTCCATTCGCGCGAAGGCTGGCATCTGTTCCTCTATCCGTTCGCGGGCCGCTCGGTGCATCTGGGGCTGGGCAGCCTGCTGGCGTGGCGGCTGGGGCAGCAGGTGCCGGCGACCTTCTCGGTGGCCGTGAATGACTACGGGCTCGAACTGCTGGCCTCGGCGCCGCTCGACTGGGCTCACTGGCTGCCACGGGTACTGGCCGAGGAACGCCAGCGCGACCTGGCCGCCGACGTGCTCGGCAGCCTGAACGCGGGGGAACTGTCGCTGCGGCGCTTCCGCGAGATCGCCCGCGTGGCCGGGCTGATCTTCCAGGGCTACCCCGGCGCCCACAAGAGCGCGCGCCAGTTGCAGGCGTCATCGAGCCTGTTCTACGAGGTCTTCCGCAAGCACGACCCGGCCAACCTGCTGCTTGGGCAGGCCGAGCGCGAGGTGCTGATGCAGGAGCTGGACGCCCACCGGCTGGCCGACACGCTGGCCCGGCTGGCCGCGCTGCGGCTGGACCTGCACGCCCTGAAACGTCCCTCGCCGCTGGCCTTTCCACTGGTGGTGGAGTTCCTGCGTGAAAAGCTGAGTACGGAGAAGCTGGCCGACCGCATCGCCCGCATGCTGGCCGAGCTGGAGGCGGCAGCTGGGCCGGTGGGCGATGTGGCGGCTACGGATACTGATACCGACGCCACGCAGGTAGCCGAGGTAGCGCGCTTCGGCATGGCCGATCACGTCAAGTCAGGCGGACGGACGGGTGGCAGCGGCCGCACGGGTGGCAGCGGCCGCTCAGGCCGCTCAGGCCGCTCACGCAAGCCATCGAAACCCCTCCCGCTGCTATGAGCCAGCCAGACGCCGCCACGCTGCATGCCTTCGGCGCCCACGCCGTGGAGGTGGCCGGCGAGACGCTGTGGCTGCTCCCCGAGCACGCCATCTGGTGGCCCGGCGCGGCGATGCTGCTGGTGGCGGACGTCCATATCGGCAAGGCCGCTGCGTTCCGGGCGCTGGGGCAGCCGGTGCCGCCCGGGACCACGGCGGAGAACCTGGCGCGGCTGCACGCGCTGGCCATGCGCTATCCGGCGCGGGAGCTGGTGTTTCTGGGCGATTTCCTGCACGCCCGCGCCGCGCGCACGGCGGCGGTCATCGTCGCGCTGCATGACTGGCGCCGGGCGCTGCCGGCCCGGGTGCGCTGCACGCTGGTGCGCGGCAACCACGACACCCACGCCGGCGACCCGCCGCCGGAACTCGGCATGACCATCGTCACGGAACCGCTGCGGGCCGGCCCGTTCGCGCTGTGCCATATGCCGGGCGCTTCCCCGGACGGCTATGTGCTGGCCGGCCACCTCCATCCGGCCGTGGTGCTGCGCGGCAGCGGCGCCGATGCGCTGCGGCTGCCGTGCTTCGTGCTGGGGGAGGCCGGCGCCATCCTGCCGGCCTTCGGCGCCTTCACGGGCCACGCCACGGTGCGGCGCGCGCCGGGGAACCGCATCTATGTGGTGGGCGATGGGCGGGTCTGGCCAGTGCCGGCGTAGTTCATTCTCGGCTGGCGCCGCGCTGTGCCAGTGCGTAGTAGTGCTGGATGCGCAGCAGCGCGTAGTCGGCGGCGGCGCAGCGCACGGCGTTGCGGTCCCCGTCGAAGCGCCGCGTCTCCGTGAACACGGCCAGCGGGGCGGTGCGGCCC
Source organism: Cupriavidus sp. 2KB_3 (assembly GCF_052115685.1). Lineage (NCBI taxonomy): Bacteria > Pseudomonadati > Pseudomonadota > Betaproteobacteria > Burkholderiales > Burkholderiaceae > Cupriavidus > Cupriavidus sp. 2KB_3. The sequence goes on from NZ_JBFRHD010000004.1 coordinate 163,833, forward strand.
GGCAGCCGGAGCACCCAGGCGAAGCACTGCGTGCCGGCCGGGGTGTCGTCGGGCGCGTTGCCATCGGCCACGCCCGTGTTGGCAATCGCCAGATTGGCATCGGCAAGGCGCAGCACGCCGTGCGCCATGGCCAGCGAGACCGCCTCGCTGGTCAGCCCGTGGCGGCGGATGACCTCGGCCGGCACGCCCAGCACGGAAGTCTTGATGTCCGGCGCATAGGCCACCACGGCGCAGCGCAACACGTCGCCGCAGCCGGGCACCTCGGCAATGCGCGACGCGATCAGCCCGGCAGTACACGACTCCGCCGTGGCCAGCCTGAGACCATGGCGCGAGAGGAAATGCGCTGTGTCCCGGATTTCCGGACTTTCCTTCATGTCGATGCCTGGGATGGATGGTGGGGTGGAGTGGAGTGGCAGGTTTTGTGCCAGCAGCGCAGCGGGCGCCGGCGACCGAGCGCGCGCAAAACTGCATCGCTCCCCGTCCATCCCCTTGTAAGACTTGCCCAGCCTGCGCACCGGCGCGGGCGCTGGGGGCGCCTGCCTTGCAGAGACCTATGCGTCACCACGGTTGGCGAATGCCCTGGCAACGACGGGGACGACGCCGGCAGGGCTAGTCGACGTCGATGGCCTGGAGCAGCGCCTCCAGCTCCACCGGCTTGACCAGATGCTGGTGGAAGCCGGCCTTCTGGGTCTGCTGGCGGTCAGATGCCTGCCCGAAGCCGGTCATCGCGATATAGCGCGTGTTGGCCAGCGTGGGCATCTGGCGCAGTGTATGGACCACCGCGAAGCCGTCCATGCCCGGCATGGCCAGGTCCACCAGCGCCACGTCCGGCCGCACGCGTGCCGCCGCGTGCACGGCTTCCATGCCATCGTAGGCAATCGTCACCGCGTGGCCGGACATCTCCAGCAGGATTGCCATGCTGTCGGCGGCGTCGCGGTTGTCGTCCACCAGCAGCACGCGCAGCGGCCGGGGCGTGCCGGCGGCGGCATCGGCGTTCTCGCCGGCCGGGTTGAACGCGGCTGCCAGCGGCAGCTGCACCGTGAAGGTGGCGCCCAGCCCGGGCCCCTCGCTCATGGCCGAGACCGAGCCGCCGTGCATCTCCACCAGCGAGCGGCACAGCGACAGGCCGATGCCCAGCCCGCCCTGCGCGGTGCTGCCGGGCCGGTCTTCCTGCACGAACAGATCGAAGATGTTGTCGAGCGACTCGCGGGCGATACCTCGGCCATGGTCGATGATCTGGATCACCAGCGTACGATGGCGCACCATCGACGTAATCGAGATGGACGCGCCCGGCGGCGAGAACTTGGAGGCATTCAGCAGCAGGTTCTGGATCACCTGCACCAGCCGCGTGCGGTCCACGAACAGCGGGATGTCCTCGGTGGTGGCGGTCACGTCCACCGGCTGGGACTTGGCGGCCAGCGCCGGCTCGGCGGCCTCGATGCCGAGCGCGATGATGTCGCGCGCCTGTATCGGCTCGCGGCGCAGTTCGATCTTGCCGGCGGCGATGCGGCCCACGTCGAGCAGATCGTCCACCAGCCGGGTGAGGTGGGTCATCTGCCGGTCGATCAGGCTCAGGCTCTTTTCCGTGACGGCTGGCTCCTGCGGGCGCAGCCGCATCACGGTCAGTGCGTTGCGGATGGGGGCGAGCGGGTTGCGCAACTCGTGCGAGAGCGTGGCCAGGAACTCGTTCATGCGGCGCTCGGACTGCTCCAGTTCCGCCAGCCGCTTGCGCTCGCTCATGTCGCGCGTGACCTTGGCAAAGCCGCGCAGGTTCCGGCGCTCGTCATAGACCGCCGTAATGGTCACGTTGGCCCAGAACAGCGAGCCATCCTTGCGCACGCGCCAGCCTTCATCCTCTACGCGGCCCTTGGCGCGGGCGATGGCCAGTTCGCGGCCGGGCTTGTCAGTCGCCAGGTCCTCCGCGGGATAGAACACCGAGAAGTGCTTGCCGACGATCTCGTCGCGCCGGTAGCCCTTGATGTAGGAGGCGCCGGCATTCCAGCTCATCACCCGGCCATGGGCGTCGAGCATGAAGATGGCGTAGTCCTTGACGTTCTCCACCAGCATGCGGAAGGTTTCCTCGCTCTGGCGCAGGGCCTCGGCGGCGAGGCGCTGCTCGCTCATGTCGCGCGTGACCTTGCCGAAGCCAAGCAGGTGGCCCTGGGGATCGCGCAGCGCGGTGATGACCACGTTGGCCCAGAAGCGGCTGCCGTCCTTGCGCACGCGCCAGCCTTCATCCTCGAAGCGGCCGATGCGTGCGGCGGTCTCCAGCTCCATGCCCGGCCAGTTGCGGGCGCGCGCTTCCTCGGTATAGAACCGCGAGAAATGCTCGCCGATGATCTCGTCGCGCAGATAGCCCTTGATCCGTTGCGCGCCGGCGTTCCAGCTGCTGACACGGCCCTCGGGGTCCAGCGTGAAGATGGCGTAGTCCGTGACGGACTCCACCAGCGTGCGCAGGCGTTCGCTGTCCCCGCCATAGGGCGAGGCGGCTGGCGAGGACGGCTGGGGCGGGGAGGGTGGGGCTGCAGGGCGCGGCATCGTGTTGGCTGGCTTCAGATCCTCCAAGGATACATAGATTTCCGCCGTTTCTCGCCCCCGTGGCCGCCCGCTGCTACCCATTGACAAGGGAATTCCACCCCTCGGGGCGGCCGGGGCTGTCGCCGCTCCGCAACACGTGGGGCGGGGCGTGCCGGGGGTGGGGTGACGTCGGAGAAATGCCGACATACCGGCGCGGCGCAATGGGGTAGACTCATTCGCTTCCCTGCCAGTACTGGCTCCACGGAGACGCCACGCATGTATGCCGAGTCCGCGCTTGACCGCCGTACCATCGATTCAGCTGTGCCGGCGGAGGCGCCCCCAGCCGCCATGGCGGCGCCGCAGCCACTGGCCGGTGACGTCGGCGTGCGGGACCTGCGGCGCGTGCCGATCCATCCCGACTACTGGTATCCGCTGGCCTGGTCGAAGGAGGTGAAGCGCGGCAAGGCGCACGGCGTGCGCTTCGCCGGCGATCCGATCGTGCTGGTGCGTACCGAGAGCGGCAACGTGTTCGCACTCGAGGACCGCTGCGCCCATCGGCAGGTGCCGCTGCACGCGGGCGTGGTGGATGGCGAATCGATCCGCTGCTGCTACCACGGCTGGACCTATGACTGCACCGGCCGCTGCATCGACGTACCCTACCTCGGCAAGGAGCGCCTGCCCAACGGCGTGCGCGCCTACCCGTGCAAGGAGGTGGCCGGCCTGATCTTCGTCTTCCCCGGCGACCCCGCGCTGGCGGACAGCAAGCCGCTGCCTGCCTTCGCCTCCGTGGCGGACAAGCAGTACAAGACCCGCCGCCTGGGCCGCGAGGTGAAGTGCCATTACTCGTTCATGCATGAAAACCTGATGGATATGAACCATCAGTTCCTGCATCGGCGCCAGATGGGCATGATGCGTGCCCGCTCGGTCGGGCGGCGGCGTGGCGAGGGCTTTGTCGAGGTCGAGTACACCTTCACCCGCGAGGGCGGCAAGCAGCCCGTGGGCGAGGCGCTGGTGTTCAGCAAGGACGGTGGGGAGAACAGCAAGGATGTGATGACGGTACGCACCGTCTATCCGTATCAGACGCTGCAGATTCGCTCGGGCAGCGGCACGCTGGTGATGGACCTGTGGATTGCCTATGTGCCGCTGGACGCGGCGCAGCGCACCAACCGGACCTTCGGCATGCTGTCGATTCGCCGGCCGGGGCTGCCGTTCGCGCTGGACCTGGCGTGGCCGCTGCTGGTCTGGTTCACCGAACGGATCTTCAAGGAAGACCGCGAGATCGTGGAGATGGAACAGGCCGCCCACGACAAGCAGGGCGCGGACTGGAACCACGAGGTGTTCCCGGTCATCCGCGACCTGCGCGACCTGCTGCGCGAGTGCGGCGGCCGGACGGTGATTCCGATCCAGAAGGTCTGAACCCCGTCCCGCCCTCCCTACGCTATTACGAAGCCAATTACGACGCCGACGCGGTTTCCAGCGTCGGGTAGTCCGTATACCCGCGCGTCTCGATGCCGCCCGTGCCGTACATCGTGGCCGGGTCGACCGCGTTCAGGTCGGCACCCAGCCGCAGGCGTTCCACCAGATCCGGATTGGCGATGTACGCGCGGCCAAACGCCACGGCGTCGGCATCGCCCGTTGCCAGCACGGCCGTGGCGGCGGCCTGGTCGAAACCATCGTTGGCGATGATCGCCCCGCCGAAGGCGCGCTTCAGCTGCGGCAGCAGCGCACCTTCGCCCGGCGTCTCGCGCACGAACAGGAAGCCCAGCCCGCGCTGGCCCAGCGCCCGCGCCACATGGCCAAAGGTCTCCGCCGGCTGGCTGTCAGCCATCGAATGGCTGGGCGAGCGCGGCGCCAGGTGCACGCCCACGCGCTTGGCGTCCCACACGGCCGTCACGGCATCCGCCACTTCCAGCAGGATGCGCGCGCGATTCTCGATCGATCCACCGTATTCATCCGTCCGCACATTGCTGCCGTCCTGCAGGAACTGGTCGAGCAGGTAGCCGTTGGCGGCGTGGATGGTCACGCCATCGAAACCGGCCGCCTTGGCGTTGGCGGCGGCCCGGCCGAAGTCGGCCACCACGGCGCGGATCTCGTCACGCGTGAGTTCGCGCGGCACCACGAAGGGACGCTGCGGGCGCAGCAGGCTCACGTTGCCGCCGGCCGCGATCGGGCTCGGCGCTACCGGCAGGCGGCCATTGAGCAGACTCGGGTCGGAAATCCGGCCCACATGCCACAGCTGCGCCACGATGCGACCGCCCGCCGCGTGTACGGCATCCGTCACTTGTTTCCAGCCTGCCACCTGCGCGTCGGACCACAGGCCGGGCACGTTCTGGTAGCCCACGCCGTCTTCGGAAATGGGCACGCCTTCGGAAATCAGCAGGCCGGCGGAGGCGCGCTGGGCGTAGTACTCGGCCATGACCGCGTTGGGCACATGCACAGGCTCGGCGGCGCGCAGCCGGGTCAGCGGCGCCATGACGATGCGGTTTGGCAGCGCCAGGTCACCAATTTGCAGGGGATCGAACAGGGTGGGCATAAGCATATCTGTCACGGTTATTAAGCTTGCAAAATGCAAGTAACGCAAGCTTAGCAGCGCGCGGTAAGATCGCAAACGTCGATTTCGACTCACTCAATTGTTGCGGGTGGAACAATCCAGGAGCGGTCCGATGCGCGTTGCACAATGGCTGATGGCGGCAGGAGCGATCGTGATGTCGATGCTGGGGGCGGGCTGCGCCAGCCTGCCGCCGCATCCGGCCCAGCCGCCGATCCTGGCTTTGGCAGACACCGCCGACACCGCCGATACCGCGCTTGGGCGCGCATTGGCGCCGCGCCTGGCGCAGCATCCCGGCGAATCGGTGTTCTATCCGCTCACCGCCGGCGCCGATGCCTTCGCCATGCGGCTGGCGCTGGCCCGCACCGCCCAGCGCAGCCTGGACCTCCAGTACTACATCTTCGATGCCGACGACACCGGCCTGACCCTGCTGGCCGAGGTCATGGCCGCCGCGGACCGTGGCGTGCGCGTGCGGCTGCTGCTGGACGACCTCCACACGGACGGCCAGGACCAGGCGCTGGCGGCGCTGGACGCCCATCCCAACGTCGAGGTGCGCCTGTTCAACCCGTTTGCCAACCGGGGCGTGCGGATGTTCGAGTTCGCCACCGATTTCCGGCGCGTGGACCGGCGCATGCATAACAAGTCGATGACGGCGGACAACCAGCTCACCGTGGTGGGCGGCCGCAATATCGGCGATGCCTACTTCGCGGCCAAGTCCGATGTCGATTTCAGCGACCTGGACCTGCTGGCGGCCGGCCCGGTGGTGCCGCAGGTCTCGGCCGTGTTCGACGATTACTGGAATGCCGAAGCCACCTATCCGCTCGCCACATTGGCGAAGCCCCAGTCGGACGCCGAGACCGCGGCCTTCCAGCAGCGCGTGCGCCAGTACCTCGATGACCGCAAGGTGAAGCTGCGCGCCACGCCGTATGGCAAGACCGTGCTGGAGTCCGGCGTGATCCGCGCCATCCAGCAGGAAGCGCTGCCAGCCTACTGGGGCCGCGCCACGGTGATTGCCGACCGCGCCGCCAAGGTCACGCTGCCGCCCGAGGACAACTCGACCCACGCGATTCCGGCGCTCATCAAGGTGCTGGGCGGCGCGCAGCACGACCTCACGCTGGTCTCCCCGTACTTCGTGCCCGGCGATGCGGGCATGGACTGGCTGGTCGGCCTGCAGCAGCGCGGCGTGCAGGTCCACATCCTCACCAACTCGTTCGGCGCCACCGATGTCTCGGCGGTACACGCCGGCTACGCGCCGCGCCGCGAGGCGTTGGTCCAGGCGGGCGTGCTGCTCTACGAACTCAAGCCCAGCGCCTACGCGGAGATGGCGAAGGAGAACAAGGGGCGCGGCATGGGCGGCAGCAGCCGGGCCAGCCTGCATGCCAAGACCTACATGGTCGACCGCCGGCTGCTGTTCATCGGCTCGCTCAACCTGGACCCGCGCTCGGCGCGGCTCAATACCGAGATGGGCATCGTGGTAGACAGCGCGCCGCTGTGCGACATGCTCGGCAAGCAGCTCGACGATGCCCTGCTGGACGCCGCCTACCAGGTGGTGCTGCTCCCCGACCCCCAGACCGGCCATCTGCAACTGGCCTGGATCACGCGTGAGGACGGCGTGCTGCGTACCTACACCAGCGAGCCGGACATGAGCGGCTGGAACCGCATCGGGCAGGGCTTCATGCGGCTGCTGCCGGTGGAGTCGGAATTGTGACGATTGGGTCGCATGCGTGTCTGTGCTTGCTATAACAAGCAGTAACGCCAATAATGCCTGTTATGACACGCTCCGTTGCCTCGCCGCTACCCCCTGAAGTCGGATTGCGCCTCGCCGCGCTCGGCGCCCGTATCCGGGACGCCCGGTTGCATCGCAAACTGCGCCAGGTCGATCTGGCGGAGCGCGCCGGCCTGTCCCGCTCGACCATCGAGGCCATCGAGCGCGGCAGCGCCGACACCGCCATCGGCGCCTTCGCCCGCGCCCTCTGGGTCATGGGCCTGGACCGCGAACTGGACGTAGTGGCCGACACCGCGCTCAACCAGGAAGGCGCCGCACTCGAATATCAGCCCGGCGAGCGCCGCGTGCGCATTCGACGGGCACTCGACAATGACTTCTGAGGCAAGGCCGTTGGAAACAGGGATTGATGGACGAGGGGATCGGCGAGCAGGAAGCTGACGACTGGGCCGTCTGCTTTACCCCGCTGCCGGATTCCCTCTGATCGGCCAGGCGACTAGGCGACTTGCCGGCTAGCGCTGCGTCAGTGCCTTGAAGCCGTCCACCAGCCGGTCGATGTCGGCCGGAGTGAGCGCGCCCATGGTGGAGATGCGGAACAGTTGCGCGGACAGGCCGCCCTGGCCGGCGTAGATCACGAAGCCGCGTGCCTTCAGGCCGTCGTGAAGCTGCTCGTACGTGACGCCTTGCGGCAGCTTGTACGCGCGCAGCACCACGGACGACTGCGTGGCGGGCCACAGCGGCTCGATGCCGAGTGCCGCCAGCCCCGCGCGGGCCTGTTCGGCCAGTGTCGCGTAGCGCTGGTGCCGTGCCCGCCAGCCGCCTTCTTCCTCGTGCTCGCGTAGTGCTTCCACCAGCGCGTAGTACGCGTGCACGGACGGCGTGAACGGCGTGTTGCGCTGGTCCTGGAGCTTGGCCAGCCGGCCGATGTCCAGGTAGTAGGTGCGGCTGGCCGCCTGCGCCAGCGCGCTGCGCCGGGCGATGACGAACGCCGCGCCGGGCACGCCGTGCAGGCACTTGTTGGCCGTGGCGGACACCGCGTCGATATTGCCGCCGAAGTCGATGGCCTCGGCGCCGAAGCTGCTCACCGCATCCACCAGCAGGCGCACGCCGTGCGCCTGGCAGACCTGGTCCACGGCGGCGATGTCGTTGAGCCGCCCGGTGGTGGTCTCGTGATGGATCACCGCCACGTGCGTGATCGCCTTGTCAGCCTTGAGGGCGGCGGCGATGCGGTCGAGGTCGGGCGCGTCCATCCAGTCGTGCTTCACCAGCACGTGCTCGATGCGGTACTGCGTGGCGATCTGCGCGATGCGCTCGCCATAGACGCCGTTCTGCACGATCAGCAGCTTGCCCTGCTCGGGGACCAGGCCGGCGATCATGGACTCCAGCGCGGCGGTGCCCGAGCCCGTCATCAGCACGGCGGACCATGCGGCGGGGTCGAGCGCGTAGATATTCAGCAGCCGCGCGCGGGCTTCGTCCTGGAGGTCGAAGAACTCGCTTTCGCGGTGGCACAGGTCGGTTTGCAGCAGGCTCTGGCGTACACGCTCGGAGAGCGTGACGGGGCCCGGGTTAAGCAGCAGCATGGTCGGTGCCTTGGCTTGTGCCTTGATCGGCGCCGATCTGGCGGCCGAGGCGGGTCTTGACTTCCACCGGCGTCACGGTCGGACGCGGCAGGCCGTCCGGCGTGCCGGCGCGGGTTTGCAGGCAGACGAAGGTCGGGCCGGCCTTGGCCGTGGCGGCGCCTTGCAGGACGCTGTCGAGCAGGTCGAGATGATCGCCCTCGGCCGCCGACGCGTAGCCGCACGCTGCCGCCACCGAGGCGAACGACACGTTGTGCGACACCGTCGACTGGCCGCCCGTGGAGTCGTGTGCGTTGTTGTCCAGCAGCACGTGCGTGAGGTTGGCCGGGCCGTAGGCGCCCAGCGTGGCGAACACGCCCATGCGCATCAGCGCGGCGCCGTCGCCGTCGATGGCCACCACGCGCAGGTCCGGGCGCGCCAGCGCGAGGCCGAGCGCGAACGGCGTGAGGCAGCCCATCGAGCCGACCATGTAGAGCTGGTTCGGCCGGTCATCGAGCGCATAGAGTTCACGGCCGCAGAAGCCGGTGGAGGCCAGCACCACGGTGCCGTCGACCGGCGTATGGGCGATCACGCGCGCCAGTGCGTCGCGGCGGCTGGGCAGTTCTGCGGCCGGCACGTTGCGGCGCGACACCTGCGGCGTGGCCTTGGGCCGGGCCTGCGGCGGCGTCTGGGCCGTCAGCGGGTAGGGCGCTACGCTGCCTTTCTGCATGACCAGCGCGTAGGGCCGGCCGGTGGCGTCCATATGGGCCACGGCGCGGTCCAGTGCGGGGCCGACGTCGGCCGGCTCGGTCGGGAACAGCTCCCACGGAATTTCCATGGTCTCCAGCATGGCCGGCGTGACCGGGCCCATCAGCGCGTGCTGGGGCTCGTCATGCACGCCGGGCTGGCCGCGCCACGTCACGATCAGCAACTGGGGCAGGCGGAACGTCCACGTCAGCGAGGTGAGCGGGCTCACGGCGTTGCCGAGGCCCGAGTTCTGCATCATTGTCACGCCACGCACGCCGTTTTGTGCGCCCTGCGTCACGCCGGCGATGAAGGCCACCGCATCGCCCTCATTGGCCGCCGACACGTAGTGCAGCGAATTGTCCTGCACCACGTAGTTGATGAACGGCGTCAGGTAGGAGCAGGGCACACCCGCGTACCACTGGAAGCCCCGCTCGCGCGCGGCCTCCACGAACTGGACCGCCTCGATCATCGGGCGGCCTCGCCGTTGGCCTCGCCGTCGACATTACCCAGCGCGTACGGCGTCTGCGTATGGGCGAAGTCGCCAGCACGGCGGAAATCGTCCAGATCGTTCACACCGCGCCAGTGGCCGTGCACGTACTTGACCTCGATCTTCTCGCCGGCTTCGACCAGCGCGTTGAGCAGGTCGGGCAGGTCGAGCTGGTCGAAGTCCGGCCGCTCGCGCAGCTTGGCCAGCAGCGCCTGCAGCTTGGCGCGGCCTTCGCCACGCACGCTGAACAGGCCGATCCAGCGGCCATTGGGCTGGGCTTCGCCGGCGGCGGGCAGGGTGTCCGAGACCTTCTTCAGGGTGATGGTCTGGCCGAACAGGTCGCGGTCGTCGCCGCCCGAGCACCACGCGAAGTCGCGCACGCTCTGGTTCGACGGGGCGGTCTGCGAGGAATCCACCACCACGCTGAACGGGGCATCGGACTCGAGCAGGTCGCGCAGGATGTAGCTGCGGAACAGCAGGTCGCCGTAGGCGATCACGGTGTCGGTCTGCATGGCATCGGCCGCGCAGGCCAGCGAGGCCAGCTCGCCGGTCTGGGCGTGGCGCTCGTTGACGGCCAGCTTGATGCCGGCCGTGTCGATGGCCTGCGCCTGGTAGCCGCCCACCACAGTAATGTCGTTGATGCCCTGCTTCTTGAAACCATCGACCAGCCAGCGCAGCAGCGGCTTGCCGGCCACCGGCAGCATGATCTTGGGCTTGTCTTCGGTCAGCGCCTCGAGGCCCTTGCCACGGCCCGCCGCCAGCACCACGGCGGCGCCCGGCACCTGCGCGCCGGACAGGTAGATCTTCTCGGCGGCCGAGTACTCGTCGGCGTCCTGCAGGCGGAAGATCTCGTTGACGGAGGCGATGCGGTCTTCCACGTTCACCAGCGTCTCGCTCTCGTGGATTTCGCGGGCCACGGCCTGCATCGACGAGGCGGCCACGCGGATCAGGTGGTTGGCCCAGATCACGAGGCTGATGCCCGCCTTGCGGAAGGCTTCGGTCGGCGTGCTGTAGTACTTCGTCGGCACGATGACCAGCGGACCCCGGCCCGCCCATTCGCGCGCGAAGGTCAGGATCTCGTCCGGCTTGGACAGCTTGCTGTGGATCAGGATGGCGTCGGCGCCGGCCTGGCGGTAGGCCTCGGCCCGGCGCAGGGCCTCTTCCATGCCCCAGCCCGCGATCAGGGCTTCCACGCGGGCGACGATCGAGAAGTCGTCGTCGGTCTGCGAGTCCTTGCCGGCCTTGATCTTGCCGCAGAATTCGTCGATTTCCGCCAGCGGCTGGCGCTCGCCGTCGATGAAGCTGTTGGTCTTCGGGAACTGTTTGTCCTCGATGCAGACGCCGGCAATGCCGCGCTGCTCCAGCTTGCGCACCAGCCGGCGCACATTGTTGAAATTGCCGTAGCCGGTGTCGCCGTCGAGCAGGATCGGCAGGTCACTGGCATCGGCCATGAACTCCAGGTTGTCTACCACCTGGGTCCAGCTGGCCTCGTTGTTGTCACGCACGCCGAACTGGGCCGAGATGGCCAGCCCGGAGGCCCAGATGCCCTTGAAGCCGGCCTCGCGCACGATGCGCGCGGACAGCCCGTTGTGGGCTTCCATGATGAATTCGAGCTGGTTGGACACCAGCATCTGGCGCAGGCGGGCGGCGCGGGAAGTGGCGAGCAGGTTCGGGTCGATGGCGTTCATTGTGCGAATCCCACGATGGGCAGAAGTTGGGGCAGGACTTCATTGGCGGCGCGTTCGACGTCGCCGGGGAAATCGATCTCGATCCACGGCGCGCCGGTCACGTCGGCCGTGTCGAACTGGTGGCTGCGCTGGGCCAGCGACTCGAGCAGCAGGTCGCGGACGGCTTCCTCGTGCGGCATGTTGGCGCGGCCCGAATCGACGTAACCCTTGACGATCTCGGCCAGCCGGCGTGCCGTGTGTTCCTGGAATCGGAAAAATCCTACGGATTCGCCGATGGTGTCGTACTGGAGGTCGGCCATCAGCTGCTTGCGCAGTTCCACCGGCACGCCGTCGCGCAGGCAGAGCTTGACGGGCTCGTCGCCGGCCTCGAAATCGCGGTCGATCAGCAGGCGGTTGACGGTCTCGCCGGCCACCAGCGCGTTGAGAATGCGCTCATCGTAGAGCACGTCGGCGTCCATCAGCAACACGTCGCCGCCGCGCGTGAGGGCGTCTGCCACGGTGTGCACGGTCAGCACGCTGCCGAGGTCGAAGCGCGGGTTCAGCACGATTTCCACCGGCGGGTGGCCGGCCGGGCGCGCGATGTTGGCCAGTTCGGCCTGCACCTGGGCGGGCTCGAAGCCCAGCGCGAGCACGACTTCCGTGACACCGGCTGCGTCGAGCATGCGCAGGTGGCGCTCGAGCAGGGTGATGCCGTCAAAGCGCAGCAGGCACTTCGGAAACTGCTTGCCCGGCTGTTGCTGAAGCCGCAGGCCCAGGCCCGCGGCGAGAATGATTGCTCGCATTATTGTCTGTTCACCTTGCTTGAGGATTTGCCTGGGAATTACCTGAGGATTGCCTAGGTCGACGGATGTTCGTTATTCGGAGCCCTGCCATGCCGCCTGCCGGGTGCGCCGGCGCTGGTATCGGCGCTCGCTGTGGTGCAGGTAGAGCAGCCCGGGGATGCCGAGCACCAGTTCGCGCACGCGCTTGGCCAGCGACATCGCCAGCGCGGCATCGGGCGGCAGGCCCACCAGCGGCGCCAGCAGCAGATAGCCGCCTTCCTGCGCGCCGAGCGAGCCCGGAATGGCGAACGCCGCGCCACGAATCGCCTGACCCACGCTCTCCAGCAACAGCGCCTCGTGCCAGCTCACGGGATGGCCCAGGAAGTAAAGAATCAGCCAGACCTCGCCCGTGCCGACAATCCAGCCGGCCAGGTTCAGCAGGAAGCTGGCAGCCACCTTGCGGCGGTCGCGGTACAGGGCGCGGATGGCTTCGTCCACGGCATCGGCACGCAGCGCCAGGCCGTCCCAGTTGCGCTTGCCGAACACGCGCGCGGCCACGCGCAGCACGCGGCCGAACATGCCGCGTCGCTGGAGGATGCAGAAGGCCAGCACGCACAGGGCGAGGACCACCGTCACGGCGATGATCGGCGTGCGCTGGTCGGAAAGGTTGCCTTGCGCCCCGAACAGCAGGATGCCGAGCAGCGCGAACAGCATCTGCGAGAGCGCCTGCGTGGTCGTGCTGACGGTGATGGCCGCGGCGGCGTCGCGCATGCGGGCGCCGTGATGGGCGAGGTAGCGCACCATCAGCACCGGGCCGCCGATCTGGCCGGCCGGCAGCAGGCTGTTGACCGACTCGCCGGCCCAGCGCGCACGCAGCGCGGTGCAGAACGAGCCATGGTGCGCGGAGCGGTCTACCAGCACGGCGATGGCGGCGGCGTCGAGCGCCAGCGGCACCACGTGGAACGCGGCGACCACGGCCAGACCCCAGCCGGCGGACATCAGCGTGGTCGTGACCGCGCCAAAGCCTTGCCAGGCGAGTAGCGCGACAAACAGCGCCGCGCCAATCGTCAGCAGAATAAATGCAGCGCGAGTCACTTACCGGACTTCCCGCCCGATAGCAGGCGCCTGAAGACCTGCCGGAAGCCGAAATAGGCCACCGCGTCTTTCATATTGGAGATAAAGCGCAGCCACGGTCGCATGCCCGGATCGGTCACGTATTCGAAGGTCAGCGACACGCGGATCTCGTTCGGGCCGGCGGGGGTAATGCGGTGGCGCAGCTTGTCGCCATCGAACAGCACGATGCCGCCCGGCGGAATCTGCACCGCGCCCGGTTCGTCGGGCACTTCGGGGTTGCGGGTGTGGAGTTCGTATTCGAGCCGGCAGGAGGACTCGTCCAGCACGCCGATCAGCAGCGTGTAGCGCCGGCCATCGTAATAGGAGGTGTCGTAGTGCCAGCCGATATGGTCGCCCGGGCGCGTGTAGTAATAGAGCGCGTAGGCGTGCGGGTCCGTGGGCGGGCAGACCTGGAGCTTGTCGCCGGTGACCTGTTCGAGCCAATGAATCAGCGCGGGCGATCGATAGAGTTCGGCAATAAATGGCGCCTGCTCGTCGATGGTGTGCCGGCTGACGCTGCCGCCCTGCTTGTGGCCGGGCAGGTAGTTGCGGTTCAGCCCCGGCTGGAGCGCGCGGGCCAGCGCCACCAGTTCGGCGCACTGCTCGGGCGGCAGGAATTTGTCCAGGTAGAGGAACGCGCCCTGGCGGTCGAAGTCGGCGCGCAGCGCGGGCGTGTCCAGCCCGGCTGCCGCGCGTGCCACGGCGGCATCGGGGTGGCCAGCATGGCGCGGAAGCGGCGCGGGGGCGTCGATGGTGGGATGGAGCCCGGGATCGAGCGGGGAATCGAGCGCGATGTCGCGGGTAGCCTGTTCCGTCATTGGCTGCCTCAATGTTTTGTTGGGGTGCCGACCGTCTGGGGGCGCCGCATGACGCGCCAGTAGTCGATGATGACAAGCAGGGCAAACAGCGGCGCGCCCACCGAGGCCAGCGCCACGAACGGTCCGATGCTGCTGGTCAGCGTGACCAGCGGCAACAGGTACAGCACGTCTTCCGTCTCGAAGCCGGCGGCAGAGGCCTGCTTGGTGCCACTCTTGCCAACCCGCGATTCTATACGCATGCGCAGGAAGAAGATCAGTGCCACGGCCAGCCCGGCCACGGTGCCGCGGCCTACCGGGCCAATCGCCTCGGTGGTCGCGGGCGCCGTCGCGCCAATCGCCATGCCCATGCTGACGAACAACAACACAGTAATCAGGGCGTCGCTGGCCAGATCGTAGAAATGCCCGATCTTGCTGCCTTTGCCGCTGATTCGCGCCAGTTCGCCATCGGTATGGTCGATGAAGTTGGACAGCACGACCAGCAGGGCGCCGTAATTGGTCCACGCGTAGCCCCCCTGCGCCAGACAGGCAACACCGGCGAGCCCGATAAGCAGGCGCAGCGTGGTCAGGTGGTTCGGGGTGACTCGGGTATTCCGGAGGGGCCGCACAAGGCGGCGGGCAAGGCGGGCATCCCAGGTGGGCGGCATGGGCGGCTCATCCGGGAAATTCGGGGATTTCTGGTTCATCCGTCAACAATCTGGAACGCATCCCGGCGCGGAGGAGCCGGGCGATGCGCAACACTACGCCGGTGGCGCGGGAATGACAAGCGCACCAGAATACGCCTTTTTGCGGGACGACGCACTGGGCGAGGGCCCGCCGGGCGGTGGCGCCGCGGCGTGGCGGGGGCCCCGCATGCGGCGCTTCTTCGATATTGCTAAAGTTCTTGCTTAACTATTTGCCGTCGCTATACTAAAGCACATGCTTAACCAATCAGATCCTCTCGACATGACGTTCCAGGCGCTGGCCGACACCACGCGCCGGACCCTGCTGGTGCAGCTGTCACGCGGCCCCGCGTCCGTGACCGATCTCGCCCGGCCGCTGGCGATGTCGTTGCCTGCCGTCATGCAACACCTGGCCGTGCTCGAACAGGCCGGGCTGGTGCAGTCGCAGAAGGTTGGGCGGGTACGCACGTGCCGGATGGCGCCGAACGCGCTGAGTCATGCCGAGCAGTGGATCAGCGCCCGGCGGGCCGAGTGGGAAGGCCACTTCGACCGCCTGGGCGATTACCTGGAAACCATGAAGAAGGAGGCAACCCCCAATGACGACGGCAACTGAAGATACGGCAAGCCAACTGGCGCAATCGCGCCCGCTGACGGTCTCGCGCGCGTTCAACGCCCCGAAGGAACTCGTGTTCCAGGCGTGGACGTCTGCCGAGCACGTCAAGCACTGGTTCTGCCCGCAAGGGTTCACGATTCCCGAGGCCGAGGTCGAGCCCCGCGTGGGCGGCAAGTTCGACTACTGCATGCGCGCGCCGGACGGGCAGTCGCACTGGGTGCGCGGCCATTTTGTCGAAATCCTGCCGAACGCGCGGCTGGTGATCGACATGACCGTGGTGGGCGGCGACGGCGCCGCGCTGTTCAACGCCCTGACCACGGTGTCGTTCGACAACATCTGCGGCGGCACGCAGCTCGATGTCGAGCAGCGCTACACGCTGCTGGACCCCTCCGCCGGCAACTTCACGCGCGGCGCCGAGCAGGGCTGGGCCCAGACGCTGGACCGGCTGGAGGTGGAGGTAGCCCGCATGGCCGATGCACCGCCCGCCGCGCGCTCGGTGGTGCACGGCATGTTCCGCATCGAGCGGACGTTCGAGGCCACGCCGGCGCAGGTCTTCCGGGCGCTCACCGACCCCAAGGCCAAGGCGCAATGGTTCGGGGGCGGCGAGGGCTATCAGGAACTGGCGCGGACCATGGATGCCCGCCCCGGCGGCCGCGAGCACCTGAAGGGCAGCTGGGCCAACGGGCTGGTCTCGACCTTCGATGCCATGTATTTCGATGTGGTGCCTGGCGAGCGTCTGGTCTACGCCTATGAGATGCACATGGGCGAGCGCAAGATCTCCGTCTCGCTGGCGACCTTCGAGATGAAGCCGGCCGGCGACGGCACGCGGCTCGTCATGACGGAGCAGGGCGCTTTTCTCGATGGCTATGACGATGCGGGCTCGCGGGAGGGGGGCTCGAAGCACCTGCTGGAGGCGCTGGCGAAGTATCTGGAGCCGGCAGCGTAACCCGCAGCACCACCAGCGCGCTGCGCACCGCCCGCATCTCTGTTTCTATTAGTGTGAGTGCGCCGATGCAGGCGAGCGCAGCGTCGATCTGGTCGGCAAGCCGGGCCGGCGGCGGCACCGCCGTGCCGGTCCTGAGCCGCCCCCGGTAGTGCCGGGCCACCCCGCTCAGCACGCGGCGGACCGGTTTGCGCGCCGGTGCCGGCAGCGTCGGCAGCGCGCGTTGCAGCGTCAGCGTGCAGTAGCCGACCTGTAGCTCCGTGAAGCCGTCCGAGGCCAGCCGGTCCGCACTGGCGCCGAGGCGCGGCATCAGTTGCCCGAAGCGGTCCCGCATGCGCGCGCCCAGCGGCGCGGGGTCGCCGCGCCACGTGGCGGCCTGCGCCAGATCCTGCCAGCTGGCGCGGATCAGCCGGTGCGCGGCCACATGGGCCCCGAACGGCCGCGCCAGCGTGGCCCAGAGCGGCGCGAACAGCATCGCCACCGCGTTTGCCAGACTCGTGTTGAAGGCGCCGAGCAGGTTGGCATCGTAGATGCTCTGGATATTGGCGAACGAGGCCGTGTTGACCGACAGCAGCATCGCAATCAGCTGGAAGCCGGGCCGCGAGATCAGCAGGCCGATGCCGAGGTAGGGCAGGGCGAGCATGCCGACCAGCGCCTCGAAGGTCTGCGCGTGCGGCACGACCAGAAACAGGTAGTACGACGCCACGGTCAGGCACGCCAGGCTCCAGCGCGCGAACACCGGCGCCACGCGGCGCGGTTCGTCGAGGGTGGCGAAGAAGCAGCACGCGATGGCCGCCACCGCCACTGGTCCGCCCCCATCCTCCCACCCGGAAAATATCCAGATCAGCCCCGCGCAGAACACGGCCAGCCCCGTGGAGGCGGCGCCGAACAGCAGCATGCCGTGGTCGTGATAGCGGCCTGCCGTGGGGCTTTCCGGCGGGGCGATGCGGGCCGGGGCGGGCGGGGCGGCTTGCGTGGGACGGTCGCCAATGCCGTGCTGGAGGGCGTCGCAGGTGGCTAGCAGTTCGTCCATCCGGCCGCGCAGGAAATCGGCTGCGTCTTGGAGGGCGGGGGCGGGGTTGGCATCCGGGGGCGTGCGCGGCTGGGCGCGCAGCACGCTCTCCAGCGCGGAGAGCGTGGGCATCAGTCGCGACATGGTCTCGCGCAGCGCCCGCGCGTGGTGCAGCGTGTGCCGGCTCTCGGTATCGAACGACAGGTGCGCGATCATCTGGTCCAGCGCGAGCATGTCCGCCGCCAGCCGGTGGCGGCTGGCGCTGGCGTGCGGGTCGGCGGCGAGGATATCGGCCGCCCAGGCGCGGGCATCGCGAATCCACTCCCCGGCGCGGTCGCGCAGCGCCGGCGCCACCTTGGCCGGCAGGACGATCGCCCCGACCAGCCCCGCGCAGACGATGCCGATCACGATTTCCTCGATACGCGCCACCGCCACATCGAAAATCTCAGCCGGATGGCTCACGGCCGGCAGTGCCACGATGGGCAGCGTGTAGGCCGCCAGCAGGAACACATAGCTGCGCGGGCCGCGCTCCAGCAGCGAGAGGTAGACCAGCCCGGTGATCCACAGCGCGATGGCGCCCGTCAGCACAATCGGCATATTGACCAGCGCCGGCACCGTCACCACGGCGGCGGTGGCGCCCAACACCGTGCCGGCCACGCGATAGGCGGCCTTCGAGCGCGTGGCACCCGTGAGCGGGTGCGAGACGAAATAGACCGTGGCCATGGCCCAGTAGGGGCGCGGCAGGCCGAAGGACAGGGCGATATAGAGCGCCAGCATCGCGGCCGCGAATGCCTTCAGCGAGAACAGCCACTGTCGGGCATGCGGCCAGCCAGCCATGATGGGAATCTTCCGGGGGCGGAAGTGTGTGGGAGCGTTGCGGAGCAGTGTAGCGAACTGGCGGTCATTCCCTGTATGATTTAAAATTCGCCGATTCAGTCGGAATTTTCATCATCATCGATCCCAGGGAATGCCATGCCCATCGACATCCGCGCGCTGCGCTACTTCGTGGAGACCGCGCGGCTCAAGAGCTTCACGCAGGCCGCGGCGTCGCTTTACGTCACCCAGTCCACCATCAGCAAGATGGTGCGCCAGCTGGAGGACGAGGTGGGCCAGCCGCTGCTGATCCGCGAAGGCAAGTCGGTGCGGCTGACCGACGTGGGCCGGGTGGTTTACGACCGGGGCCAGGAGGCGCTGGGCGTGGTGCATCGGCTGACGCTGGAGGTGGCGGATCTGTCGTCGCTCGGGCGCGGGCAGCTGACCGTGGGCCTGCCGCCGATGGTCAACCTGTTCTTCTCGCCCGCCGTCAGCGCGTTCCGCCAGCGCTATCCGAATCTGGAACTGACCTTGTCCGAGCACGGCGGGCAGGTGGTCGAGCAACAAGTGGCGAATGGTGAACTTGAGGTGGGTGCCACGCTGCTGCCCGGCGACAGCGGGCTGGACCTCGCCACGCGCGAGTTCGCGCGCTATCCGATCTGGGTGGTGGGCCCGCGCGGCGTGCCCTGGGCGGGTGGCAAGACGGTACGGCTCGAGGCGCTGCGCGAGACGCCGCTGGTGCTGCTGACCGACGAGTTCTCGCTGACCTGCAAGCTGCGCCAGGCGTTTGCCACGGCGCGCATGACGCCGCGCGTGGTCGCGCAGAGCGGCCATTGGGACTTCCTCGTGTCGATGGCGGCCGCCGGCCTCGGCACCACCTTCCTGCCCGAACCGCTGCTGGCGCGGCTGGACGCCGCCGACACCCTCGCCATGGCCCGGCTGACCGAGCCGACCATGGACTGGGCGATGGCCCACGTCTGGCCGCCGGGCCGCTACCTGTCTCACGCGGCGCGCGCGTGGCTGGCGGTCTGCGAAGAGGTCATCGGGTAAGCAGGCAAGCGGGTAAACGAAAAGAAGCCGGGCAGGTTCGGTGTCGTTCTCCTGCGCCATGTCGGGATCTACCCGATCCCCCGAACGGGTTCCGCTCAGTGCGCGCGCAGCGCATCGACGATATTCAGGCGCGACGCGCGCAGCGCCGGCAGGAATCCGCCGATGAAGCCCATCCCCATCGAGAACAGCAGCGTCTTGGCGGCGATGCCCGGCGTGAGCAGGAAGCGGAACGACAGGTCCGCAAAGGTCTGGAAGTTCGTCGTCGAAAATGACGCAAACTGCATCAGCGCCGCGCAGGCCAGCCCGGCCACGCCGCCGACGAAGCCCAGCAGTACCGCCTCGATAAGAAACGCCGCAAGCACATTGGTGCGCTGGAAGCCCAGCGCGCGCAGCGTGCCGATCTCGCCCACGCGGTTGGCCACCGAGGCATACATGGTGATCATGGCGCCGATCATCGCCGCCACGGAGAAGATCGTGGTCAGCGTGAGCCCGAGGATGTTGATGAAGGTGGAGAGCGCGCGCGACTGGTCGCTGTAGAACTGCTGCTCGCGCTTGGCCTCGTTGGCGAGGCGGGGGTCCACGTCGATGTCGGCCCGGAACTTGTCGAAGCCGTCCGCCTGGCCCAGCCGCACCACCATCGACGAATAGCTGGTGCGCCGGAACGACTGCATGAGCTGGTCCACATCACCCCAGATCTCGGAGTCGAAGCCGCTGCCGCCGGCGTCGAAGTGGCCCACCACGGTCCAGTCGCGCTGGGCAAAGCGCAGGTGGTCGCCAATGCGCACGTTGCCGAAGCCCTTGGCGATGCTGCTGCCGACGATGATCTCGGACGAACCCGGCCGGAACACCCGCCCGGCCGTGATGCGCACCTGCGGGCGCAGCGTCACGCCCTGCGGCGACACCCCCCGGATCACTACGTTGGCCGGGGTGGCCGCGCCGCTCTTGGTCAGCGAAATCAGCACTACGGCCTCGCGTGAGGCCATGGGCCGGCCGTCCCGGTTCATCGCCACGGCCGGATGCATCTCCATGGCGGCCGCCTGGTCGCGCGAAATCGCGCTCTGGATCTCGGTTTCGGCGCCCTTGCGGATCAACACCACGTTGTCCGGCTCGCCCGTGGTGACCAGCGTCTGCTTGAGGCCGGCGTCCAGCATCAGCATGGCGGCGAAGACAAACACCACCAGCGCCAGCCCGCCGGCCGTGAGCGTGGTGGTGAGCCGCCGGGCCCAGACGTTGCGCGCGATGTAGTGGAGCGGGATGACCATAGGGGGAGGGGGGGAGGGAGCCGGGCCGGTCAGCCGATGGCCCGCAGGCCCTCGACAATGCGCACGCGCGCCGCCTGCACCGCCGGCACGATGGCCGCCGCCGCGCCCACCACCAGCGCGCACGCGGCCTGCATCATGGCGGTGTCGTGGGACACCGTGAACACCGGGAACACGCCGCCCACCGCCTGCTTGAAGAAACTGGCCGCCGGTGGTGTCAGGAGCATGCCGATGGCACCGCCCACGATGCAGATCAACATCGACTCCCCGAATACCAGCATCGACAGGAAGCCCGGGCCGAATCCAAGTGCTTTCAACGTCGCATATTCGGTGGTCCGCTCCCGCGCGCTCATCGCCATGGCATTCGCCATCACGGCCATCACGATCACGATCACCACGTAGGACACCACGCGGATGGCCGCGATGATCTGGTTGGACATCGCCACGAAGCCGAGCTGGAACGCCTGCTCCGTCTCTGTCATGGTTTCGGCCAGCGAGTTGCGGAAGACGTCGTCCACGCGGCGCGAGACCGCGGCGGCGTTGTCCGGGTTGTCGATGCCGAGGATGAACACGCCCACCTGGTCCGGCTTGCCGGCAGCCTTCTTGCGGATGCTCTCGTTCAGGTATTCATAGTGGAACAGCATCTGGCGCGTGATGGTGGATTCCTCGCGGCCATCCATGATGCCGCGCACGACGAAGTCCCACGTGCCGGGGTAGATCGTGCCCTTGAGCGGGATCACGTCACCGACCTTGAAGCCGTACAGGTCGGCCAGCTGCCGGCCCACCAGCGCCCCCCGGCGGTCGCGCCGGTAGTCCGCGCGCTGCTCGGGCGGCACGATCAGTTCCGGATACAAATCGAGGTAATTGTCCGACACGGCGAACTGGGCGAAGAAGTTCTTCGGGTCGCGATAGGTGCCGGCGAACCAGCTGGAGCGCGCCACCTGCGTCACGCCCTCCACGCCCCGGATGCGGTTTTCGTAGCTCAGCGGCAGCGGAAACACCAGCGAGATCGAGTTGCGCGTGACCAGCCGCGCGTTGGATGCCGCCGCCGCGCCCGCGTACCAGGCATCCACCACGGTCTGGAGCAGCCCGTAGGCCAGCACGGCAATCACCAGCCCGAGCACGGTCAGCGCCGTGCGCAGCTTGTGGCGCAAGGCGTTGCGGGCGATCAGCCGGGGCAGGTACATGGCGATGGCGTCCTGGTGTCCTGATGTCCTGATGTCCTGGATCTGAGCCTAGCGCGGGCCGGGCAGCAGTTCGCCCTTTTCCAGGTAGACGAGCGAGCGCGCCGCCTCGGCCGCGTGGGCGTCGTGGGTGACCATGATGATGGTCTTGCCGGCCTCGGTATTGAGCCGTTGCAGCATGGCCAGGATCTCGGTGGCGGAGGTGCGGTCCAGGTCGCCAGTGGGCTCGTCGGCCACGATCAGCGTGGGATCGGTAATCAGCGCGCGGGCAATCGCCACGCGCTGCTGCTGGCCGCCGGACAACTCGGACGGGTAATGGTCCATCCGGTCCGCCAGGTTGACCATGCGCAGCACCATCTCCACGCGCTCGCGCCGCTCCTGGCGCGACAGGCGCGTCAGCATCAGCGGCAGCTCCACGTTCTCGTACGCGGTGAGCACCGGCATCAGGTTGTAGAACTGGAAGATAAAGCCGACGTGCGCGGCGCGCCAGTCGGCCAGCGAGGATTCCGGCAGCCCGGCGATGTCCACCCCGGCCACGCGCAGCTCGCCGCTGTCCGGGCGGTCGATGCCCGCGATCAGGTTCAGCAGCGTGCTCTTGCCGGAGCCGGACGGCCCCATCAGCGCGATGAAGTCGCCTTCGGCGATATCGAGCGTGATATCGGACAGCACCGGCACCGTCTGCGCGCCGCGCCGGTACGACTTGGCGAGGTGGCGGATGGAGACGAGCGGCTCCGGGCGGTGGGCGGGATTGTGGGTCACGTCAGTCGTCACGTCACTTCTTCGCCACGGTGACCTTGCTGCCATCGGACAGCTTGTCGGCCGGCGCCAGCACCAGCGTGTCGCCAGGCTTCACGCCCTGCACGGCCACCAGCTCGCCCACACGGGCGCCCTTGGTCACCGGCACCTGCTTTGCCTTGCCGTCCACCACCTGGAACACCACCGGCTTGCCGTCGCGCTCGACAATGGCGGCCGGCTGCACCGCCACCAGCGCCTTGCGGTCCTCGGGCGGCACCGGCTTGGAGAGGAAGGCGATCTTGGCGCTCATGTCCGGCAGCACGCGCGGGTCACGGTCGATAAAACGCACCTTGACCAGCACGGTGGCCTTCGAGCGGTCCACGGTGGGCACGATGCGCGACACCCGGCCGGCCATGCGCAGGTCGGGCAGGGCGTCCAGCAGCAGTTCCACGGGCTGGTCGACGATGATCCTGGCGATGTTGGACTCGGAGACATCGGCCTCGACTTCGAGGGTTTCCATGTCGGCGATGGTGACGACCGCGCCCTTGGTGTCGGAGGCGGCCGAGAACGGCGTGATGTTGTCCCCGACGTTGGCGTGCTTGATCAGCACCACGCCGTCGAACGGCGCGCGGATCACGGTCTGCTCGACGGAGACCTCCGCCGCGCGGGCGTTGGCCTGGGCAGAGGCGATGGACGCCTGCGAGTTGTTGATCGACGCGCGGGCCTTGTTGTAGCGGGCCAGGTCGGCGTCGTACTGCTGCACCGAGATGGCCTTGGGCGCCAGCAGCGTCTCGGAGCGGCGCAGGTTCACCTCCGCATCGCGCAGTTCGGCCTGCTGGAGTTGCAGGTTGGCCTGCGCCACCTGCACCTGCGCCCTGGCCTGGGCCAGCGACGCCTCCACGTCCCGGCTCTCGATCCGGGCGATGATCTCGTCCTTCTTGACGCGCGAGCCCTCCAGCACGCCGAGCCATTCAAGCCGGCCCTGCGCCTTGGACGCCAGCGCCGCCTTGCGCTGCGGCACCACATAGCCCGTGGCGTTCAGCAGGGTGTAGTTCTGGGAGGGGTAGGCGCTGGAAACGGTGACCACCTCCACCGCCTGCGGGCCGGCCAGCCGCGCGCCAATGCCGATCACGGCCAGCACGACCACGGCAATGGCCGCGTAGCGGAGCCAGCGGCGGCGCCCACGCGGCGCGGGCGCCATGGCACTGCGATCGATCTTCAGCCTGCTCAGGTCTTGATCAGCCAATTTTTCAACCGGTAGGGTGCGGAAAAGGGGCTGACAGTATAGCGCCGTGTGATCCCGGCGCCGGAAGCCGCCGGGAACTCAGAGCAGCTTGCCGGGATTCATGATGCCGCTGGGGTCGAACACCTGCTTGATGGCGCGCATCAGGCGCAGTTCGAGCGGGTCTTTCAGCGCCAGGAACGAGTCCCGCTTGAGCTGGCCGATGCCGTGCTCGGCGCTGATGCTGCCGTCGTACCGAGCCACTTCGTCCAGCACGTCCTCGCTCACCGCCTTGCCCTCGTTGAGCGCCCATTTCGCGTCCGCGCCGAGCGGGCGAGACAGGTTGTAGTGCAGGTTGCCGTCGCCAAAATGGCCGAAGATGAACGGGCGGATGCCGGGGTGCTTCGCCAGCAGCCGGGCCTCCATCGACGCCATGAAGGCCGGAATCCGTTCGATTGGCAGCGAGACATCGTGCTTCAGGTGCAGCCCGTCGGCGCGCTGGGTCTCGGAGATTTCCTCGCGCAGCCGCCACAGGCTCTGCAACTGGGCCAGCGAGGCCGACACGGCAGCGTCCAGGCACAGGCCCTGTTCCAGCGCATCGCCAATCACCGATTCCAGCAGGGCATTGAGCACCTCCTCGGGCGCCGTATCGGCGATTTCCACCAGCACATAGGCCGGATGGCGTTCCGGGAAGGGCGCCTGTACCCCTTCGGCATGGGTCAGCACCAGTTCCAGACAATCGCCCGTGAAGAACTCGAAGGCCTGGAGCCGGGCGCCGCAACGCGCGAACAGCAGCGAGAACAGCTTCAGCGCCTGCTCGGACGACGCCACCGCAGCCAGCACCACGGCGCGCGAATCGGCGCGCGGCAGCAGGCGCAGCGCGGCAGCCGTGATCACGCCCAGCGTGCCTTCGGAGCCAATCAGCAGTTGCTTGAGGTCGTAGCCGGTGTTGTCCTTGCGCAGCGTGCGCAGGCCGTGGAAGACCTCGCCATCGGGCAGCACCGCCTCCACGCCCAGCACCAGCTCGCGCGTCATGCCGTAGCGCACCACGTTTACGCCGCCGGCGTTGGTGGCGAGGTTGCCGCCGATCTGGCACGAGTCCTCGGCGGCCAGCGAAAGCGGGAACAGCCGGTCGGCCTCCTCGGCGGCGCGGCGCAGGTTGCCGAGAATGCAGCCGGCCTCCACGACCATGGTGTTGGCGATGGTGTCGATCGAACGGATCTTGTCCATGCGGTCCAGACTCAGGATCACGTTGACGGGCCGGCTGTCCGGCGCGGCACCGCCGCACAGGCCGGTATTGCCGCCGCGCGGCACCACCGGCACGCCGGCCTGCTGGCACAGCGCCAGCGCCTGGGAGACCTGCTCGGTAGTACGGGGCCGGATCACGGCCTGCGCCTGGCCCTTGTAGAGGCCGCGCCAGTCGCTGGTCCACGGCGCCACGTCATCGGGCGCGGTGGCCACCACGTCGGGGCCCAGGGTGTCGGTCAGGCGTTGCAGGAAGGCGGCGTCGGACATGGGATACCTATCTATATAGAGGGAGGGTTCAGGCGGCGGCCCGCAGCGGCAGGCCAAGCCGCGCGGCGGCATTGCGAAGATGGGCGGCAGCGGCCAGCCGGGCGGCCTCGGGGTCCGCAGCGCGGATCGCCTCGAAGATCGCCACGTGCTCGCCATGCACCTGCTCGGGCAGCCCCGGCTGCTGCTGCGAGTTGCCGCGCGCGGTGCGCACGGCGTGGTGCAACTGCAGGTTCAGGTACTGGAGCAGGTCCTGGTAGTACTTGTTGTGGGTGGCGGCGGCCACGGCCACGTGGAACTGGGTGTCGGATTCGGCACCCCGGTCGATGTCGTGCAACTGGGCGGCAAGGGTGCCGAGCAGGTCGGCCATGCGCTGGAGATCGTCTTCGGTCCGGCGCCGCGCGGCCATCGCGGCGGCGGCGCTTTCCAGGTCCAGGCGCAGCTCGTAGATCGCCGCCAGATCGGCGGCATCGGCGCCGGCCTGGCCGGAGAGCCGGAACCCGGCATCGCTGACGCGCGCGCGCACGGTGCTGCCCAGCCCCTGACGGCTCTCGATCATCCCTTGCGAGCGCAGGTGCTCGGTCACCTCCCGGATCACGGCGGTGCTGACGCCGTAGCGCTCGGCCAGCTGCTTGCCGGTGGGCAGGCGGGCGCCAACCGGATACACGCCATCGGCAATCTCGGCGCGGAGCTGCTGGATGACGCGTTCGGTGAGGGTGATAGGGCGGGTCGTCTGCATGGGTGAGACGTTACACTTTTATGGTTATATGAAAACTAGGGGTAAACGTTATGTTTTGGGTTTGGTGGCTGTGGCTTTTGGGCACAATAGCCAACACTGCTTACTTCAACGCCCCCCGAGCCGCCTCCAAATTCCCCCTGACCCGCCGAGCCGTCTCAGATTCCGCCGGCAGCAACCGATAAAGCCGCTCCCAATACCCAATCGCCTCCGCCAACGCCCCCCGCTCAGCCGCATCCGTCCCGGCTAAAGCCAGCGCCTTCGGCTCATCCCCATCCAGCGCCAGCGCCGCACGCACCTGCTCCATTGGCGCGCCCTCCAGCTGCCCCCCAGCCGCGCTGGCCAGCGCATCGGCATAGTCGGCCCGCAGCGCCGCCGCATCCGGCACCAGCGCCACGGCTTTCGCATAGGCCGCCGCCGCGTCGTCAAACCGTTCCAGCGCCGTGTACGACCTCGCCAGCATGTACCAGCCGTTGGCATCGCCCGGATCCTGCCGCAGGCGCAGTGCCAGCCGCGACACCATGGCGTCGATTTGCTGCATGTCTACGGTATGCCCATCGCCAGCCGGCAGCGTGGCCGGCGCGCTGGCCCAGGCTGCGTGCACCATGCCGGGGTTGCCGAGGTGGAGGTACAGCAGCATCGCCCCGCCCGGCAGCAGGGCCAGCGAGGCGGCGACTACCCAGCGTGAGCGCCCCGGCGGCGCCATGACATCGGCCAATTCCGGCGGATCGGTGCGAGGACGAAACACGGCCCGATGCCGCCGCCTCGTCCGCACCACGACCACGCCGGTGCCGAGCACCAGCAGCGCTGGCCCGAACCACAACAGCCACGTCAAGGGCCGCACCGGCGGGTCGTAGAGCACGAAGTCGCCATAGCGCTGCACGAGGAAATCCTTCACGGTGGCCTCGCTCGCGCCGCTGCGCAGTTGTTCGCGGATCTGGGCGCGCAGGTCCACGGCGAGGTCGGCGTTGGAGTCGGCCAGCGTCTGGTTCTGGCAGACCAGGCAGCGCAGCTGTTCCGCCAGCGCGTGCACGCGGGTGTCCAGCCGGGCGGCGTCCTCGGCGGCGTGCGCGGCGAACGTCAGCCAGAGCAGGCAGGCCAGCCAGATCAAAGCAAACCTACGCATGGCCGGGCTCCCGCTCCCGCTCCAGCGTGCGCAGCAGCGGCAGGATCTTCTGCTCCAGCACCTGCGGCGTCACCGGCCCCACCTGCCGGTAGCGCACCACCCCGGCGCGGTCGATGACATAGGTCTCCGGCACGCCATACACGCCCAGGTCGATGCCGGCCTTGCCATCGGCATCCACCAGCGACGCCACGTACGGATCGCCCATGCGCCGCAGCCAGTCGCGCGCGGCGTCGGGCTGGTCCTTGTAGTTCAAGCCGACCAGCGGCACCTCGGATTTGCCGGCGAAGTCGGTCAGCACCGGATGTTCGACGCGGCACGCCGTGCACCACGACGCCCACACGTTCAGCATCCACACCTTGCCCTTGAGATCGGATGTGGCACGTACTTCACTGGAAGCTTTCAGCAGCGGCAGCCGCAACGCCGGGGCGGGCTTGCCGACCATCGCCGATGGCAGTTCGCGCGGATCATGCCGCAGCCCGGCAGCCAGCGCGGCGGCCAGGGCCAGGAAGACGGCCAGTGGAAGCAGGTAGCGCGTCATCGCAGCGGCTCCCGGGTGGTGGCCAGCGGCACGGCGGGGCGCGGGGCCGGCGATGCAGCCCCCTCAACCACCTCAACCACCTCAACCACCTCAACCACCTCAACCGTCCGCCGCCGATAACGCCGGTCGCAAACCGCCAGCACGCCGCCGAGCGCCATCAGCACGCAGCCGCCCCAGATCCATCCGACGAACGGCTTCACGTGGAGCCGCACCGCCCACTGGCCGTCGGCCACCTGTTCGCCAATCGCCACGTAGAGGTCGCGGGTAAAGCCATTGTCGATGGCGGCCTCGGTCGTCGGCATGTCCTGGCTGCGGTAGACGCGCCGTTCCGGCGCCAGCGTGGCCACCGTCCGCCCGTCGCGGCTGGCCACCAGCGTGGCGCGGAACGCCGCGTAGTTGGGGCCGCGCACCGGCGCCACCCCCTCGAAGCGGAACGTATAGCCGCCCACGCTGACCACCTCGCC
Source organism: Cupriavidus sp. 2KB_3 (assembly GCF_052115685.1). Lineage (NCBI taxonomy): Bacteria > Pseudomonadati > Pseudomonadota > Betaproteobacteria > Burkholderiales > Burkholderiaceae > Cupriavidus > Cupriavidus sp. 2KB_3. Next base: position 191,657 of record NZ_JBFRHD010000004.1, read on the forward strand.
GGCCCGCATCGGCAGTTCGCGCAGGCTTTCCTGGCTTTTCACCAGCGTTACCCCGGCGATAAACACGCCCACGCCGACATGCGCGAGCAGCATCCCGTAATACCCAGCCGGCAACTGCCGCAGGGCCGCCCAGCCGCGATGACGCAGCCGGCTGGCGAGGCTGGTCAGTCCGCTGGCCACGCACCAGGTGGCCAGCCACAGCCCGAGCCCGGTCAGCGCGGAGCCGTTGCGCAGCGTCGCCAGCAGCGCCACGGCCACCAGCAGGCTGCCGATGGCGGCCCAGCGCAGCCGCGCGGCCAGGTCGGGCAGGGCGGCGTGGCGCCAGCGCACCAGCGGGGCCACGCCCATCAGCAGCACGGCCGGCGCCATCAGCGGCACGAAGACCTGTTCGAAGTAAGCCGGCCCCACGGAGATCTTGCCCAGGCCGAGCACGTCCAGCAGCAGCGGATAGAGCGTGCCGAGCAGCACCGTGGCCGCCGCCACGGCCAGCAGCACGTTGTTGGCCAGCAGGAAGGATTCTCGCGACACCGCCGCAAACGCCGCGCGCACTGACACCCGCGGCGCGCGCCAGGCATAGAGCGCCAGCGCGCCGCCCGTGATGGCGCCGAGCAGGGCGAGGATGAACACGCCGCGCGTCGGGTCCACAGCGAAGGCATGCACGGACGTCAGCACCCCCGAGCGGACCAGGAAGGTGCCGAGCAGGCTCAGCGAGAACGTGAAGATCGCCAGCAGCGCGGTCCACGCGCGGAAGGCGCCGCGCTTCTCGGTGACGGCCAGCGAGTGCATCAGCGCCGTGCCGGCCAGCCAGGGCATCAGCGAGGCATTCTCCACGGGGTCCCAGAACCACCAGCCGCCCCAGCCCAGCTCGTAGTAGGCCCAGGCGCTGCCGAGCAGGATGCCGAGGGTCAGGAAGCTCCACGCCAGCGTGGTCCACGGCCGCGCCCAGCGTGCCCAGGCGGCGTCCAGCCGCCCGCCCAGCAGCGCCGCCACGGCGAAAGCGAAGACCACGGCAAAGCCCACATAGCCCATATAGAGCTGGGGCGGATGGAACACCATGCCGGGGTCCTGCAGCAGCGGGTTCAGGTCGCGCCCCTCCATGGCCGGCGGCAGCAGGCGGATGAACGGGTTGGAGGCGAACAGCAGGAACAGCAGGAAGCCGGCGCTGATGGCGCCCAGCACGCCAATCACGCGGGCCCGCAGCGCCGGCGGCAGGGCACGGCTGAAGCGGGCCACGGCCAGGGTCCAGAGCGCCAGCATCAGCGTCCACAGCAGCATCGAGCCCTCGTGCCCGCCCCAGACCGCCGCCGCGCGATAGATTGCCGGCAGCGCGGTGTTCGAGTTGGCCGCCACGTAGCGCACGCTGAAGTCGTTGTCGAGGAAGGCCAGCGTCAGCGCGCCATAGGCGGCCAGCACCAGCAGCGCCTGGGCCACGGCGGCGGGCCGCGCCACCGCCATCAGCGTGGCGTCGCCGCCGGGACCCCGCGCCGCGCCGGCAATCGGCAGCACCGCCTGCATCACGGCGACGAACAGCGCTAGGATCAGAGCGAAGTGACCGAGTTCGACGATCATCGTGGCGTGGCCTCCGGAGTGCGTGCCCTGGTCTGGGCGGCCTGCTTCAGGGCCTCGGCGGCCTCGGGTGGCATGTAGTTCTCGTCATGCTTGGCCAGCACTTCGGTGGCCTGGAACACCCCGTCGCGCAATTGGCCGCGCGCCACTACGCCCTTGCCTTCGCGGAACAGGTCCGGCAGCAGGCCGCGATAGATCACGGGCACCTGCCGCACGGTATCCGTGACGATGAAGCGGATGGTCATGCCATCGCCCTCCCGGCGCAGCGAGCCGGTCTCCACCAGCCCGCCCAGCCGGAACGCGCGCCCGGCCGGGGCTTCCTGCGCGGCCACCTGCGTGGGGCTGAAGAAGAAGACGAGGTTGCCCCGGAAGGCGTTGAGCACGAGCGCGGTGGCCACGCCGGCGCAGGCCAGCGCGGCCAGCAGCCAGCCGAGGCGACGGCGCCGGGTTGTCGTTGTCATGCCCGGTGATCGTCGCCAGCCGCCAGCCGCCGCGCGGCCCGCGCGCGCCGTGCCAGCAGCACCATTTCCAGCCCCAGCGCGGCAAACGCCACCCCGAAGGCGCCAGCCACATAGCCCAGATGGGGCGAAGACAGCAGCAGGTTCAGCATGATCGGCTCCGGTTCTCGCTACGCCAGCCGTGGCTCGGCGCGCTCGCGCAGGATGCAGCGCACGCGCACCAGCGCCACGGCAATCGTGTACATCCAGCAGGCCAGCGTCATCAGCAGCATGCCGGCCAGCATGGTGTGCGCCATGGACGGCGCGGCGGTCAGGCTCACCGACGCGCCCTGGTGCAGCGTGTTCCACCACTGCACCGAGAAATAGATGATGGGGATGTTCACCACGCCGACCAGCGCCAGCACCGCGCAGGCACGTTCGGCGCGGCGCGGGTCGTCGATGGCGTTTTCCAGCGCGAGGAAGCCGAGGTAGAGGAACAGCAGGATCAGTTCGGAGGTCAGCCGGGCGTCCCAGACCCACCACGTGCCCCAGGTCGGCTGGCCCCACAGCGCGCCAGTCCAGAGCGCGATAAAGGTGAACAGCGCGCCGGTGGGCGCCAGCGCGGAGGCCATCATCGACGAGAGCCGCGTGCGCAGCACCAGCGCCAGCGCGCAGTAGGCGGCCATCACCAGGTAGATGAACATCGACATCCACGCCGCCGGCACGTGGATGAAGATGATGCGGTAGACCTCGCCCTGCTGGGCGTCCGTGGGCGCCACGCCGAAGCCGACATACAGCCCGGCGATCAGACACAGCGCTGCGGCCATGGCGAACCACGGCGCCAGCCGCCGGGCCAGCGGGTCGAAGCGGGCCGGGGAGGCGTAGGCCAGCCAGCGGGACCGCGCCGGGGACGGCTTGGGCAGGGCGGCGGAGCGGGGCAGGTCGGCGGTGGGTCCCATCGTCTCACTCCATGGCAATGCGCAGGCCGGCGGCGGCGGCCGGCGGGCACAGGCACAGCGCCAGCGCCAGGCAGGCGCCCAGCAACGACAACTGCGGCATGACGTCGAGCCCCGCATCCGCCGCCGCGCCGGCCCCGGCGCCAAAGACCAGCACGGGCACGCAGAGCGGCAGGACGAGGATGCACAGCAGCACCGCGCCGCCGCGCACGCCCAGCGTCAGCGCCGCGCCCACGGCGCCGATCAGGCTCAGCACCGGCGTGCCGATCAGCAGCGACGCCGCCAGCATCCACGTGGCCCCGGCCGGCAGCGAATACTGCTGGGCCAGCACCGGCGTCAGCACCAGCAGCGGCAGGCCGCTGGTCAGCCAGTGCGCGCAGATCTTGGCCAGCACCAGCAGCGCCAGCGGCGCCGGGGACAGCAGCATCTGCTCCAGGCTGCCTTCGGCATGGTCGGCGGCGAACAGGCGCGAGAGCGACAGCATCGACGCCAGCAGCGCCGTCACCCACAGGATGCCGGGGGCCAACGCGCGCAACTGCTGCGGATCGGGGCCGATGGCGAGCGGAAACAGGCTGGCGGCGATGACGAAGAAGACCAGCGTGGCGACGAGGCCGTCGCGCCGGCGCCAGGCCAGTTTCAGGTCATGGACGAGCGTGGCGCCGAAGGCATGCATCAGGCCGAGCCCTCCAGCGCGAGCCCGCGCAGGCTGCCGCGCGCCGTTGCCAGTGGCAGCGCCAACGGGCCATGCAGGGCGATCACGGCCATGCCGCCGGCGTCCAGATGGGCATCGAGGCGGGTGCGGAAGTGGTCGGCGGCGGGGGCGTCCAGCGCCGCCAGCGGCTCATCCAGCAGCCACAGCGGGCGCGGCGTGAGGGCCAGCCGCGCCAGCGCGATGCGCCGCCGCTGGCCCTGGGAGAGCGTGCGCAGGCGCGCATCGGCCATCCGCGCGAGCCCGGCGTCGGCCAGCGCCGCGCGTGCCGCCTCCGGCGTGACCCGGTGGCCGGCCAGCCGCGCCGCGTAGACCAGTTGCTCGATGGCGCTCATGTCGGCATCGAGCCCGTTGTGGTGGCCGAGGTAGGCCACCGATCGCCCATAGTCCGGATCGCCGCCGCGCACGGGCCGGCCTTGCCAGGTCACCGCGCCGGCCAGCGGCACCAGCAGCCCGGCCAGCACCCGCAGCAGCGTGGACTTGCCGCTGCCGTTGGGCCCGGTCAGGGCGATGGCCTGCCCGGGCGCCAGGTCGAGGTCGATGCCACGGAACACGGCGCGGCCGGCACGGGCAAAGGCGAGCTGGTGGGCCGCGAGCATGGGGCGGGCCTCAGCCGGAACGGGGTCGGGCGCGGGAGCGGGAACGGCAGGGCGCGGCGTGGCTCATTCGCTGCCCTCGGCCTTGGAGACATCGGGCAGCCGGTGCGCAATGCCCTTGTGGCAGTCGATGCAGGTCCGCTCCTTGTTGGCGAGGTAGGTGGAGTGCATGGTCTGGGCGCGCGGGCTCTGCCGGGTGAAGTCCATCGACTGGTAGTCATGGCAGTTGCGGCATTCGAGCGAGTCATTGGCCTTGAAGCGTGCCCACTCGTGCTGGGCCAGCTCCAGCCGGTGGGCCTGGAACTTCTCGCGGGTGTCGATGGTGCCGAAGATCTTGGCCCAGACCTCCTTCGACGCCTGCATCTTGCGGGCCATCTTGTCGGTCCAGTTGTGCGGCACGTGGCAGTCCGAGCATTTGGCGCGCACGCCGCTGCGGTTGGTGAAGTGGATGGTGCCCTGCAGTTCCTGGTACACGTTGTCGCGCATCTCGTGGCAGCCGGTGCAGAACTTCTCGGTATTGGTGAATTCCAGCGCCGTGTTGAACGCGCCCCAGAACATCACGCCCGCGACAAAGCCGCCCAGCGTCAGGAAGCCGAGGCTGAAATACGCGCTGGGGCGGTTGATGGTGCGCCAGTATCGTTTGAGCAGGTCGAGCATCGCGCTAGTCCGCCAGGTCTTATTTCTTGGCGGCGGTGCCTTTGGGCGCCGCCGGCTTTTTCAGCATCGTCTCCACGTCCGTGAACGTGTTGCCGACCAGCGGCTTGGCGTCGGCCTGCGGCACGTGGCACTGGGTGCAGAAGTAGCGTCGGGGCGAGACATCGGCCAGCACGTTGTTATTCCGGTCCATGTAGTGCGTGATACTGACCGGGATCGCCTGGGTCTCCTCGGTGCGGGTGCGCGCGTGGCAGAACATGCAGCGGTTGTAGTCCTTGTCGAGCTGGTAGCCGTCGATCTTGTGCGGGATGGTCGGCGGCTGCATGGTGTAGTTGCGCGTGCGGCGCACGTCCTTGTTCTCGGTGGGATAGAGCAGGGGCGGCTTGGACTCGCTGGCGATGGGCGTGGGGCCGCGCATGGCGTCGGTGAGCCCTTTGCCCTCGGACTGGGCCTGGGCGCCGGCCAGGACGAACTGGCTGGCGAGGATCCAACCCATCCAGACTGTTGATCGCATGGCGTGGCCCCCCTATACCTTCACGATCTTGACCGCGCACTTCTTGAAGTCGGTCTGGAGCGAGATCGGGCAGGTGGCGTCCAGCGTCACCTTGTTGATCAACTGGCTGGCGTCGAACCACGGCACGAAGACCAGCCCGCGCGGCGGCTGGTCGCGCCCGCGCGTCTCGATCCGGGAGCGCATGCGCCCGCGCCGGGACACCACCTCCACCTCCACGCCGCGCCGCAGCCCCATCGCCCTGGCATCCTCGGGATGCATGAAGACCACGGCGTTCGGGAAGGCGCGGTACAGCTCCGGCACGCGCCGGGTCATCGAGCCGGAATGCCAGTGCTCCAGCACCCGGCCGGTGGCCAGCCAGAACGGGTATTCCTTGTCCGGCGACTCGGCGGCGGGCTCGTAGGGCAGGGCGAAGATGACCGCGCGGCCGTCCGCGTTGCCGTAGAACTGGAAGCCGGTGCCGGCCTTCACGTAGGGGTCGCTGCCTTCGCGGTAGCGCCACAGCGTTTCCTTGCCGTTGACCACCGGCCAGCGCAGACCGCGCGCCTCGTGGTAGGCATCGAACGGGGCCAGGTCGTGGCCGTGGCCCCGGCCGAAGCTCGCATACTCTTCAAAGAGCCCCTTCTGGATGTAGAACCCGAACGCCTTGGCCTCATCGTTGTGGTATTCCGGGTTGACTTCCTTGAGCGGGAACTTGTCCACCTGGCCGTTGCGGTAGAGCACATCGAACAGCGTCTTGCCCTTGACCTCCGGCATCTTGGCGATCAGGTCCGCCGGCCAGACTTCCTCGATCTTGAAGCGCTTGGAGAACTCCACCAGCTGCCACAGGTCCGAGCGGGCCTCGCCGGGGGCATCCACCAGCTGATGCCAGAACTGGGTGCGCCGCTCGGCGTTGCCGTAGGCGCCTTCCTTCTCCACCCACATGGCGGCGGGCAGGATCAGGTCCGCCGCGAGCGCGGTCACGGTGGGGTAGGCGTCCGAGACCACGATGAAGTTCTCCGGGTTCCGGTAGCCCGGCAGCCCTTCCTCCATCAGGTTGGCCCCTGCCTGGATGTTGTTGTTCACCTGCACCCAGTACGCGTTGAGCTTGGCGTCCTTGAGCATGCGGTTCTGCAGCACGGCGTGGTAGCCGGGCTTCTCGGGGATGGTGCCGGCCGGGATCTTCCAGATGCGTTCGGCGGTCTCGCGGTGCTTGGGGTTGGCCACCAGCATGTCCGCCGGCAAGCGGTGGGAGAACGTGCCCACCTCGCGCGCGGTGCCGCAGGCCGAGGGCTGGCCGGTCAGCGAGAACGGGCTGTTGCCCGGCGTGGCGATCTTGCCGGTGAGCAGGTGGATGTTGTAGACCATGTTGTTGGCCCAGCTGCCGCGCGTGTGCTGGTTAAAGCCCATGGTCCAGAACGACACCACCTTGATGCTGGGGTCCGCGTAGAGGGCGGCCAGCTGCTCGAGCTTGTCGCGCGGCACGCCGGAGAGCTTGCTGACGGTGGCCACGTCGTACTTCGCCACGAACCTGGCGAAGTCGTCGAACGAGATCGGCGTGGCGGCGTTGGGGTCCGCCGCGTTCTTGGCCTTCTTCTGCAGCGGATGGTCCGGGCGCAGCCCGTAGCCGATGTCGGTCACGCCCTGCTTGAACACCGTGTGCTTGTTGACGAAGTCCTTGTTGACCTTGTTATTGCTGATGATGTAGTGGGCGATGTAGTTCAGGATCGCCAGGTCGGTCTGCGGCGTGAAGATGATCGGCAGGTCGGCCAGTTCGTAGGAGCGGTGGGTGAAGGTGGACAGCACCGCCACGCGGGTTTTGGGCGCGGAGAGGCGGCGGTCCGTCACCCGGGTCCACAGGATCGGGTGCATCTCGGCCATGTTCGAGCCCCACAGCACGAAGGCGTCGGCCACCTCGATGTCGTCGTAGCAGCCCATCGGCTCGTCCATGCCGAAGGTGCGCATGAAGCCGGCCACGGCGGAGGCCATGCAGTGCCGGGCGTTCGGGTCGATATTGTTGGTGCGGAAGCCGGCCTTCATCAGCTTGGAGGCGGCGTAGCCCTCCCAGATCGTCCACTGGCCCGAGCCGAACATGCCGACCGCCGTGGGGCCTTTCTCCTTCAGCACGCGCTTGAACTGGGCCGCCATCACGTCGAAGGCCTTGTCCCAGGTCACGGGCTGGAACTCGCCGTTCTTGTCGTACTGGCCGTTCTTCATGCGCAGCAGCGGCCTGGTCAGCCGGTCCTGCCCGTACATGATCTTGGAGAGGAAGTAGCCCTTCACGCAGTTCAGGCCCTTGTTGACCTCGCACAGCGGGTCGCCCTGGGTGGCCACCACCTTGTTTTCCTTGACGGCCACGGTCACGCCGCAGCCGGTGCCGCAGAAGCGGCAGGGCGCCTTGTCCCATTTCAGGCGGGTCAGGTCGCTGTCCGTGACGAAGTTGGCCGCGTCCGCAGCCAGCGGAATGCCGCCCACCGAGGCGGTGGCGGCCACGGCGGTCTGCTTAATAAAGTCCCGGCGAGTGACTTTCATCGACAATCTCCGTGTCCATGTCGCACGCATCCTCGTTGTGCTGGTAGACCAGGGTGGCCGCCAGCACGCCTTCCAGCTGATGGAGGAACGTCAGATGCGCCGCGATGGCGCGTGAGGTGGGGGCTTCCAGCGTGACGACGAGCTTGCCGGCGTCGCTGGCGGCGTGGATCTCGGCCCCGGCGATGCCGGCAATGGCGCTGCGCACGGCATCGAGGTTCGCCGGCTGGGTGTGCACGAGCACGCCGGCGATGTGCCACTGCTGCGCATCGGCGCCGTCGGTGCCGGCATCGGTGCCGGGTTTGGTGCCGTTAGCGCCGGCTTCTCCCGGCTGCGCCGTGGGGCGTGGCGGCTCGGGGGTGGAATGCGTGGTACCTGGCATGACTGTCCTTGCGGCGGCAGGCCGCGTCGTTCAGTGCTACAGGAACTGCGGGCGTCACCCCACCGGGCGACGTCGATCCATGCCAATCAATGCGTGGGCGGGCCGCTGACGAGCTGAGTCATCCAGACGATGAACCCGTACCCGGCCACGATGATGACGGACAGCACCGGCACCATCACGGCGGTCAGGAACAGGAAGCTCCGGAGTTCTTCTTTCTTGCGCTGCGGATCGTCGGCGACAGCCATCGCAAAGTCCGGCATGGATTTCGTGGAGACGGGATCATTTAAGGAAGCGCATCCGGTGGTGTCAAGCGCGCTTTGGGCCAATATGGCACGGCGTGATGTGTGTGGGGCGTGCGGGGGGCGTGTATCGAGCGATCTCTGATAAGTCAGAGACCGCCCCGGGGCGAGGTTCAGGGCTGGGCGCCGAACTCCGCCTGCGCGCGTGTCCAGGCGCGGGCCTGCTCGCTGATGGAAACACCCAGGCCGGGGCGCGTGGGCACGATGATGCGGCCGTCGCGGATCTCCAGCCGCTCGTTGAACAGCGGTTCGAGCCAGTCGAAATGCTCGACCCACGGCTCGCGCGGATACGCCGCCGCCAGGTGCACATGCAGCTCCATGGCGAAGTGCGGCGCAATCATCAGCCCGGCGTGGTCAGCCAGCGCCATCACCTTGAGGAAGGGCGTGATGCCGCCCACGCGCGGCGCGTCCGGCATCAGGTAGTCGGCGGCGCGGTGGCGGATCAGGTCCCAGTGCTCGGCGGCGCTGGTCAGCATCTCGCCGGTGGCGATCGGGGTGTCGAACTGCGTGGCCAGCGCGGCGTGGCCCTCATGGTCGTAGGCGTCCAGCGGTTCCTCGATCCAGACCAGGTTGAACGACTCGAAGGTGCGGCACATGCGCTGCGCGGTGGGGCGGTCCCACTGCTGGTTGGCATCGACCATCAGCGGCACGGCATCGCCCAGGTGCTCGCGCACGGCGGCTACGCGGCGCAGGTCCTCGGCGCGGTCTGGCTGGCCCACTTTGAGCTTGATGCCGCCGATGCCGCGCGCGACGGACGCCGCCGCGTTGACCTTCAACTGGTCCAGCGGGGTGTGCAGGAAGCCGCCCGAGGTGTTGTAGCAGCGCACGGCGTCCCGGTGGGCGCCCAGCAGTTTGGCCAGCGAGAGCCCGGCGCGCTTCGCCTTCAGGTCCCAGAGCGCTACGTCGATGGCGCCGATGGCCTGCGTGGACAGCCCGCTGCGTCCTACCGAGGCACCGGCCCAGCAGAGCTTGTCCCAGAGCCGGGCGATGTCGCTGGCATCCTCGCCCAGCAGGGCCGGGGCGATCTCGCAGGCGTGGGCGTACTGGCCGGGGCCGCCGGCCCGCTTGGCATAGCTGAAACCGAGCCCGGCGTGGCCGTCGGCGGTGCGGATTTCGGCGAACAGGATGGCCACCTCGGTCATCGGCTTCTGCCGGCCGGTCAACACCTTGGCGTCGCTGATCGGGGTGGCGAGCGGCAGGTAGCAGGAAGAAAGGCGAATCCAGGCGATCAAATCGGGAGACATGCGGGTTCCTTTTCAGGGTATGACACGCATCGGCCACGTTGTCTTGGTTCAAGGCGCAAACTGGCGCCAGTTCAGGCAATCGTCGATAGAATGCTAACGTTGTCATACGACTGGGTCAACCCATCCAATCCGCTCAACCCCGCCGAGCCCGCATGCCCCAAGCCCCTGCATCCAAGTCCGTCACGCTCCATGATGTCGCCCGCCAGGCCGGCGTCTCGCTGATTACCGCCTCGCGCGCGCTGAGCAATCCGGGCATGGTGTCCGAGGCAACCATCGCGCGCGTGCGCGAGGCCGTGGCGGTGACCGGCTACATCCCGAACCTGCTGGCCGGCGGGCTGAAATCCCGCAAGAGCCTGATGGTGGCCGCACTGGTGCCGGACATCGCCGTGCAGCAGTTCCTGCCGACCGTGAAGGCGCTGACCGATGCGCTGGACGCCGCCGGCTACCAGCTGATTCTCGGCCAGACCGGCTACGACCACGGCCGGGACAAACGGGAGGAGGCGCTGCTCGCCACGATGATCAGCCGCCGCACGGACGGCATCGTGGTCACCGGCCTGATCCATTCGCAGACCGCGCGCGACCAGTTGCGCCGCGCCGGCATTCCGGTGGTGGAAACGTGGGATTTGAGCGATCGGCCCGTAGACATGGCGGTGGGCTTCTCGCACCTCAAGGTGGGCAGCGCCATCGCCGGCTACTTCCTGGGACAGGGGCGGCGCCGGCTGGCTATCGCCACGGGCGACGACCAGCGGGCCGCCGTGCGGCGCGAGGGCTTCCTGTCCACCGTGGGTCACGCGGTGCCGACCGTGGTGGTGCCCGCGCCAAGCAGCCTCGAATACGGCCGCAGGGCGCTGGGCGACCTGCTGGCGCAGGACCCGCACATCGAGGCGATCTACTGCAGTTCCGACCAGCTCGCGCAGGGTGTGATGATCGAAGCACACGCGCGAGGGCTGCGCATGCCGCAGGATCTGGCGATCTGCGGCTTCGGTGACGCTGACTTTGCCGCGCACATGAACCCGCCGCTGACCACCGTCCACGTGGACGGCGCGCAGATCGGCGAACTGGCCGCGCGGCAGCTGCTGGCGCGCTTCCGGGGCGAGCCGGTGCCGGAGCCGGTGATCGACGTGGGCTTCCGCATCATCGAGCGGGGCACCACGTAAGGCCCGGTGCTAGTGCGCCGCTTCTGGCGGCGTGGCACCGGCCTTGTCATGTGTGCCGAAGCGCTCCACCATCGTCACGCTGGCCCGGTTCAGGCCGGTGACCTCCACCGCCACGCCGTTGCGGCGGAACTTGTGGACGATGCGGTCGAGCGCTTCGATGGCCGTGATATCCCAGAAATGTGCGTGGGACAGGTCCAGCCGCACCTGGCTGACCGGTTCGCGGAAGTCGAACGCCGCCACCAGTTGCTCGGACGAGGCAAAGAACACCTGCCCGCGCACCGTATAGCGGCGGGTCTGGCCGTCGGGGTCCAGCGTAGGATCCAGCGTGGCGTCCACGTGCAGCACACGCTGCACCTTGGCGGCGAAGAAGACCGCGCTCAGCAGCACGCCCACCAGCACCCCCAGCGCGAGGTTGTGCGTGGCCACCACCACGATGACCGTGGCTACCATCACCACCGACGAGCTTTTCGGATGGGTGGCGAGGTTGCGCACCGAGCGCCAGCTGAAGGTGCTGATCGACACCATGATCATCACCGCCACCAGCGCCGCCATCGGAATCTGCTTGACCCACGGCCCCAGGAAGACCACCAGCACCAGCAGCAGCGCACCGGCCACGAAGCTGGACAGCCGGCCCCGGCCGCCTGACTTCACGTTGATGATGGACTGGCCGATCATGGCGCAGCCCGGCATGCCGCCCAGCACGCCGGCGACGATATTGGCGATGCCCTGGCCCCGGCATTCCTTGTTCTTGTCGCTGGCCGTGTCGGTGAAATCATCGACGATGGCGGCCGTCATCAGCGACTCCAGCAGCCCGACCACGGCAATCGCCACCGAGTACGGGAAGATGATGCGCAGCGTCTCCAGCGTGAACGGCACCGCCGGCAGGGCGAAGCCGGGCAGGTGGTCTGGGAACGCGCCCATGTCGCCCACCGTGCGGACATCCAGCCCGAGCAGGGCGGCGATGACCGAAATCACCACGATGCAGACCAGCGGCGACGGCACCGCCCGGGTCAGGCGCGGGAACAGGTAGATGATGGCCAGCCCGCCCGCCGTCAGCGCGTAGACCGCCAGCGGCGCGCCGATCAGTTCCGGCAACTGCGCCAGGAAGATCAGGATGGCCAGCGCGTTGACGAAGCCGGTCACCACGGAGCGCGAGACGAAGCGCATCAGCCCGCCCAGCCGGAGCAGGCCCGCGCCGATCTGGAACAGGCCGGCCAGCAGCGCGGCGGCGAACACATATTGCACGCCATGATCCTTGACCAGCGAGGTGATCAGCAGCGCCACCGCGCCCGTCGCGGCGGAAATCATGCCGGGCCGGCCGCCCACGATGGCGGTGACCACGGCAATGGCGAAGGCCGCGTACAGGCCGACCTGCGGATCGACGCCGGCAATCAGCGAAAACGCGAGCGCTTCCGGAATCAGGGCCAGGGCGACCACGGTGCCTGCGAGCAGGTCGCCACGGATATTCGACAGCCATTCCTGGCGGAGGGTATGTAAAGACATTGGGGGCTTGATGCGGAGGGGGGGCGCGGGTTGTTGCGGCGCGTCATTGTAAGGGAATTCAGGCATCCGTTGACGGCTCAAGCGCCTCGCCATTGCAACCGAGTTGCGTTAATATCTGCGGCTCCTTCGCTGGTCCGACTCACCTCATGGCACTCCCAGACCCCGCGCAGCCTGTGGCTGCGCTCCGCGACATCGCCTTCGCCTGGCCGGGCCAGGACGGCCCTGGCCTGCGGGTGGACCTGCGGGTGGACTATTTCGAGGTGAGGTCCGGCGAGCACGTCTTCGTCTCCGGCGCCAGCGGCAGCGGCAAGAGCACGCTGCTGGGCCTGCTGGCTGGCGTGCTGACCCCGGCGCAGGGCCGAGTCGAGGTGAATGGGACGGATCTGAGTGCGCTGTCCGGCGCCCGGCGCGACCGCTTTCGCGCCGACCACATCGGCATCATCTTCCAGCAGCTGAACCTGCTGCCCTACCTCTCCGTGCTGGACAACGTGTTGCTGGGGTGCAAGTTCTCGGCCCATCGGCGCCAGCGCAGCGTGGCGCAGGGCGGCAGCCCGGCCGCGGCGGCGGGCATGCTGCTGGCGCGGCTGGACCTGCCCGAACCGCTGTGGCACCGGCCCGCGGCGCGGCTGTCGATCGGCCAGCAGCAGCGCGTGGCTGCCGCGCGGGCGCTGCTCGGGCGGCCGGAACTGGTGCTGGCCGATGAGCCGACCTCCGCGCTGGACGCGGATCGCCAGTCGGCCTTCATGGACCTGCTCCAGCGCGAATGCCGCGCGGTGGGCGCGAGCCTGGTGTTCGTCAGCCATGACACGCGCCTGATGCCGCGCTTCGACCGCCATGTCGCCATGCCGCACGGCTTTGTCGCGGTGCCCGCATGATGACGCTGACCGGCATGGCGGCCCGCAGCGCCTGGAACCGCCGCTACAACCTGCTGCTGATGATCGTGGCGATTGCGCTGTCGACGGCGCTGCTGCTGGGCGTGGAGCGGCTGCGCCATCAGGTGCGCGCCGGCTTCGCGCAGTCGATCTCGGGCACCGACCTGATCGTCGGGGCGCGCACCAGCCCGGTCCAGCTCACGCTCTCCACCGTGTTCCATCTGGGCGGCGTGACGCACGGCATGTCGTGGGCCAGCGCGCAGCGCATCGCTGCCCATCCGCTTGTGGCGTGGACCATTCCGGTCTCGCTCGGCGATTCCCATCGCGGGTTTCCGGTGCTGGCCACCTCGGAAGACTACTTCCGCTACTTCCACTACGGCGACCGCCGCCCGCTGGCGCTGGCGAACGGGCGGCCGTTCGGGGCCGTGTTCGAGACCGTGCTGGGCGCGGAGGTGGCGCGGCGGCTGGGCTACCGGGTGGGCGATCGCATCGTGTTGAGCCATGGCGGGCCCGCGCATGACGATCACCATGTGGACCATGTGGACCATATGGACCATGCGGACCATGCGGACCATGCTGACAAGCCTTTCGTGGTCACCGGCATCCTGGCCCCGACCGGCACGCCGGTCGATCGCACCGTCCATATCCGGCTGGACGGCATGGAAGCCATCCATCTCGACTGGCAGGCGGGCGCGCCGGTGCCGGGCATGTCGATTCCGCCGGCGCTGGTGGGCAAGTTCCGGCTAACGCCGGAGCACATCACCGGCGTGCTGGTGGGCCTGAAGCTGCGCTCACGCGTGTTCGCGCTGCAACGCGAGATCGACGAAGATCCGCACGAGGCCCTGATGGCGGTGCTGCCCGGCGTGGCGCTTGATGCGCTGTGGCAGATCGTCGGCGTGGGCGAGAAGAGCTTGCTGGGGATGTCCGCGCTGATCGGGGTGGTCGGGCTGGCGGGGCTGGTGTCGTCGATCCTGGCCGCGCTGGGCGAGCGGCGGCGCGAACTGGCCATCCTGCGCGCGGTCGGCGCTCGTCCCATCGACCTGTTGATCCTGCTGGCGACCGAGGGCTTTGTGCTGATGCTCGCCGGCACGCTGGCCGGCTACCTGCTGCTGACCGGGCTGTCGCTGGCCGGCGCGCCGTGGCTGGAGGCACGCCTCGGCGTGGCGCTGCCGGTGGCGTGGCCCCGGCCGAGCGAGCTGCCGCTGCTCGCTGGGATCCTTGCCGCCGGCGCCATCGCCTCCCTGTTGCCGGGCTGGCGCGCCTATCGCCTGAGCCTGAGCGACGGGCTGACGCCGCATATCTGATCCCTGATCCCTGATCCCTGATCCCTGATCCCTGACATCGATGAAGCTGCCTTCCACGCCGCGCCTGTCGGCGCCCCTCCTGGCCACCGCCGCCGTGGTCGGGCTGATCTGCATTGCCGGACTGGTGCGCTGGCTGGCGTGGCCGTCGGCTGACCAGCCGAAGTCCGGCCCGGCCTACACGGTGGGCCAGACGCTGACCCCATCGCCCGCCGCCCCGGACGCCGGCGCCACGTTCCGCGAGATCGACTGGCAGACCCTGCTGCCCAAGGGCTGGGACCCGATGGCGCCCTTCAAGGGGCTGCCGCTGCAGGAGATGGAGGATGGCGACCCGCGTGCGCAGGCCGCCCTGGAGAAAGCGCGGCAGTTCTGGCGCGACGCGCCCATCGAGACCGCGCTCGACGGCGAGGCGGTGCGGCTGCCCGGCTTCGTGGTGTCGCTGGACGGGGAGGGCGAGGCGATCCGGGAATTCCTGCTCGTGCCGTACTTCGGCGCCTGCATCCACGTGCCGCCCCCGCCGTCGAACCAGGTCGTGCACGTGCGCGCGGCCAAGCCGCTGGAGGGCCTGCGCACGATGGATACCGTCTGGATCAGCGGCGTGATGCGCGTGGAGCGCGCCGAAACCATGATGGGCGACGCCGGCTACGCGATGCACGACGCGCGGCTCGAACCGTATCAGCCCCCGCAGCCGCCGCAGCCAGCACGCTAGGCCGCGCCCCGCACTCAACCAACGATGATCCGATGCTCAGACTCGAGGACCTGAACCTGTTTGTCCGCAGTGCCGCGCTCGGCAGCTTTTCCAGCGCCGCGCGCGAGGCCGATCTGCCGCCCGGGCAAGTCAGCGCCGCCATCCAGCGGCTGGAGCGGGAACTGGACCTGCGCCTGTTCGTGCGCTCCACGCGCAGCCTGCGGCTGACGGCCGAGGGCGAGCGATACCTGCCGTATGCCACCGATGTGCTCGCGCTGCTGCACGAGGGCCATGAGCGCTCGCGGAGCGAGGAAGGGGATCTGAGCGGGATCTTGCAGGTGTCGGCGCCGTCCGATGTCGGCCGCAACGTGCTGCTGCCGTGGATCACGGCGTTCTGCGCGAGCCATCCGCGCCTGTCGCTGCGGCTGCTGCTCTCGGACCGCGTCAGCGATGTGTTCCGGGAGCCGGTCGATGTGGCCATCCGCTACGGACTGGCCGAGGACGCCAGCTACGTGGCGCTGCCGCTTGCGCCGGAGAACCGCCGCGTGCTGGTCGCGTCGCCCGGCTATCTGGCTGCACACGGGCGGCCGGCGAACCTGGACGACCTGTCGCGCCACCGCTGCGTGCTGTACCTGCTGGGCGGGCGCATCTATGACAAATGGGTGTTTCCGGTGGAGGGCAAGCGCCGACAGGTGGCGGTGAACGGAACGATGATCTGTGACGATGCCGATGTCGCGCGCCGCTGGGCCGTGGAGGGGCAGGGCATTGCCTACAAGTCGTGGCTCGATGTCTGCGCGGATGTCGAGGCGGGCACGCTTGAGGTGGTGTTGCCGCATCAGCCGGGGGAGAGCGCGCCGCTTAGCCTGATCTGCCCGCATCGCAAGCAGTTCTCGCCGGCGGTGCGGCAGTTGCAGGCGCTGCTGCGCGAGCGGCTCGCCCCGCTGGAGGCCCGGTTGCGCGACATTGCCACGCCCTAGGGCCCCCTTTTTCGTACTTGTCGTAGCAGTCTTACTGGTTTACTTCGAGGCGACCTTGCCGATGCGGTCCTGGATATGCTTGGCGCGGGCCTCCGAGCCGGGATGCGAGCCGAACATGCTCGACTTGCCGCCATCGAGCTTGGCCAGCTTCTCGAACGCGGTGACCAGCGCCTTGGTGTTGGCCTTGTTCTTGGTCAGCAGGTCGAAGGCGAAGTCGTCGGCAGCCGTTTCCTGCGCCTGCGAGAACTGCGCGTTGACCAGCTTTTCGCCGAGTTCGCCCAGTTGGGAGGAAGACAGCGCGGCCACCGCGCCGTTGGTGGCGCCGGCCATGCTGCGCGCGGCGGTGGCCGTGTAGGCCACCTGCATGGCCTTCTTGCTGTGGCCCAGCGCCACGTGGCCGAGTTCGTGGCCCAGCACGCCGCGGACCTCGTCGTCAGTCATCATGTCCATCAGGCCGCTGTAGACGCGCACGCAGCCGTTGGCCATGGCCCAGGCATTGACGTCCTTGGTCAGGTACACCCGTACGTTGAGATTGGGCACATCGCTGTTCTTCAGCCCGCCCATGATCTTGGTGAGGCGCCTGGCGTAGTTGGTGCGGGAGCCGGCGGTCTTGTTGGTCTGGTCGGCCTCGGCACAGGCCTGGTCCGACAACGATTTCACGTCCGCGTCGGTCAGCGTGGCGGCCTGCGCCAGCGAGGTGCCGGCGGTCACCAGGCTGTTGACATCGGTGCCGGCGCAACCGGCAAGCAGGGCGGTGGTGAGCAGCGGAAGTACGAGAAAGCCTTTCATAGCGGTTCGCGAGGTAGTGGCGGGATTTTCCCGGGAATGGGAGGCTATGCCACTTCATCGCGGGCGAACCCGCATCCAGATCAAGGTCCGCCGTGTTTCCGCGCGCCGGCTAAAGAAATCGGATTTCTGCCAATCGCATCAATCCTGAGGCAATCCTGAAGTCAATTCAGGCCGTGGCCCCGTGCGCGCCGCGCGGCACGAAGCGCCCCAGCACATGGCTGGTCATGCCCTTGGCCAGTTCCTCCTCGCCATAGAACACCGTGCCGAGCCCTTCCTTGCGCAGCAGCGCGGATTCGTCCTCGCTATGCGTGCGCAGCACGATCTCCACGTCGGGATTGAGCGTCTTGGCGGTTTCCACCATCTGGCGCACGTAGAGCGGCTCCGGCACGGCAATCACCAGCATCGCCGCGTGGGCGATATGGGCCTGGATCAGCACCGCCGGGTCGGCCGCATTGCCCGAGACCGCCGCGAAGCCCGCGCGGCGCAGGGACTCCACGCGCTCGCGGTTCTCGTCCGCAATCACGAAGGGAATGCCACGCTCCTGCATCGCCTGGGCAATCCGCTTGCCCACGCGGCCGTAGCCCACCAGCACCACCTGGCCTTCCAGATACTTGCGCTCGGTGGTCATCGGCAGTTCGGCGTACGGGTCGCCGCGCTGCTCCAGCCGCCGCGCCAGCGCCGAGCGCTTGAGAATCCAGTTTCGCATCGGCTCCACGCTGGCAAACAGCAGCGGATTGATCGCGATGGAAATCAGCGCGCCGGCCAGCACCAGGCTCATGCCTTCCTCGGGCAGCAGCCCCAGCGTGACCCCCAGCCCGGCCAGGATGAACGAGAATTCGCCGATCTGCGCCAGGCTGGCGGATACCGTCAGCGCCGTGTTGAGCGGATAGCGGAAGGCCAGCACCAGCGCGAAGGCCGCCAGCGACTTGCCGAACACGATGATGGCCACCACCGCCAGCACGTGCAGCGGCTGCTCGATCAGGATGGCCGGCTTGAACAGCATGCCCACCGAGACGAAGAACAGCACCGAGAACGCGTCGCGCAGCGGCAGCGACTCCTCGGCGGCGCGATGGCTGAACTCCGACTCGCGCATCACCATGCCCGCGAAGAAGGCGCCCAGCGCGAAGGACACGTTAAACAGTTCGGCCGCCCCATAGGCAATGCCAATCGCCACGGCCACCACTGCCAGCGTGAACAGCTCGCGCGAACCGGTCTTGGCCACCTGCCACAGCAGCCACGGCAGGATGCGCCGCCCGGCCACCAGCATCAGCGCGATAAACGCCACCACCTGGAGCAGCGTCTTGAGGATGGTGAAGCCGAGCGCCTGGGCGCTCTGGTCCGGCGCGGCGCCCGTGCCGCCGAGCAGCCCGGCCAGCGGCGGCAGCAGCACCAGCACCAGCACCGTGGCCAGGTCTTCCACCACCAGCCAGCCCACCGCAATCCGCCCGTTCATGGTTTCCAGCACGTTGCGGGTTTCCAGCGCCTTGAGCAGCACCACGGTGCTCGCGCACGACAGGGACAGGCCGAAGACCAGCCCCGTGCCCAGGCTCCAGTCCCAGATCCATGCCACCAGCATGCCCAGCGCGGTAGCAAGCGCCATCTGCACCACCGCCCCGGGAATGGCGATGCGTTTCACCGCCAGCAGGTCGCCCAGCGAGAAATGCAGGCCGACGCCGAACATCAGCAGCATCACGCCGATTTCGGACAATTGCGAGGCCAGATGAACATCGGCGACGAAGCCCGGCGTGCCGGGGCCGATGATGATGCCGGTGACGAGGTAGCCGACCAGGGCGGGAATCTTGACGCGTTCAGCCAGGAAGCCAAGCACGAGGGCGATGCCGAAGCCGGCGGCGATGGTGGTGATGAGGGTGAAGTCGTGGTCCATGCGTCGTCTGCGGGGTGCTGCGCAAGCGGCCAGTGAAATGCTGGGGCGAGGGGCAATTGTAACGGCAGGTGCCCGGCCTCGACGGCGGACCCCATGAAAAAACGGGCGGATTCCGGCCAGCGCCCGGCGCCGGGGGCTTGGCAAGGCGCGCCACTTCGACAACCATACACGCACCAAAAGGCGGATAAATGCGAGAGGAGAGGCGGGAATGACCCAGACGAAGACCAAGACCGCGACCAAAGCCCCAACCAAGGTCGCAACCAAGGTCGCAACCCAGGCCACAGCGCCGGCAGGCGAGTCGCCCGCAGCGCTGATCGACGCCCGGATCGCGGAACTGGGCGACTGGCGCGGCGAAACCCTGGCCCGCCTGCGCGCACTGGTGAAGGAAGCCGACCCCGACGTGGTGGAAGAGTGGAAGTGGCGCGTGCCGGTGTGGTCCCACGACGGCATCCTGTGCACCGGCGAGACCTACAAGAGCGCCGTGAAGATGACCTTCGCCAAGGGCGCCGCGCTGGACGACCCGTCCGGCCTGTTCAACGCCAGTCTGGACGGCAACACCCGCCGCGCCATCGACTTCCGCGAGGGCGAGAAGATCGACGCCAAGGCGCTGAAAGCCCTGATCCGCGCCGCCGTGGCGCTGAACCAGGGCAAGGGCTAGGCCCGGAATTCCCGGTTCAGGCTTCGCCGCCCCGCTCAAGCATCTTATATAGATGGGAGCGGGAGATGCCCAGCTCCAGCGCGGCCTGCTTCTTGTTGCCGCCATGCCGGGCGATGGCCTGGAGCACCGCGTCGTAGGCGAGGTCGCGCAGGCGCGGCGCCGCCGGGGCTGGGGTGTCTTCCGGGGCGAAGACCTGCCCGAGCGGATGGGTGGGCGGCGGCGTCATGGTTGCCACCATCGCCGCCACGTGGATTTCCTCGCCCCGCGCGAAGTCCTGCACCCGCAGCCGGCTGCCGTCGCAGAACACCAGCGCTTCCTCGATCTTCTGCCGCAGCTGGCGCACATTGCCGGGCCAGCGCCGTGAGGCGAGGTGCCGCGCCACATCGGGCATGACCTGCGGCACCGGCACGCCGTTGCGCTGGCAGAACGCCTGCACGAAGTGGTGGAGCAGCGCGGGAATGTCCTCCAGCCGCTGGCCCAGCGCCGGCACGCGCAGCACCACGCCGCTGAGGCGGTAGTAGAGGTCGAGCCGGAAGCGGCCACCGTCGATCAGCGCCTGGATGTCGCGGTTGGTGGCGGTCACGAGCCGGAAATCCACCCGCCGCGCCTGCCGGCTGCCCAGCCGCTCGACCATGCGGTCTTCCAGCACGCGCAGCAGCTTGACCTGCATCTCCATCGGAATATCGGCCACTTCGTCCAGGAACAGCGTGCCGCCGGCTGCCTGCTCCAGCTTGCCGGGCTGGCCATGCCGATGGCTGCCCGTGAACGCGCCCGCCGCATGGCCGAACAGTTCGGCCTCGATCAGCGTGGCCGGGAACGCGGCCAGGTTCAGGCTGACCAGCGGCGCGGCCTGCGTCCCCTCGTCATCGCCCTGCGTGCTGAGGGCGCCCCGGCCGGCACTGTGGATGGCCCGCGCGACCAGTTCCTTGCCCGTGCCGGACTCGCCCAGCACCAGCACGGGCACGTCGAGCCGCGCCACGGTCTCGATCTCCCGGCGCAGCCGCTGCATCGGCGCGCTCTCGCCGATCAGCAGTCCCACGCCCCCTGCGCCGGCATCGCGCTGGCGCAGGCCGTGCAGTTCGCGCCGGTAGTGCGCCAGTTGCGAGCGCAGTTCCTCCACCTCCTTGTGCATCCGCCCGA
The DNA here is from genome assembly GCF_052115685.1 of Cupriavidus sp. 2KB_3. Classification (NCBI taxonomy): domain Bacteria; kingdom Pseudomonadati; phylum Pseudomonadota; class Betaproteobacteria; order Burkholderiales; family Burkholderiaceae; genus Cupriavidus; species Cupriavidus sp. 2KB_3. The sequence goes on from NZ_JBFRHD010000004.1 coordinate 212,489, forward strand.
TCGCTTCCGGCTCCTTGAATAGGACTTGTCCGATCGCGCCGACCGTCTTGCCATCGGCGACGATCGGCACCCGATTCACCACCCGCGTCACGCCATTCATCCGCTGGAGCTGGCCGATCTCGGCCTTGCCGGTGGCCACCACATGGCCCAGCCGTGAATTCGGGATGACCTGCTCGGCGGGGCGCCCCGTGCCTTCGCCAGTGCGCAGGCCGAAAAACGCCTCATGGACCGGACTGATGAAGCGGATATGCCCGGTGTGGTCCACCACCGTGATCGCCTGATAGGGATTGGTCAGGAAGTGCTCAAGGATGGCGTCCGCAAACGGCACCGCGCCGAGGAAATCGAACAGCGCCGCCCCGGCGGCCGCGCGGCGCAGCAGGAGGGTCAGTTGGCTGGCGTCGAGCAAGGCCAGCCCGATATGGCGCTCGCCATCGACCTCGAACTCGAAGATGCGGCCGGCGCGATGGTCCTCGGCCGGGGGCAGCGCGGCCACGGCGGCTCGCGCGGCCTGGGCGATGGCCGGATGGCGTGCCGTGCCCGAGGCGGCAAGGCTCTCCCCGCCGGCCCCGAGCACCAGCGCGCCCAGGCTTTGTGTCTTCATTGACGACATTGATTGTGTCTCCATGCGGGACATCTGGGTGTCCTCGTGCCGGACACTCTACCGGCCGGTCAAAAAAATCGCAATGAAATCAATGTGCTCGATGGCTGGCACGGGTAGTGCGTTAGCTGTCGGATAACACCCATACCCAAAAGCCCGAAGACACAGAGGAGACACATGTCCTGGCAGCCGGAAATCGACGAACTGGCCTATCGCAAGCGACTGGCCGCCCAGCTTGGCGGACCCGACAAGGTCAAGCGCCATAAGGACGCCGGCAAGCTCACCGTGCGCGAGCGCATCGAGGCCATCGCGGACCCGGGCAGCTTCCGGGAGGTGGGCGCGCTCACCGGCAGCGGCCAGTACGACAGCAATGGCCGGCTGGTGGGCCTGACCCCGGCCAATCTGGTGATGGGTCGCGCACATCTGGATGGCCGACCCGCCGTGCTGGTGGGGGATGACTTCACGGTGCGCGGCGGCGCCAACGATGGCGCGGTGGGCGACAAGCTGATCCACGCCGAGAAGATGGCCCACGACCTGCGCCTGCCGATGGTGCGGCTGGTCGATGGCACCGGCGGCGGCGGCTCGGTGCGCAATATCGAGAACCGCGGGTACACCAACATCCCGACCATGAAGGTGTGGCAGCACGTGGTGGAGAACATGTCGGTGGTGCCGGTGGTGTCGCTGGCGCTGGGTTCGGTGGCCGGCATGGGCGCCGCGCGCGTGGCCGCCAGCCATTACTCGGTGATGGTCAAGGGCACCGCGCAACTGTTCAACGCCGGGCCGCCGGTGGTGGCGCGCATCGGCCAGATCCTGGAAAAGAACGAACTCGGCGGCAGCCAGATCCACACCCGCAACGGCGTGGTCGATGACGAGGTGGCGAGCGAGGAAGAAGCCTTCGACCGGGCCCGCCGCTTCCTGTCCTACCTGCCGCCGTCCGTGTACGAGCTGCCGCCGCGCGCCGCGCCTGCCGACGACACGCTCCGCCGCGACGAATGGCTGCTCTCCGCCATCCCGCGCGAAAGCCGGCAGGTCTACAAGATCCGGCCGATCGTGCAGGCGCTGGTCGATCAGGACTCGTTCTTCGAGATCGGCAAAAACTGGGGCCGCGCCATCGTCACCGGGCTGGCCCGGCTGGACGGCTGGCCCGTGGCCGTGGTCGCCAGCGACCCGTACTACTACGGCGGCGGCTGGGACGGCCCCACGGCGGAGAAATTCACCCGCTTCCTGGACATGGCTGAAGCCTTCCACCTGCCCGTGGTCAACCTCGTCGATATCGCCGGGTTCCAGATCGGGCTGGAGGCCGAGAAGGCCGGGATCATGCGCTACGGCGTGCGCGCGCTGGCGGCGGTCTATCAGGCCACCGTGCCGTGGTGCTCGGTGATCGTGCGCCGCGCCTATGGCGTGGCGGCGGCCGGGCACCAGCACATGGGCCGCTTCAACTTCCGCTACGCGTGGCCGTCCGCCAACTGGGGGTCGCTGCCGATCGAGGGCGGGCTGGAGGTGGCCTACAAGGCCGAGATCGAGGGCGCCGACGACCCGGTGCAGAAACGGGCCGAGATCGAGCAGCGCGTGCGCAGCCTGACCTCGCCGTTCCGCAGCGCGGAAGCCTTCGTGATCGAGGACATCATCGACCCGCGCGACACGCGGGCGCTGCTGTGCGAGTTCGCCAACCTTGCCGCGCCGCTGCGCGAGGCGGGCGTGCGCAAGTTCGGCATCCGGCCTTGAGGCTGTTCGGACGGCACCCGTCCACACACTAAAAGAAGATTCAGGAGACAAACCGCATGCAACGCAGATCCCTACCTTCGCTGTGCCTTGGCCTGATGGCCACCACGACGGCCACCACGATGGCCACCACGATCGCCGCCACGCTGGCCGCGCCGGCCTTCGCGCAGGAGCACTGGCCCGCCAAGCCGGTGACCATCGTCGTGCCGTTCCCGGCGGGCGGCATGACCGACCTGCTGGCGCGCCGCATCGCCCGTGACATGCAGGCCGAGCTGAAGCAGCCCTTCGTGGTGGACAACCGCGCCGGCGCCAGCGGGCAGATCGGCACCGAGATGGTGGCGCGCGCCAACCCGGACGGCTACACGCTGCTGGTCTCGGCCACGCACCACGTGATCAACCCGGCGATCCGGCCCAAGCTGCCGTACAACGCGTCGAAGGATTTCACGAACATCGCGCTGCTGGCCACCACGCCCAACGTGCTGGTGGTCAACAACAGCGTGCCGGCCAGCAATCTCCCTGAGTTCCTGGCCTATGCCCGGAAGCAGAGCGAGGGGCTGTCCTACGGCTCGTCCAGCATTGGCGGCGCCACGCATATGTCCGGAGAGCTGCTGCGCCTGATGACCAAGGTGCCGATGACGCACATTCCGTACAAGGGCGCGTCCCCGGCGCTGGCCGACCTGCTGGGCGGCCAGATCCCCGCGCTGTTCCACGACGTGATGACCATGGCGCCGTACGTGAAGGACGGCAAGGTCAAGGCCATCGGCGTGACCTCGGCCAAGCGCAGCGAGGCACTGCCCAACGTGCCGACGATTGCCGAACAGGGCGTGCCCGGCTACGAGGCCACCACGTGGATCGGCTTCTACGGCCCCGCCAACCTGCCGCGCCCGCTGGTGGAAAAGCTGAACCGCGAAGCGGTCAAGAGCATGAACAGCGCCGAGGCCAAGACCTATCTGACCCAGAACGGCACCAGCCCCGGCGCGCTCAACGCCGAGCAGTTCGGCAGCTTCGTGCAGGCCGAACTCGACAAATGGAAGCGCGTGGCCACCGAGGCCAAGGTCAAGGTGGACTGAGCGATGGCGGATACCAAGGAGCAAAAGGAACCCGCTTCGCTGCTGTCGTTGCTGGCGCCGCGCTCGGTGGCGGTGCTGGGCGCGTCAGACAACCCGATCAAGGCGGGCGGGCGGCCCATTGACTATATGCAGCGCCACGGCTACGGCGGGCGCATCTACCCGGTCAACCCCAAGCGGGCCCAGAGTAAACGGGCAGAAATTCAGGGCCTGGCCGCCTACCCGAGTCTGGCCGCGCTGCCAGACTCGCCCGAGGTGGTCATCATCAGCGTGGCCGGCACCGAGGCCGAGCAGGCCATCGAGCAGTGCATTGCCGTGGGGGCGAAGGGCGCGGTGATCTACTCGTCCGGCTTTGCGGAACTGGGCGAGGCCGGGGCGGCGCAGCAGCAGCGGCTGGTGGCGCGGGCCCGTGCCGGCGGCCTGCGGCTGTTCGGGCCGAACACGCAGGGCGTGGCCAATTTCGCCACCGGCGCCGTACTGCATTTCTCGACCATGATCAACGAGGAAGCGCCGCAGGACGGCCCGGTGGCCATCGTCAGCCAGAGCGGCGCGGGCTCGTCCATCGTCTACGGCGGGCTGCGCCGCAAGGGTATCGGCGTGCGCTACATGGTGGCCACGGGCAACGAGGCCGACGTGACCGCCGCCGAAACGCTGCGCGCGATTGCCGAGGACGACGCCGTGCGCGTGATGCTGCTGTACGTGGAATCCCTGCGCGACCCGGACGTGCTGGCGCAGGCCGCACGGATCGCCCATGCGCGCGATGTGCCGATTCTCGCCGTGAAGGCCGGCCGCACCCGCGCCGGCCAGCTCACCGCCAGCTCCCACACCGGCGCGCTGGCCGGCGAGGACGCGCTGGCCGATGCCTTCCTGCGCCAGCACGGCATCCTGCGGGTGAACGATTTCCGGGAATTGTCCGAGTACGCGCAGATCTTCGCGGGCGGCCAGCGGCCGCGTGGCCGCAAGGTGGTGGCGATCAGCAACTCGGGCGCCACGTGCGTGCTGGCGGCGGACGCGGCGGAGTCCCACGGGCTGGACCTGTGCCAGTTCGACACCCCCGGCACCGCCGCGCTGCGCGCCGTGCTGCCCGGCTATGTCTCGGCGCGTAACCCCATCGACATGACCACGGCGCTGCTCGGCCAGCCGCAGATCTATGGCCAGACGCTCGACGCCGTGGCGGCCCAGCGGCAGGCCGACCTGATCTTCGTGGGCTTTCCGATTGGCGGCGAAGGCTACGACTTTGCCGATTTCTCCGCCCAGACCGGGCGGTTCGCCGCGGCCAGCGGCGTGCCGGTGGCGGTCAGCGCCAATCAGGAATGGGTGGCGCAGGCGTTCCGCGCGCAGGGCGTGCCGGTGTTCGACAGCGAGCGGTCCGCCATGCAGGCGCTGGCGCTGCTGGCCGAGTATGGCGAACGCCGCGCGGCGGCGCTGGCTGCGCTGACGGCGCCGTTGCCGGCTGGCGTGCCGGGGCAATCCGCCCCAGCCCATGCGCTCGATGAAGTCCGCAGCCTGGCCGAACTCGCGGCGGCGGGCCTGCCCGTGGTGGCGCACCGCCTCTGCCATAGCGCAGACGACGTGCGCCGTGCCGTGGCGGAACTGGGCGCACCGGTGGTGGCCAAGGGCGTGTCCCCGGACATCACGCACAAGTCCGAGCACGGGCTGGTGAAGCTGAACCTGTCCGGCGAGGCCGCTGCGGTGGCTGCCTTCGACGAGATCGACCAGATCCTGCGCCGGATGGAAGTCCGCCACGGCGGCGTGCTGCTGGCGCGCCAGCAACGCGGCGCGTTCGAGCTGGCCGTGGGCGCCCATATCGACCCGGCCTACGGCCCGGTGGTGATGGTGGGGCAGGGCGGCGTGCTGGTGGAAGCGCTGCAGGACGTGCAGTTCCTGGTGGCGCCGTTCACCGCCAGCCAGGCGCGGGAGGCCATCGGCCGGCTGCGCATCGCCCCGGCGTTCGCCGCGCTGCGCGGCATGGAGGCGGTGGATCTCGACCAGCTGGCCGACATGCTGGTCCGTCTGGGCGACTGGATGGTAGCAGCGGGCGGCACGGTGCATTCGGTCGATGCCAACCCGGTAATCGTCGCCCGTGGGGCGGTGGCGCCGGTGCTGGTCGATGCGGTGGTGATCCGCGCAGGAGAGACGGCATGAACCCAACCAGCAAGGTCCGCACGCTGCGCCGCGTGCTGGTGGCCAACCGGGGCGCCGTGGCGGCGCGGGTCATCCGCGCGCTGCGCCAGCTCGGCATCGCCTCCGTGGCGGTCTGTTCGGACGCTGACGCCGGCCTGCCCTACCTGCGCGAGGCCGATATGGCCGTGCGCATCGGCGAGGCGGCGCCGCTGGACAGCTATCTGCATCAGGACAAGCTGCTCGATGTGGCCCGGGAGACCGGCGCGGACGGCGTGCACCCCGGCTATGGCTTCCTGTCGGAAAACGCCGACTTCGCCGAACGGGTGGAGGCGGCCGGGCTCTGCTTTATCGGCCCGTCGCCCGCCTGGATTCGCCGCCTGGGCCACAAGACGCAGGCGCGCGACTTCATGGCCGGCCATGGCATGCCGATGGCGCCAAGTTCGGGCGTGCTGCCGGACGACATGGCCGTGGTCGCCGCCGCCGCCGGGCAGATCGGCTACCCGGTGCTGATCAAGCCGGCTGGCGGCGGGGGTGGCATCGGCATGCTGCCGGTGCGCGATGCGCAAGGGCTGGCCGCCGCGTGGCAGCAGGCCCGCTCGGTGGCCCAGCGCAGTTTCGGGCAGGCCGAGCTGTATCTGGAAAAGCTGATGGAGCAGCCGCGCCATATCGAATTCCAGGTGCTGGCAGACCGTTACGGCGGCGTGCGCATCATCGGCGAGCGGGACTGCTCGGTGCAGCGCCGTCACCAGAAAGTGCTCGAAGAGGCGCCTGCGCCAAACTTGCCGCCCGAGGCGGTGGCCGCCATGCGCGAGCGGCTGGCCGCGCTGCTGGGCCACGTCGGCTACGACGTGATCGGCACCGTGGAGATGCTGCATACGTCCGAGACCGGCTTTGTCTTCCTGGAGATGAACACGCGGCTCCAGGTGGAGCACGCGGTAACCGAGCAGGTCACCGGCATCGACATCGTGGCCGCGCAGGTCCGGCTGGCCTGTGGCGAGCGGATCGACGCCGTGCTGCCGGCCCCCATGCCGCAGCAGGGCCATGCCATCGAGGCCCGCGTCTACGCCGAAGACCCGGTGCGCTTCTTCCCGTCGCCGGGGCCGCTGGACACCTTCGTGCCGCCGCAGGCGCCCGGCATCCGCGTGGAGACCGGCTACGCGCAGGGCCAGCGCGTGACGCCGTACTACGACCCGATGATCGCCAAGGTGATCGCCACCGGCAGTGACCGCGCCGACGCCATCCGGCGCCTGCGTGCCGCGCTGGAGGCGTTCCAGATTGCCGGGGTCAAGACCAACCTGCCGTTCCTGCTGCGCGTGCTGGCCCACCCCGACTTCGCCGATGCCCGCATCGACACCGCGCTGACCCAGCGCGTGCTGGCCACGCCGGCCTTGACGTCGACGCTTACGCTGAAGCAAACCGAAACCCTTACCGAAAGAGCAGCCTGATGCCCCAGATCGACGCCGCAGTCAGCGGCCACGTGTCCTCCATCGCCATCGAAGCCGGCGCCACCATCTCCGCCGGCGACGTGCTGATGATCATCGAGTCGATGAAGATGGAAATCCCGCTCGAAGCCGAGGCGGATGGCGTGGTGAAGGCCATCCTGGTCCAGCCCGGCGACGCCGTGACCGAGGGCCAGCCAGTGGTGGAGGTCGAATAACGCCCCAAGCTCCCGGGCCTTACTCGATCGTCACCTTGCCGTCCTTCACCAGCTTGGCGAACTTGGCGGTCTCGTCGTCGATGCGCTTGGCGAACGCTACCGAATCGCTGGCCATCGGCTCGGCGCCGGCGGCGAGCATGCGCTGCTGGAAGTCCGGCGAATTGACGATTTCCACGATCTTGGCGCTGAGCTGGGCGACGATCGGCTTGGGCGTGGCTGCCGGCGCCAGGATGCCGAACCACGTGCCAATATCGAAGCCCTTCAGGCCCGCTTCCTCCATGGTCGGCACGTCCGGCAGCACGCTGGAGCGCTTGGCCGTGGTCACGGCCAGCGCGCGCAGCTTGCCGGCCTTGATGTGCGGCAGTACGGGGGTGAGCGTATCGAAGGACATGGTCACCTGTCCGCCCAGCAGGTCGGTGGTCAGCGGGCCGCTGCCTTTATAGGGCACGTGCAGCAGCGAGGTGCCGGTGGTGGCCTGGAACTGGGTGCCGATCAGGTGCTGCGCGGTGCCGTTGCCGTTGGACCCGTAGGCAAACTCGGTGGGCGACTTCTTGGCCAGCGCCACCAGTTCGGCCACGGTCTTGGCCGGGGTCTTGGCGGGGTTGATCACCAGCACGTTGGGCACCATCGCCACGGTGGCGATCGGCGCCAGGTCTTTCTGGAAGTTGTACGGCAGCTTCTTGTAGACGCTGGTGGCGATGGTGTGGTGGACGGCGCCCATCAGCAGCGTGTAGCCATCTGGCTTGGCCTTGGCCACGTAGTCCGCGCCCAGCGTGGCGCCGGCGCCGGGCCGGTTTTCCACGATCACGGGCTGGCCCAGCCGCTTGGAGAGCTGGTCGCCGATGGCGCGCGCGAGCACGTCGGTGGTGCCGCCGGACGGGAACGGCACGACCAGGCTGATCGGCTTGGCCGGCCACTCCTGCGCCACGCACAGGGTGGAGGCCCCGGCGCCCAGCATCAGCAGCGCGGCACGGAGGACGCAGGGAATGAAGCGGGGAAAGAAGCGGGGAAAGAAGCGGGGAAAGAAGCGGGGAAAGAAGCGGGGAAAGAAGCGGGGAAGGGTTTTGGTCGTACGCATGGTCTGTCTCCTGAATTTTTGATTTGTGCTTTATCAAGCGCTTATAGCGAGGTCAGTCGCTGACTGCCGCCATTGATGATGTTCATCATCGGCAGCGGCAGGCGCGCGTCGCGGCGCTGGCCGTCTTTGGCGCCGATGGTGCCGATGGTCCGATAGAGGGGCACGCCGGCCGAGGCCGCCGCCGCCTTCGCCGTGGCCAGCGACACCGCCAGCAGCGCGTTGGCGCCGAGCCGGGACTTCTCCGGCGTGCCGTCGAGCCGGATCAGGCAGTCGTCCACTGCCGCCTGGTCTGCCGCCGGCATGCCGGCCAGCGTGCGGGCGATATCGACGTCGATATGGGCCACGGCCTTGCGCACGCCCTTGCCGAAGTAGCGCCGGGGCTTCCCGTCGCTGTCGCCGTCGCGCAGCTCCAGCGCCTCGCGGGCGCCGGTGGAAGCGCCCGACGGCGCCGCCGCAAAGCCTTGCGCGCCGTCCGACAGCCGTACCTGTGCCGCCACGGTGGGGTTGCCGCGCGAGTCGAGGATTTCGTAGCCGCGAATGTCCTGGATGATGGGCATGGGGGTTCCTTTTTAGCGACTTACTGAACCTGCGCGATCCGCAGCAGATTGGTGGTGCCGGCCACCGCGAAGGGCAGCCCGGCGGAAATGACGATCGAGTCGCCCGCCGCGCCGAACGCCTCCCTGAGCACGGTCTGGCTGGCCAGCGCGGTCATCTCGACCACATCGACCACCTCGTGGCACAGCACTGCGTGCACGCCCCAGGCCAGCGCCAGACGGCGCGCGGTGGCCATGCGCGGGGTCATGCCGAGGATGGGCACCTCGGGGCGCTCGCGCGCCATGCGCAGCGCCGAGTAGCCGGAACTGGTGTAGGCCACCGTCGCCGGGGACTTCAGCAGCCCGGCCACATGGCGCACCGCCAGCCCGATGGCGTCGGCGGCCTCTGCGCGCGGCGGGGTGTGGGATGCCTGGATGGCATCGTGATAAAGCGGGTCCGACTCGGTGCGCGAGATGATGCTGTTCATCATCCGCACTGCCTCCACCGGATACTGGCCCGAGGCCGATTCGGCGGACAGCATCACCGCGTCGGCGCCGTCGTACACGGCCGTGGCCACGTCCGAGGCTTCCGCGCGGGTCGGCACCGGCGAGGCGATCATCGATTCCAGCATCTGCGTGGCCACGATCACCGGCTTGCCGGCCTTGCGGCAGGCCCGCAGGATCTGCTTCTGCAGCGAGGGCACCAGCTCCGCCGGCATCTCCACGCCGAGGTCGCCGCGCGCCACCATCACGGCGTCCGCTTCGGCGACGATGGCCTCCAGGCTCTGGATCGCGGCCGGCTTCTCCAGCTTGGCGACGATGCCGGCGCGGTCCTTGACGATATCCTTGATTTCCAGGATGTCCTCGGGCCGCTGCACGAAGGACAGGGCGATCCAGTCCACGCCCAGCGTCAGGCCGAATTCCAGGTCGCGCCGGTCCTTCTCGGTCATGGCGGACAGCGGCAGCACCACGCCGGGCACGTTGACGCCCTTGCGGTCGGACAGCGTCCCGCCGTTGACCACGGTGGTCTCGGCAAAGTCCTTGCCGCAGCGCTCCACGCGCAGGCGGATCTTGCCGTCATCGAGCAGCAGCTCGGTGCCTTCCTGCAAGGCGGCGAAGATTTCCGGGTGGGGCAGGCTGACCCGGCTGGCGGTGCCGGCCACGCTGGCGTCCAGGTCGAGCCGGAAGCTGGCCTCGGCCGCCAGCCGGATCGGGCCATCGGCAAACGTGCCGATGCGCAGCTTGGGGCCTTGCAGGTCCAGCAGCACGCCGATGGGGCGGCCACGGTCCCGCTCCACGGCGCGGATGGTGTCCAGCCGCTGCTTGTGGTCGGCGTGGCTGCCGTGGCTGAAGTTGAGCCGGAATACATCGGCGCCTGCCTCGAACAGCGCGTCGATGACTTCGGGCGACGTGCTCGCGGGGCCCAGTGTGGCCACGATCTTGGCATTGCGGGTGCGTCTCATCTGCTTGCTCCATTCACCGCGCGATCAGGATGGCGCGGAAGTCATTGACATTGGTCAAGGTCGGCCCGGTGACCACGGCATCGCCGAGCGCCTCGAAGAAACCGTGGCCGTCGTTGGCCGAAAGTGCATCCTGCGGGCGGATACCAAGCTGCCAGGCGCGCGCCAGCGTGTCCGGGCCGGCCAGCGCGCCGGCGATTTCCTCCTGGCCGTCCACGCCATCGGTATCGCCCGCGATGGCGTACACGCCGGGTTCGCCGCGCAGCGTCAGCGCCAGCGACAGCAGGTATTCCACATTCCGCCCGCCACGCCCGTTGCCGCGCACGGTGACGGTGGTCTCGCCGCCCGAGAGCAGCACGCAGGGGGCCGTGAACGGCTGGCCGTGCCGCGCCACCTCCAGCGCCAGACCGCCCATGACCTTGCCGACATCGCGCGCCTCGCCCTCGATGGCATCGCCCAGCAGGTAGGCGCGCAGGCCGGCGCGACGCGCCACCTCGGCGGCGGCTTCCAGCGCCAGCCGGGGCGTGGCGATCAGCGTGGTGTCGATGTGCGGCAGGCGGGTATCGCCGGGTTTGATGGACTCGGCTGCATCCGCCTCCAGCACGGCGAGCACATGCGGCGGCACGTCGATGCCGTAGCGCCGGACGATGGCCAGCGCGTCGGCCCGGGTGGTCGGGTCGGGCACGGTGGGGCCGGAGGCGATGTCGATGGGGTCGTCGCCGGGCACATCGGACAACAACAGGTTGCAGACCCGTGCCGGATGGCAGGCCGCCGCGAGGCGCCCGCCCTTGATCGCCGACAGATGCCGGCGCACGGTGTTCATCTCGGAGATGGTCGCCCCGGACTTCAGCAGCGACTGGTTGACCACCTGCTTGTCCGCAAGCGACATGCCGGCCAGCGGCAGCGGCAGCAGCGCGGAGCCGCCGCCCGAGATCAGGCAGATGACGAGGTCGTCCTCGGTCAGCCCGGACACCCGTTCCAGCATGCGCTGCGCGGCGTGGAAGCCGGCGGCGTCCGGCACCGGATGGGCGGCCTCGACGATCTCGATGCGCGCGCAATCCACCGCGTAGCCGTAGCGCGTGACCACCAGCCCTTCCAGCCGTTCGAGCCGCTCCAGGGGATGGGGCCAGGCGTCTTCCAGCGCGCGGGCCATCGCGGCCGACGCCTTGCCGGCCCCGATCACAATCGTTCGCCCTTTCGGCGGCGGGGGCAGATGGGCGGCCAGCGTGCGCGCGGGCTGGGCGGCGTAGATGGCCGCCTGGAACATCTCGCGGAGCAGTTGGCCGGCCTGGGCGGCGTCCATGGCGGTGGTCGCTGTGGGGCTAGTTACCGGTGTCATCGGGTTAATGGAGCAGCGAGGCATGGGCGTCGCCGATGCGGGCCAGACGGGCGCCGACCCAGCGGAGGATGGCCACGCCGGCGGCAACGCCGATCAACACCTGGACGTAGAGCTTTCCCAGTAGCCTTCGAATCATGGCTGTCTCCTGCTAATTCGAATCTGAGGCGCCTGCGGACCGGCTCTGATGGCCGTTTTTCAAGTCCGCAGGGCAGGGCGAGCCGGGATACGGCTCGCAAAGGCCGCCCGGCCAGTGCCGGGGCCGTTGGCGGGCAGGGGGGCGGAAGCCGGGCGGGTTAAGCCGCCTTGGCCTGCTGGTTGGCGGCCAGGTAGTCGCAGACCGCCCTGGTCACCTGGACCGTGGTGGCCTTGCCGCCGAGGTCGCCGGTGTGCAGGGCCGGGTTGGCGGTCACGGCTTCGATGGCGGCCATCACGCGCTTGGCGGCGGCGTCTTCACCCAGGTGTTCGAGCAGCATCACCACGGACCAGAAGGTACCCACCGGGTTGGCGAGGCCCTTGCCCATGATGTCGAAGGCGGAACCGTGGATCGGCTCGAACATCGACGGGTAGCGGCGTTCCGGGTCGATGTTGCCGGTGGGCGCGATGCCGAGGCTGCCGGCCAGCGCGGCGGCGAGGTCGCTCAGGATGTCCGCGTGGAGGTTGGTGGCGACGATGGTGTCCAGCGTCTTCGGGCGGTTGACCATGCGCGCGGTGGCGGCATCGACCAGTTCCTTGTCCCAGGTCACGTCCGGAAAGTCCTTGGCCACTTCCACGGCCACCTCGTCCCACATCACCATGGCGTGGCGCTGGGCGTTGGACTTGGTGATCACGGTCAGCAGCTTGCGCGGACGCGATTGCGCCAGCTTGAAGGCGAAGCGCAGGATGCGTTCCACGCCCACGCGGGTCATCATCGACACATCGGTAGCCGCCTCGATCGGGTGGCCCTGGTGCACCCGGCCGCCCACGCCGGAGTACTCGCCTTCCGAGTTTTCGCGCACGATCACCCAGTTCAGGTCTTCCCGGGCGCAGCGCTTGAGCGGGCCGTCGATGCCGGGCAGGATGCGCGTCGGGCGCACGTTGGCGTACTGGTCGAAGCCCTGGCAGATCTTCAGGCGCAGGCCCCACAGCGTGATGTGGTCGGGGATCTGGTTGTCGCCGGCCGAGCCGAACAGGATGGCGTCCTTGCCGCGCAGGGCGTCCAGGCCATCGGCGGGCATCATTACGCCGTGCTGGCGGTAGTAATCGCCGCCCCAGTCGAAGTTCTCGAATTCGAACTGGAAGCCGGCGCCACCGGCGGCCAGCGCTTCCATCACTTCGCGGCCGGCGGGAACCACTTCCTTGCCAATGCCGTCACCGGGAATCGTGGCGATCTTGTACGTCTTCATCTTGTGTCTCCTGGTCAGAATCATCGCTGTCGTGCGTGGGACGGATTCTTGACCGTGGACGCGGTGTTGGATCGACGCTAAAGTTAAACCATCTTTAACCTGACATTAACAATGCCATGGGCGCAACGAGCGGTATCCAACCGTCCGAACTGGGCTTTTTCGCGGCGGTGGCCACGGCGGGCAGCCTGAGCGCGGCGGCGCGGGATCTTGGGATCTCCACGGCGGCGGTCAGCAAGCGGCTGGCCCAGATGGAGGCGCGTATCGGCATGCCGCTGCTGACGCGGACCACGCGCCGGATGGGGCTGACGCCCGAGGGGGAGGTGTTCCTGGAGCACGCGCGGCGCATCCTGGGCGAGATCGACGACCTGAGCCAGTTGCTGACCAGCGCCAAGGGGCGGCCGAGCGGCCTGCTGCGCGTGAACGCCACGCTGGGCTTTGGCCGCATGCATGTGGCGCCGGTCATCGCGGAGTACAGCCGGACCTATCCCGATGTCGATGTGCAGCTACAGCTGTCGGCGGACCCGCCGCCGCTGACGGAGGATGCCTTCGATGTCTGCGTGCGATTCGGGGAGCCGCCGGACGCGCGGATCATCGCCAAATTCCTGGCCCCGAACCGGCGCCTGTTGTGCGCCTCGCCCAAATACCTGCGTGAGCACGGCGTGCCGGCCACGCCGGGGGATCTGGCGCGGCACAACTGCATCGGCATCCGGCAGGGCAGCGATGCCTACGGGGTGTGGCGGCTGAGCTCGGGCAAGGGTGCCAAGCAGCGCACCGAGGCGATCCATGTGCGTGGCAATTTGACGACCAATGACGGCGAAATCGCCGTGCAGTGGGCGCTGGAGGGCCATGGCATCGTGATGCGCGCCGAATGGGATATCGAGCGCTACCTGCGCAGCGGGCGGCTGGTGCAGGTGTTGCCGCACTACGCCACCCCCGAGGCGAACATCTATGCCGTCTACCAGCAACGGCACCAGTTGTCGTCGCGCATCCGCCTGTTCGTGGAGTTCCTGGGCTCGAAGTTCAGCGAGTTTGGAACCTGATCGTTTGGAACCTGATCAGGCTTGCTGGATCGACGTGCGCAGGCTGCTCAAGCGGTCCAGCGCCTGGCGCAGTTCAGCGGTGAGCTGGGCGACCAGCGCGCCGGCGGGCAGGGTCCGGGCGAGCGGTACGGCCTGGCCGGCCCACTGCGCGGCGAACTCGCTGACGCCCTTGGCCTTGGCGGCGGCGTGCAGCGCCTTGCCGGCGTCATAGGTGACGGGGTAATCGGGAATCGCGGGGGCGCCCGGCGCCACGCCGAGCGCGGTGAAGCGGCTGGTGAAGCCCCGCGCGGCGCGGCCGGAAATCGCCCGCGTCAGCGTGGTGGAGCGCGGCTCGGCGGCGGTCAGGGCGGCGCGGTAGGCAGCGTCTGCCGATGACTCGTCGCAGGCTACGAAGGCGGTGCCCAGTTGCGCGGCCTGCGCGCCCAGCGCCAGCGCGGCGGCAATGCCGGCGCCGTCCATGATGCCGCCGGCCGCGATCACCGGCAGGCCGGTGCGCGCCACCAGCACGCGCACCAGTGCCAGCGTGCCCAGCCCTTCGTCGTCGCCCTCCGGATCGAACACGCCACGGTGCCCGCCGGCCTCGATGCCCTGCGCGATGATGCCGTCGATGCCGGCCGCCTCGATCTGGCGTGCCTCCCGCAGCGACGTGGCGCTGGCCAGCAGGATGATGCCGGCGGCGCGCAGCGCATCGATCTTCTCCTGCGCCGGCAGCCCGAAATGGAAGCTGACGACGGCAGGCTTTTCTTCCAGCAGCATCTGGAACATCGCCTCGTCGGCCACGAAGCTCTTGTAGATCTCGCGCAGGCTGGCAGGCGGCGTGGCCCCGAATTCGGCGAACTGCGGCGACAGGTATTGCAGCCAGGCGGCCTCCCGCGCCGCATCGGCCTGGGCCGGGGCGTGGCAGAACAGGTTGATATGGAACGGCTTGGCGGTCAGCGCGCGGGTCTCGCGGATGGCCTTGCGGGCGCCTTCGGCGTCCATCGCCCCGACCCCGAGCGAGCCCAGGCCGCCGGCTTCGGACACGGCGGCGGCCATGGCCGGCGTGCTGACGCCAGCCATCGGCGCCTGGATGATCGGCGTGGCGAGGTTGAGGAGGGAAACCAGATTGCGGGCGGCGGTGTTCATGGCTGGGCTTCGGGTTGGGTGGACGATGCTGGGGATTGGCCTTGCTGCGTTTCCCGCAATTCCCGCAGGAACGCCGTGTAGGCCGAGGTAGTGAAGCCGGCGCGCTTCACCAGGAAGGTGTGGACGGCTCTCACCGGCACGGTCTGGAGGTGGGCCATCTCGCGGTGCACCGCCAGCAGCGAGCGCGGCACGATGCCCACCGCCGAACCTGCGGCCACATAGGCCAGGATGGCGTGATAGGACGGCAGGTCGATCACCGAGAGGCGGCGGCGCATGTCGTCGCCAGCCTGCTCCAGCCAGTCTTCGGCGCATTGGCGGTAGGTGCAGCCGCGCGCGAAGGCAGCCAGCTGGTGCAGCGTGACGTCCTGCGGCCGGCGCACCGGCGGGTGCGTGGCAGGCAGCACCAGTACCAGTTCCTCGGTTTGCAGGTAGGTGCCGTCGAGGCCGTCGCCCATGTCCTTCAGGTCGATGTCTTCCGGCGCGCCCGTACCCGGGTGCGCCACCACCGCGCAGTCGAGCCGATGGCCAAGCACGGCATCGACCAGCGCCTGCGAGGTGCCCGTGGTCAGCTTCAGTTCCACATCCGGCCAGCGGGCGTGGAAGCTGCCCAGCGGGCGGGGCAGCAGCGTGGCGGCCGAGCTTTCCATCGAACCGAGCCGCAGCGGGCCGCTTGGCGCGTTGGTGCGCATCGACTGCCGCGCCTCGTCGGCCAGCGCCAGCAGGCGGTCGGCATAGTCGAGCAGGCGGCCGCCTTCCGGGGTGAGCAACATCTTCTTGCTGTCGCGCTGGAACAGGCTGACGCCAAGGCTCTCCTCGAGCTGCTTCACGCGGGTGGTCACATTCGACTGCACCCGGTCTAGCCGCTTGGCGGCGCGTGTGATGCTTTGCTCACGCGCCACCGCCCGGAAGATCTCCAGTTCTGCCAGTTCCACGATTTACGTTCTTCAAAAAAGAATGAAAACAAATGAAGTATCGTGAATGAAGAACGTCAAGTCAAGATGATCAGCTTAGTGGCCGGCGCTCTGGCCACCATCGACGTGCAGGATCTCGCCCGTCACAAACGGGGCGGTCTCCAGGAACAGCACGGCGTTGGCGATATCGCGCATTTCGCCCATATGGCCCACCGGGTGAAGCGCGCCGAGTGCCTCGTGGGTTTCCGGGGCATGCATCGGGGACTTGATGATGCCGGGGGACACGGCGTTCACGCGGATGCCGGTCTTGGCGTACTCGATGGCCAGGGACTTGGTGGCGGCGTTGATGCCACCCTTGGTCAGCGAAGCCAGCACCGACGGCACGCCGGCGATGGCGTGATCGACCAGGCTGGTGGTGATGCTGACCACGTGGCCGCTGCGCTGCTTTTCCATCTCGGCGATGGCCAGTTGGGTGATGTGGAAGAAGCCGGACAGGTTCACGTTGGTCACGGCGGCGTAGTCCTG
The DNA here is from genome assembly GCF_052115685.1 of Cupriavidus sp. 2KB_3. Taxonomy (NCBI): domain Bacteria; kingdom Pseudomonadati; phylum Pseudomonadota; class Betaproteobacteria; order Burkholderiales; family Burkholderiaceae; genus Cupriavidus; species Cupriavidus sp. 2KB_3. The sequence continues at coordinate 229,050 of NZ_JBFRHD010000004.1, forward strand.
CGCGGTGTACTGCGTGAACGGCTTGGCCACGAAGATGCCGGCGTTGTTGACCAGCGAGTCGATGCGGCCGAAGGCTTCCAGCGCCTTGGCCACCACGCGGCGGGCGGTGTCGGGGTCGCCGATGTCGCCGGGGACGATGGCGATATCGGGATCGTCGGTCGGCTTGATATTGCGTGCCGTGGCCACCACGCGGTAGCCGCGCTCACGGTAAGCCTTGACCAATTCGGCGCCAATACCTTGGGATGCGCCAGTCACGATGACAACTTTTTGCGAGGACATTTCAGATTCTCCTGGTAGGGATTCGGCGTGTTTGCCTTGGGCTCAAATCTAGTAGAGCCGGCCCCAACGAAGAAGGCATCGCCCACATCAACAGTTTTGCGCGGCGGGAACAAGTCAGGAGGACGGGGGGGTGGACGGCAAAAAAAACGCGCGCCGGCGGGGAGCCGGACGCGCGCTTAGGGGAGCTTAGGGAGGGAACTGCAGTGATTGTGATTCTTAACGCTGTCAGCGCTTGTCCACGTCCAGCACGGCCTGGGCGAACGCCACCGGCGCTTCCTGCGGCAGGTTGTGGCCGATGCCGCCGGTCAGGTCGCGGTGCTCGTAGCGGCCCGTGAACTTGCTGGCATAGGCGCTGGGCTTGGGGTGGGGTGCGCCGTTGGCGTCGCCTTCCATGGTGATGGTCGGGATGCCGATGGTCGGCGCCGTGGCCAGGCGCTTCTCGAGGTCGTCATACTTCGCCTCGCCCTTGGCCAGGTCCTGCCGCCAGCGGTAGTTGTGGATGGTGATGGCCACGTGGTCGGGGTTGTCGAAGGCGGTGGCGCTGCGGTTGAAGGTGGCATCGTCGAAATCCCACTTCGGCGAGGCCAGCTTCCAGATCAGCTTGGCGAAGTCGTGCGTGTACTTCTGGTAGCCGGCGGCGCCACGGTCCGTGGCGAAGTAGAACTGGTACCACCATTGCAGCTCGGCCTCGGGCGGCAGCGGCACCTTGCCCGCCGCCTGGCTACCGATCAGGTAGCCGCTCACCGAGACCAGGCCCCGGCAACGGTCCGGCCACAGCGCGGCCATGATGTCGGCGGTGCGCGCGCCCCAGTCGAAGCCGGCGACCACGGCGTTCTGGATCTTGAGGGCGTCCATCAGGGCGATCATGTCGGCGGCAATCGCCGACGGCTGGCCATTGCGCATGGTGTCCGGCGACAGGAAGGTGGTCGTGCCATAGCCGCGCAGGTAGGGCATGATCACCCGGTAGCCGCGCGAAGCCAGCAGCGGCGCCACATCGACGAATGCGTAGATGTCGTACGGCCAGCCGTGCAGCAGCAGCGCCACGGGGCCATTGGCCGGGCCGGCTTCGGCGTAGCCGACGTTGAGCACCCCGGCCTGGATCTGCTTGAGCGGGGCGAAGCTGGTGTGGCTGCCCGGCTTGGAGGCCGGCAGCGCCGCGGCCTTGGTGATGGCGGACTGCGCCTGCGCGGCTTGCGACAGCGTCAGTTGCGCAGCAGCCAGCGTTGCGGCGGCGGCGCCCAGGAAACCGCGACGGGGCAAATCGATTTTTTCCGACATGTTGTTCCTCTCTCCTCGGGTCAGTGATGAAACTGACACGAAGTCTATGAGGCCATGGCAAGTGCCATGTGTCGGAAAGCACGGTTTTTGTATCGCTGTGTATATGGCGACGCCTGACAGACACGCGGATGCAGAAACCGGGGCTCCCTACAGCCGCCGATGGGCGAAATGCCCGCGCCGGGCCTCGGCCATCAGGGTGGCGAACTGCTCGGTGCTCATGTGCACCACGGCCTCGCGGTCCCCGGCTTCGAAGTAGACGTCGGGATGGGTCATCAGGCTGTCATCGAGCCAGGTCTGCGTGCCGTAGGCCATGCCTACCGGGGGCAGCGCGCCGGGGTCGCAGTCCCGGAACACCTCGTGCACCCCCTCCGCGCGCGCCCGGGCCAGCTGGCGGCCGGTCTGCTCGCAGATCTCCGAGAGTTTCAGGTGATGGGTGGCGGGGATCACGGCGGCGAGGTAGCCCCGGTTGTCCTCCAGCAGCACCGTGCGGGCCAGCCGGTCGCCGGGAATCGACACAGGCCGGGCGGGCGCCGTGCCATCGGGGCTGCCGTGCCGGTGGACGGTCTCGAACCGGCTCTGCGTCTTGCTCAGGCACCTTGCCAGGGCGGTGGACATGGTCATGAGGGCAACCTCCGAGCGTGGATCGCTACAGTTGTCTGGAGTACGGGAACTATAGGACAAGCGCCGGACGGCACTTGGTTGGGGCTAACCCGAGCATGGCGGGGTGACCCATAGCAAGCCGCTATCGAAGCGATTGCAATCGTCACATTTGGTTGGCGGCGGGTCTCAACTATATTTTGTGTGCGGCAGGCTTGCCGAGGCAGGCCCACGTGGAAGCGTCGACGCGGAAAGACTAGAACTAGCGTTGGGTACCCCCCAAAGGAGATCGCATGTCTTACGAAAAGTGTCCCTTCAACCATGCCGCCGGAGGCGGCACCACCAACAAGGACTGGTGGCCCCAGCAGTTGCGGCTGGATCTGCTCAGCCAGCACTCGGACAAGTCCAATCCACTGGACAAGAGCTTCAACTATGCCGAGGCGTTCAAGAGCCTCGACCTCGCCGCGGTCAAGCAAGACCTGACGGCACTCATGACCGACTCGCAGGACTGGTGGCCCGCGGACTTCGGCCACTACGGCGGGTTGTTCATCCGCATGGCCTGGCACAGCGCCGGCACCTACCGCATCGGCGATGGCCGGGGGGGTGGCGGGCGTGGCCAGCAACGGTTCGCCCCGCTCAACAGCTGGCCGGACAACGTGAGCCTGGACAAGGCGCGCCGGCTGCTCTGGCCGATCAAGCAGAAATACGGACAGAAGATTTCGTGGGCGGACCTGATGATCCTGGCGGGTAACGTCGCCCTGGAAAGCATGGGATTCAAGACCTTCGGCTTCGCCGGGGGCCGCGAAGATACCTGGGAACCGGACCAGGACGTGTATTGGGGGAATGAAAAGACCTGGCTGGGCGGCGATGTCCGCTATGGCAAGGGCGCGGCGGGCAAGGATGACGATGGCGGCGTGCTGGTGGCCGACGTGCAGAAGCACGGCCAGGAAGTCAGCCGGACCGACCCCGGCCGCTACCTGGAGAATCCGCTCGGCGCGGTGCAGATGGGTTTGATCTATGTGAACCCGGAAGGGCCGGACGGCAATCCGGACCCGATCGCCGCCGCGTACGACATCCGCGATACCTTCGGCCGGATGGCCATGGATGACGAGGAAACCGTGGCGCTGATCGCCGGCGGCCACAGCTTCGGCAAGACCCACGGCGCCGCGCACCCCGAGAACGTGGGCGACGAACCGGAGTCTGCCGAACTGGAACTGCAGGGCCTGGGCTGGCGCAACAAGTTCGGCACTGGCTGCGGCCCGGACACCATCACCAGCGGCCTGGAAGTCACCTGGTCGAATACGCCGACGAAGTGGGGGAACAGTTTCTTCGAGAACCTGTTCAACTTCGAGTACGAGTTGACCAAGAGCCCGGCCGGCGCCAACCAGTGGATCGCCAAGGACGCGCCGGAGACGGTGCCGCACGCCTACGACCCGGCCAGGAAGCTCAAGCCGACGATGCTGACCACGGATCTGTCGCTGCGCTTCGATCCCATCTACGAGAAGATCTCGCGGCGTTTCAAGGACGACCCGCAGGCGTTTGCCGATGCCTTCGCCCGTGCTTGGTTCAAGCTGACCCATCGGGACATGGGCCCGCGCGCGCGCTATCTCGGCCCGGAAGTTCCGGCCGAGGAACTGCTCTGGCAGGACCCGATCCCGCCGGTGGACCATCCGCTGGTCAATGACCAGGACGTGGCGGGGCTCAAGCAGAAGATCCTGGCTTCGGGGCTGTCGGTCTCGGAACTGGTATCCACGGCCTGGGCGTCGGCGTCGACCTTCCGCGGCTCGGACAAGCGCGGCGGCGCCAACGGGGCGCGTATCCGCCTGGCGCCGCAGAAGGACTGGCCGGCCAACAACCCGGATCAGCTCGGCAAGGTGCTGAAGACGCTGGAAGGCATCCAGGGCGCGTTCAACGGTGCGCAGTCGGGCGGCAAGAAGATCTCGATGGCGGACCTGATCGTGCTGGCGGGCAGCGCCGGCATCGAGAAGGCGGCGGAGGCGGGCGGCCAGAAACTGACCGTGCCGTTCACGCCGGGCCGCATGGATGCGTCGCAGGACAAGACCGACGTCGAGTCGGTGGGCGCCCTGGAGCCGAAGGCCGATGGCTTCCGCAACTACCTCGACCCCAAGGTGCAGGCGCCGGCGGAAGCCATGCTGATCGACAAGGCGCAGCTGCTGACCCTGACCGCCCCGGAAATGACGGCGCTGATCGGCGGGCTGCGCGTGTTGAAGGTGCATAGCGGCAAGGATGCCCACGGCGTGTTGACCGATCGCCCGGAAACGCTGACCAACGACTTCTTCCGCAACCTGCTGGATATGGGCGTGCAGTGGAAGCCCGTGTCACGCAATGTGTTCGAGGGCAGCGACAAGTCCGGCAAGGTCCGCTGGACCGGCTCGCGGGTGGATCTGGTGTTCGGCTCGCACTCGCAGCTGCGGGCGCTGGCGGAGGTCTACGCCAGCGAGGACGGCAAGGAGAAGTTCGCCAAGGACTTCGTGGCGGCGTGGGTCAAGGTGATGAACCTGGACCGGTTTGATCTGAAGAAGTAAGGCAGTCAGGCGGGAAGGGCGCCGGACGAGGGTCCGGCGCCCCGCGCCCCGCTTCAGGCTGCCACGCTCATGGCGAGATCCATGGGCTCAGCCCCCTCCGCCGTGTTGGCGGCCTCGGCACCATCCACATCGAGCCACTGGTTGACCGCCCCCCGCACCGTTTGCGCCAGCGCCTGCTTGCGGCGCCAGGCGGAGCGCTTTTTCGAGGCGATCTCGGTGATGTCGCGCTCGGGCTGTCGCACCGGGACCTCGATATTGCCGGCGGCGTTGGGCGCGCCGTGATACTCCATCCAGAATCCTTCGTAGTCGGACTGGATCTCGCGCGGCGTATGGCGCTGGCGGCCAACGTGATTCGCGCGCGACACCGCCGTCACGCGGCGCGCGCCGACATGGCTGGCCAGGGCCAGCAGCGCTTCCATGACGACGTCCTTGGGCCGCAGGCCTTCGCAGGCGCGCGTGGCAATGCGAATGCGCTCCCGGGCGGTTTCGCCCATCGTGCCCTGCAAGCCGCCGATGAACACCTCGGGGCCGGCCGGCCCCTGGCGCAGGTAGAAACTCAGCTGCGCCAGACAGATGCCGGCTTCCCGGTCGATCCAGTAGAACGCAAGTTCGCCTTCCTTGGGATTGGGGCCGGGATCGGCCAGGCGCAACTGGTAGCCGCCATCCGGCGAAGTCCAGGTCATGCCGCCTGACATATAGATACGGTCGCAGACGCAGGCCGGCACCATGGCGGCCATGACCGCGTAGTGCTCGATCAACAGCCGGGCGCGTTCGTAGAAACACAGGCCCAGCGCACCGAGCGGCCGGAACGGCTTCTCCAGCACCAGCGGCCGGGCGGCGGCCACGCGCTGCAACAGCGCGCAGGACGCCGCCGCGCCAAGCCACAGTCGTGCGGCACTGCCCCGCACAGTGGCCGCCGCCAACAGCCGCAGCCGCCGCGACAGCCATTTGCGGCTGCCTAGCGGATAACAGAACGATGACACCGAGGCCACGGCAGTCAAATATTTCAGATACCGGCCCGGCAAATGCTCAAAACGTCCCCCCGCGCGGGCTTGGGAAAGCCCCCGCAGTGTCAAAAATGATCTTTGCACGACTTAACGCTCCCCTGATTCACGTGCCGTTCCTTCGATGGGAACTGGCTACGCATATGGCTTTCCCTGTCCGCAAACGCCCAAAAGGGGCGCCAGGTATGGCTAGCCCGTCACTTTTTTGTTGTCGTGCGGGGTGTGTGGGCCAGCTCGTAATATTTCGTAACGCTTTGAAATATTCCCGGTTGACAGGGGAGTACCCGGAGGAACGGCCATCCTCCTTCAGAGGGATGTGTCGTAAGAGACATAAAACAGACACATGGCGTTAGAATCCTCGCCGCCGCGCATTCCAGCATAGGAATGCCGAGGGTCCAAGAAGTCGAAAAATCAAAGCAATTTTTGGGGAAATCCATGAAGAGGATGGGAAATCTGGTGGCCTGCGTCATGCTGGCCGGGGTTCTGGCCGCCTGTGGTGGCGGTGATGGCGATGGTGGCAGCACGCTTAACGTGAGCGCCACCGGCAGCGCCACGCAGGGCACCAGCGTCGGCGCCGGGGGTAGTACGACGCTGAGCGTGCAGTCGAGCGACTTTATTCGTCTGCAAACCAGCCAGCCGGTGCGCTGGCAGGCTGTGATTACGAGCGACAAGACGACGGTTACCAACCAGGTGCTGACCGAGACCCAGTGGTCCGGCAATCTGGTCAGCCCCACCGGCGATTCCATCAACCTGACGGCGACGCTGGTCAGCGATCCGTCCAAGGTGTTCACGCTGAAGATCGCCGTGGCGCCGCAGCGCTACAACGCCGGGCCGTACACGGTGGGCCAGGTGGCGACGTTCGCGGAGACGCAAGTCCGTTTCAATGGCACCTCGACCGTCGAGAACCTGGCCTACACCGTGGCGGCCGTGAATAACGGGCTGGCGACGATCACCAGCGCCAACGCGGACACAAGCGCCCCGGACACCAGCTACGTGCAGGATCTGGATCGCAACCGCCTGTCGCGCACGTACACCAATGGCAATGTGTGCACGTATTCGCCCAAGCGCGCGCTCTACGACATGCCGCTGTACGTGGGCAAGAGCTGGACCGGGTCGTGGAACTACGCCTGCCAGATGGGTTACGCCGAAAAGGGCGCGGTGGTCGGCAATGTGCAGGCGTATGAAAGCGTCACGACGCCTGCCGGCACGTTCAACGCGCTGCGCATCGCCTTCACGGTGACGTACACCAACTCGAACGATATCCAGCTGCCCAATGGCAACACCGGCAACGCTACCTACAAGGAGACGATCCTTGGCTGGTGGGCGCCGGAGCTGGGCCGCATCGTCAAGTGGCAGTCGAACTATTCGTACGCGGCCGGCTTCTCGAATCCGACGTACATGACGACGTACACGCAGGTGCTGACGAACCTCCGTTGATCGTCCGCTGAAGACGCACGCGTAGCAGGGCTCCCCGCGACGGGGAGCCTGATCACCGCCCGGTGATTCTCAGGTAGCCTATGCGGGGCAAACCTGCCCGCCTCAAATCCCACGCCAATGCCAACTGCCGTCCGCAACTCGCTTGTCTGGATTTTCGATGCATTCGAGCGGGACCCCAGCTACATCCGCAAACGGATGTTCGGCAGCGATGCCGCCTATCTAGACGGGAACCTGTGCCTGATCGCAGCGGACCGCGACGACCCATGGAACGGACTGCTGGTGTGCACCTCGCAGGAGCACCACGCCGCCCTGATAGCGGACATGCCGGCGTTGCGGCCGCACCCGGTACTCGGCAAATGGCTCTATGTGCCCCAGGCCGATCCGGCGTTCGAGGAGAGCGCCGACTGGCTGGTGGCACGCGTGCTGGAGCGGGATGCGCGCGTGGGCGTGGAGCCAAAGCCATCCCGGCGGCGGAAGGGATCTGCGCTGCCGAAGGGCGATTAGGGGAGGCGGTAAGGGGAGTCTCACGATACCGAGCGGATCGTGCCGCCGTCGACGCGTTGTAGTCCGGCAGACCCGCCCCGGGTTGGCCAGCCAGGCCGCCACCGATCTGGATCACGCGGCCCCAGCCGCGCTCGCGCATCCCCGGGACAAAGCGCTGGATCATCCGCACGGCAGACAGGACATTGGCCTCGAAGGTCTCGGTCCATTGGTCGGGCAGCGCAGTCGTCCAGTTATGCTCGTAGCGGCCGGCATTGTTGACCAGGATGTCGACAGCGCCGCCTTCGCGGGCCTGTGTGGCGACGGCATCGGCGCCGGCCACTGGGCAAGAAGGGCACGGCGACTCGCCAGAGCATCCTGGATGCCGCTCGGCAGGCGTTCACGGCATCGGGCTACGACGTGGGGGTCCGGGAGATCGCCGAGGCGGCCGGCGTGACGGCGATGCTGGTCAATCGATACTTCGGATCGATTGACCAGCTGTTCGAGGAGGTGGTGGATACGGTGCTGGCCGCGCCCGGCATCGTGACGGCGGAGGTCATGGACAATCGATCCGCCATGCAGGCATTCTGCAGGGAACTGGCGCGCGGTTTGGTGACGCGGACCATGCCCGACGCCACGCCCATGGATGGCTTCCTGATCCTGCTGCGTACGGCAAACAACCCCAAGGCTTCGGCGATTCTGCGCGACAAGTTCGAGCAGGTTTTCGCGCAGCCGCTGGCCGCGCGGCTACCCGGCCCCCAGGCCAGCCAACGCGCCGCCATGCTGCTGGCCGTGATTGCGGGCGTTCAACTCATGCGTCAGGTGGTAGAGATGACAGGGCTGACCGAAGCGGATCCGGAGGACCTGGCCAGGCAGCTGGAAGGGATTTTCTGTTTGTTGGCCGGCATCACGCTGCCGGCATAGCATCTCGATGCAATTGCAAATAATCCGGTCTATCCCGACAAGATGATGTGTCGATAATCGTCAAGCTGTGTACGTCTATCAGCAACGACTGTGAGGATGCGCATGCAGGCCACGCTTAACGGCACCGAGCTCTTCTTTGACGTGGATGGCGAGGGGTTTCGCCCGGAGCAGGGCGCACTGGTGCAAAAGCCGGTGCTGGTGGTGATCCACGGCGGCCTTGGCTTTGACCATGGCTACCTGAAGCCGGGATTGTCCGCGCTGCGCGATCAAGCGCAACTGATCTATGTCGATCTCCGTGGGCAAGGGCGCTCGGGGCGCCCGCCGCTGGAGACCTGCACGCTCGAACAGATGGCCGATGATGTCGCGGCGTTGTGCGCGTATCTCGGCGTGGGGCGGGTGCACGTGTTTGGCCATTCGGCCGGCGGCTTCGTCGCCATGCATTTGGCGCTGCGCCATCCGGCGCTGGTACGGGGGCTGGTCCTTTGCGGCAGTTCGCCAACCGTGCAGCCGATCATGGACGACAGCGAAGAACCAGCGCCAACGCTGGCCTCGCGCGCCGGGCCCGAAACGATGGCGGTGGCGGCCCGCGTGTTTTCCGGCGACATTACCGCCGAAAGCGTCGAGGCATTCTTTCGCGAGGTGGGCCCCTATTATGCGGCGCCAGCGCACATGGACGTGCCCCCGGCGCTCACCGCGCTCAGCATCGCTTCAGTCGACATGATGCGGCATTTCATGACGGTCATTGCGCCGTCATACGACTTGCGGCCTCTGCTGGGTGGGGTGGCCGCCCGAACCCTCGTGCTGGTTGGCAAGTACGACTGGGTGTGTCCGCCCCGCGCCAGCCGCGCCATTGCGCGCGGCATCCCGGGCGCGGTGCTGGTGGAGTTCGATGAGGCGGGCCACTTTCCGTTCTCCGAGACGCCGGCGGCGTTCATCGACGTGATGGCGAATTACTTCGTGGGCAAGAACGCCAGCCGCGCTGGTTTGCTTTTTTCCGCTTTGAATGGCAGGGAGGGATCGTGACTGAACTATGGCGCCTATCGGCAACTGAACTGGCCTCGCGCATCCGGCGTCGCGAGGTGTCTGCCCGCGAAGCAGCAACGTCTGCGCTCGAGCGTCTCGACGCCGTTAACCCGCTGATCAACGCGGTGGTCGCACATCGCCCGGAGTCGGTCCTGGCGCAGGCGGATGCCGTTGACGCGGCGCTGGCACGCGGTGAGGACCCGGGACCGTTGGCGGGCGTACCCGTCACTACAAAGATCAATACCGATCACGCGGGCTTCGCGACGACAAACGGCACACGTCTGCAGGAGGGACTGGTTGCGCAGCACAACAGTCCGGCCGTCGACAACCTTGCCCGCGCGGGCGCCGTGCTGCTTGGCCGCAGCAACTCGCCCACGTTCGCGCTGCGCTGGTTTACCGACAACCGCGTCCATGGTCATACGCGCAATCCGCGCAATCCCACGCTCACCCCGGGAGGGTCGAGCGGTGGCGGGGCGGCGGCGGTGACCGCGGGGATTGGGTGTATCGCACTGGGCACCGATATCGGCGGCTCTATCCGCTACCCGGCGTACGCATGCGGCATCCACGGGCTGCGGCCGTCGTTTGGCAGGGTGCCGGCTTTCAATGCCTCCTTGCCGGAGCGCCCGATCGGTGCCCAGTTGATGTCCGCAACAGGGCCCATGGCACGTACGGTGGAGGATCTTGAGGTTGCGCTGACGGCCATGTCCGCGCCCGATGTGCGCGATCCCTGGTGGGTGCCTGCGCCGCTGCGGGGTCCCGAAACGGCGTTGCGGGCGGCGCTCTGTCTACGGCCCGGTGGCATGGAGATCGCCCCGGAAGTGGAAGCTGCGCTGCTTGATGCGGCGCGGCGGCTGGTGGACGCGGGTTGGACCGTCGAAGAGATCGACGACACGCCGCTGATCCGTGATGCGGCCGAAGTTCAGGAGCGACTGTGGCTCGGCGACGGATTCCCTGCGCTCGTCGACGCGGTTACCCGGGATGGCGATCCCGGCGCGCGGGCCGTGGTCGAGGGCGTGCGTGCCAAGGTCAGCGCGATGCCCGCTGACGTCGTCAACAGCGCCCTGGTGCGCCGCACCACGCTGACGCGTCATTGGCGCGCATTCCTTGCCAGATACCCGGTGCTGCTGCTGCCCGTCTCGGGAGAGCTACCGTTCCCGGACGGACTCGACATGCAGGGCAAGGCGGGCTTCCAGCGGGTCTGGGAAGCGCAGCTGACCATGCGGGCGCTGCCAGCGATGGGGCTGCCGGGGCTCGTCGTTTCCACGAACCTGGTGGACTCGGTGCCCGTCGGCGTACAGATCGTCGCCAGCCATTTCCGGGAGGACTTGTGCCTGCTGGCAGGGAAGGCGATCGAAGCGCGCGGCACGCCGGCTGCTCCGATCGATCCGCACCTTGTTGCTTCCCGACCTTTCCCTGTCGATCCAGCTTTGTAGCTATCCGGCGCTGGCGCGCAATGCGCGTATTGCCGCCGGCGCGCCATGCAGGAACATGTCCACCTTCTGACGGATCAGGGCATCCATGTCGGTCGGCACCTTGAGACCGTAGATCCACTTGCGGACGCCAATATAGAAGATGGCCGCGTGCAGGCTCCAGATCATCTCGATTTCCGCCTCGGTCTCTTCCGCTTTGCGCGGGGCCTCAATCCCGAAAGCGTCCCTGACTTCGGCCAGCACAGGCAGGAAGACCTTGCTGCGCAGCTTGCTGAGGTATTTCTTGTTGATGCCTTCGTGAGTCAGGCCGGCGAAGATGAATAGCCGGATCCATTCTTCGCGGAGGATCACCGACGAATAGTCGAGGTAAAAGGCATGGAGCCGTTCCGCCAGAGGCATCGAACGGTCGGTGATCTGCCGATCCCAGTCAGGGCGCCATTGGAAGACCTCGTTGTACACGCGCTCAATGAGTGCCTCCTTGCTTTCGAAATAACGATAAAGCAGGGGTTGCGTGACACCGATCTGTCGGGCCAGTTCCCGGGTACTGCCCCCAAAGCCGTTTCGGGTGAAATGCTCGATCGCCTTCTCGACGATCTGCTTCTCGCGTTCCTCGGGCAGCAGCCGTCGCGTAGACTTGACGGGAGCCTCTTCCGTGGTTGATCCAGTAGCTGAGTCCATGACGTTCTCTCTCGCCAATGCGATGTCGATGATGTCCGGATTCTACCAATCGACCGATAAATGGGAAGATGGGCGACTGCAGAAGGTCTGCGCCGCCCGCTTCCCGATGGAAGGTGCAACCCTAGCCAACGGTCTTGCTGCTGATACCCAGCTCACAATCCACACGCTGGTTTTGATACGCCGCGCGTTCCCACGCACCCCGCGCCGACCGGTCGGTCACCGAGAACACGTAGATGCCCGCAAACGCCACCAGCATGGAGAACAGGGCCGGATATTCGTACGGATAGATGGCCGAGGCATGCCCCAGCACCTGCACCCAGACGGTCGGGCTCAGGATCGTCAATACCACGGCCGTGATCAGACCGAGCATTCCACCGACCACCGCGCCGCGCGTGGTCAGCCCTCGCCAGTAGATCGACAGCAGCAGCACGGGAAAATTGGAGCTGGCGGCGATGGAAAATGTCAGGCTGACGATAAAGGCGATGGTCTGCTTCTCGAACAGGATGCCGAGCAGGATCGACAGCACACCCAGCACCAGCGTAGTCATACGCGACACCCGCATCTCGTCCTTGTCGGACGCCTTGCCCCGGCGGATCACCGTCGCATAGAGGTCGTGCGAGATCGCGGATGAGCCCGCCAGTGTCAGCCCGGCAACCACGGCCAGGATTGTCGAGAACGCTACGGCGCAGATAAAACCGAGGAAGACGTTTCCACCCACGGCATGCGCGAGATGCACAGCCACCATGTTGACCCCGCCAATCACGGCACCGGCGCTGTTGTGATACAGCGGATCCTGGGCGACCAGCGCGATGGTGCCAAAGCCGATCACGATGATCATGGCGTAGCCCATGCCGACGATGCCGGTGGCGTAGAGCACGCTCTTGCGCGCAGCCTTGACGTTGCTGACGGTAAAGAAGCGCATCAGGATGTGCGGCAGGCCGGCAGTGCCGAAGATCAGCGCCAGGCCCAGCGAAACGGCTGACACCGGATCGGAGACCAGGCCGCCAGGGCGCATGATGGCGTCGTGCTTGCCGTGGGCAGTAATAGCGTGCTCGAAGAGAGTATTCAGGCTGAAGCCGAAGTGGCGCATGACCATGAAGGCCATGAATGCACAACCGGCCAGCAGCATGACGGCCTTGATGATCTGGATCCACGTGGTGGCCAGCATGCCCCCGAAGAACACGTAGACGACCATCAGCACGCCGACCAGGACCACTGCCGAGGTGTAGCTGAAGCCGAACAGGAGTTCCACGAGTTTGCCAGCGCCGACCATCTGGGAGACCAGGTACAGCAGCACGATCACGATCGAGCTCAATGCCGAGAAGCCACGGATGGGACGCTGCCTGAGCCGGTATGACAGCACATCGGCCAGCGTGTAGCGCCCGAGGTTGCGCAGGGGTTCCGCGATCAGGAACAGGATGATCGGCCAACTGGCCAGGAATCCGATTGAATAGATCAGGCCGTCGTAACCGCTGGTGAAGACCAACGCCGAAATGCCGAGCAGCGACGCGGCAGACATGTAGTCGCCGGCAATCGCCCAGCCATTTTGCATGGCCGTGATCTTGCCGCCGGCAGCGTAGTGGTCGGCCACACTGTGGTTGCGCTTGGCCGCCCAACGTGTCACGACCAGTGTGGCGGCGACGAACGCGACGAACATGGCGATGGCGATCAGGTTCAGGCCCTGGCCGACCGGTGGCGTGGCTGCCAGGGCGGGAGTCGCCGCAACAAGCGGAACAAGAAGGAGGGTAGCTGCAATCTTCGAGCGCTTCATGGCTGGTCTCCCTTGCGGATCTGCGTGATCATCTTGTCGTAGACGGTATTGCTGCGATATACATAGATGGCCACCAGTGCGAAAGTGAAGGCGAACATGCCGAACCCGATGGGTATGCCGACGCTCATGGGCTGCCCGGCTGTCAGCGGCACGGCAAGCAGATCCGGGCGGAAGGCCAGGGTGAGAATGAAGCCGAAGTAGACCACCAGCATGGCTGCGGTGAGCGACCAGGAGAAACGACGGCGCGCGCGATGCAGGCGCTCGAAGCCTGGCTGGCTCAGGATGGGATGCGGGACCACGGGCGGGTCCGTTTCGGCGAGGTCAAGATTGACTGGATAGGCGGCTGCCTGGGGCATGATGTTGTCTCCGGTATGTTTGTTTTCCGGCGCAGATCAGAAGCGCCGTGACACGGCGGTCTCGCGCATGACCGCTTCGGGCGTGCGATAGCGTTCGGCCATCTCACGATCCTGTTCACCCTTGAGCTGCGCCTGCATGTAGGCACCCAGATGGCGTGCGTGCTCGACGACCGCCCGGCCTACCTGTACGCGTTCGGTGCTGTACGCCTCGAGCGCCGCTTCGACAGACGGATGTCCGGCAAGCGCGCGGACCAGTGCGATGGCGTCGCCGGCCGCTTTCGTCACCCCCATGCCGCAATGCGGGCGTGCAACGAACGCGGCGTCACCGAGCAGCGCGATCCTGCCGAAGGCCATGCGGGGCACGCTCAGATCGAAAATCGGCTGAAAGAGCGGTTGCCTGGTCTTCCTGACGATCTCCGCGAACTGCGGCGCCAGCAGCTCGGCCGCGGCGCTTTGCATGTCGTCGAGCACCTCGGCGCGGATCAGGCCCGGTGGAATGCCATTGGCCCAGTACTTGCCCGCAGCGTCAGTCAGCAGATCGGGAAGTTCGTCATCCTCGCGCGTGGCGCGATACCACACGAAGTTGAAGCGGCGGCGACCTGGCTCGATGCTGTTGCCGTCGCCCGCCACCGGATAGCCAAGGATCTGCTCGTGAGGGGGCAGGCAGAAGGCAAACTTGTCGAAGATGGCCGCGTGCGTGTTGGACGTAATCTCTGCCTCATCGACCAGACCGCGCCAGGCAACATATCCGGCGTACTCCAGGCCGACCGAAGGCAGTAGCTGTTCGCGTATCCCCGAGCGGAAGCCGTCGGCGGCGATGACCATGTCGGCCCGACGGGTCGAGCCGTCCTGCAGCCTGACGACCGCATGGTCGGCATGAGAATCGACAGCGGTCACGGTGACGCCGGTGCGGTAGGCTCCGGCAAACGCTTTGCCCAGCACGTCATACATCTTGCCCCAGGCCGTCAGTGTCTGGGGCATCTGGCGATCCGATACCAAGGCGCCGTCGCGTGCGAGCGTGACCCGGGTATTGACGTGCACGCCAATGGTGTCGTCGACCACCACGCCGACGGTCGCCAGTGCCTCGAACAGTTCCGGATGCGTGACGATGCCGGCACCCCGCCCGGTCAATGCTTCCGGCGTCCGCTCGAGGATCTCGACCTCCCAGCCTTCGCGCTGAAGCATGCTGGCGGCAAACAATCCACCCAGCGAGCCGCCTACGACGATCGCTTTTGGTTGCCTTTGCAGTACGGATTTCATGCCTCGGCTCCCGTTGCAGCTTGCGCCGGATTCGGCAACTGCAGGCCCGCCACCTCGGCGGCTGGGTAGTTGAGCTCGATCGTGACCCCCGAAGGATCTTCGATGAAGACCTGGTGGAGGCCGAGGCTCGGCACGGTGCGGTCGCGCCAGGGGATGCCCTCGGCGCGCAGGTTGTCCCACATCTGCGCGACCCCCGTGGCAAGAAAGGCAATGTGGTCGAGCGCGCCGGTACCGGACGCGGGTAGGGACTTGTCGCCGAGGTAGGCAGCCAGCCCCGCAGGATTGCCAGGATCGACGCCAATGATGTGGACGCATCCGTAATCACGTTCGTCATCGCCCATATAGAGCCAGGCGCCGGGAAAGTCGAACGGGGGGCGGTAGCCACGCCGGAAGCCCAGCACACGTTCGTAGAACGCGCAGGACCGTTCCAGGTCAGTGGTGCGAATGGAAAAATGCGCAAGCTTGGTCAGTGCCATCGTTGCCTCCTTTAAATTATCGAACGATCATTGATCGATTGATAAATGATAGGGCGGAAGGCGCAGCAGGCCAAGGGGCGGGAAGGGTGGTACTTACCCTGATTCGACGCCCATCGGATGCGGCGCGCGGGATACTATCTGCCGGAATGCCGGCGTGGCGCACAGTTCATATCGAACTGCGTCGCGCTTCCCAAATGACCATGAGTTATCAATCGATCATCCCTGGAAGATGGACAAGCTGCTTGCACTGAAGATGTTCGTTGAGACCGTGGATGCGAAGGGCTTCTCCGCCGCGGCACGACGCCTCGAACTGGCGACTTCGTCGGTCACGCGCGCGCTCGACGGCCTTGAGGCGTCACTGGGCGCGGTTTTGCTGAATCGGTCCACACGGCTCATCACCGTCACCGAGGCCGGCGCAGCCTATTACCAGCAGGCCCGGAAGATTCTCGATGCCGTGGAGGAAGCCGACGCGTTGATCGCAGATCGGGGCGAGGAGCCGGTTGGGCGCTTGCGCGTGTCGCTACCCGTGGCGTTTGGGCGGCGATGCATTGCTCCCTATCTAGGCGACTGGCTAGCGAAGTTTCCGAAACTCGAGGTGGAGGTTACGCTGACCGACGACATCATCGACCTGATCGGCGAGCGGATTGACCTCTCCGTACGGCTGGGCAGCCCGGCGTCTTACGATAACGTCGTCGCGCGGGAGATCGGACGCTTTCGCCGTCGCGTGGTGGCCAGCCCGGCCTATCTGGAGAGACAGGGTGTCCCCGCTGAACCGGGCGAGTTGCTCCATCATCGCTGTCTGCGGTTCAGCTATGGCGCGCGGGATCAGGTTTGGACCTTCCGCCAGGACGGCAGTGAGACAACAGTTCCGGTCAACGGACATTTCCGCAGCAACAACGCCGAGGTATTGCGCGAGATCGCGCTGGCGGGCGAGGGCATCGGCCTGCTGCCCGACTGGCTCGTCGATGACGATATCGACAATCAGCGGCTGACGCCTTTGTTTGACGCGTGGTCTGTCAATCCTGACCAGACAAGCTCGGCCATCTCCGCGCTGTATCTGCCGAACCAGCGCGGCTCGCGGCGGATTGCCGCATTCCTGGCATTCCTGGCGACATTGCCCGGGCCGACGCGCCGCCAGGAATGATTCAGGCAAGCGCCGGATAGTCGGTGTAGCCGGCGGCAGTGCCGCCAAAGAACGTCTCCGGATTGGGGATATTGAGCGCCGCAGAGGTCTTGAGGCGGCGGGGCAGATCGGGATTGGCGATGAACGGCCGTCCGAACGCGACGATGTCGGCGCGCCCATCGGCAATCGCGCGCTCCGCGGACGCACCGTCGTAGCCGCCAGCCAGCATCAGCACGCCGCGGAATTCGGCACGCATCCTGCGCATGATGGCATCCCAGCGCGGGTCGGCAGCTTCGTCCTTTACCGTACCGACCATCGCCGGCTCCACCAGGTGCAAATAGGCGAGCGACGCGTCATTGAGGCGGCGCGCGATATAGGGGAACGTGGCCTCGGGCGCGGCATCGCCCATGCCCATGAACCGGCCCATCGGCGTGAGCCGGACGCCCACATGTTCCGCGCCGATCTCTGACGTCACGGCCGCCACCACCTCCAGTAGCAGGCGCGCGCGATTCTCGATGCTGCCGCCATAGGCGTCGGTGCGATGGTTGCTTTCAGAGTTGATGAACTGGTCCAGCAGATAGCCATTTCCCGCATGGATTTCCACGCCGTCCATGCCTGCGTCCATGGCATTCCGCGCGGCCACGCGGTAGTCATGCACGATCGCCGCGATACCCTCCACGGTCAGCGCTTGCGGCGTCGGGATGTCGCCCCATACGCCATTCCCATCGGCGTCGACGATGAACGTCTTGCCGGGCACTGGAAGCGCGCTCGGAGCCACCGGCAGGGCGCCGCCAGGTTGAAACGACGGGTGCGAAACACGACCGACGTGCCACAGTTGCAGGAAAATCCGGCCGCCTGCGGCATGGACGGCGTTTGCCACGGCGCGCCACCCTTCAACCTGCTCGGCGGTGTAGATGCCCGGCGTCCAGGCATAGCCCTGGCCCTGCTGCGAGATCTGGGTGGCCTCGGTAATGATCAGTGCCGCCGATGCACGTTGCCGGTAGTACTCGACGTTCATGGCATTGGGCACGTTGCCTGGCTGGCCAGCGCGCGAGCGCGTCAATGGCGCCATGGCGACCCGATGGGGCAGGGGCAATTGCCCGATCGTGATGGGCGAAAACAGCTGGGATGTCATGATGATGACTCCGGTCGATGAATGTTCGATAGAAGGGAACGCGTCGCTTAGCGGCGCGAAGCGAGTGCCATGGCCAGCAGCGAGACCAGCGCAAGGCCACTGCCCGTCGCGACGATGCCGGACCAGCCGATATGCGTGTAGAGCACGCTCGCCACTGCGGATCCCAACGCGCCCCCGGCGAAGATGGCGGTCATGTACAGCGCATTCAGGCGTCCGCGGCTGGTGGCATCGAGCGCATAGATCGCACGCTGACCCAGCACCATGTTCATCTGCACGGCAAAGTCGAGCACGATGCCGGTCAATGCTAGCCAGTAGACACCGCCTGCGCCACCGACAAGCCCGGGAATGAAACTGACGGCGGCAGCGATCATCGCCAGGTACGAGGCAATACGCGTGTAGCCCGAATCCGCCAGCCGGCCGGCGATCGGTGCCGCCACAGCGCCCAGCGCGCCAACCAGTGCAAAGACGCCAATCTGCGATTGCGCGAGGCCATAGTGGCTGACCAGCTCAAGGGGGGCGGCGGTCCAGAACAGGCTGAACGCGGCAAACAGCAGCGCCTGGTACAGCGAGCGCTGGCGCAGCACCGCGTAGCGTGTGAACAGATGCCACAGGGAAACCAGCAGGCCGCCATAGGTGCCGCGATGCTCGGGCATGCGGCGCGGAATCGTCGCTGCGATGATGGCCACCGTTGCCAGCGTCATCGCGGCAGCAATAAAGAACACCGCACGCCAGCCGAAGTACTCCGCCAACAGGCTCGACAATGGCCGGGACAACAGGATCCCTGAGAGCAGGCCGCCCATGATCGTGCCCACGGTGCGCCCACGCAGCGCTTCGGGCGCAAGGTGCGCCGCCAGCGGAATCAGGATCTGCACGCTCACGGAACTCAGGCCAAGCAATAGCGATACCAGCAGGAACAGTCCAGGCTGGGACGCCGTGGCGGCGCCCACGAGGCTGATAGCGGCGGCCACGCCGCTGATCAGGAGCAGGCGCCGGTTCTCGTGCAGATCTGCCAGGGGCACCAGAAAGAACAGGCCGACGGCATAGCCAATCTGGGTCAGCGACACGATCACGCTGGCGCTTTGGGCCGATAGCCTCACCGTCGGCGCAATCATCTCGATGATCGGTTGCGCGTAGTAGAGGTTGGCAACCAGCACGCCGGCACATAGCGAAAATAGTGCGACCAGCGCACCGGACATCGATGCGGAGGCAGGGCCGACGCCGGCCGCGAGAGGAGGGGTTGTGGATTCCATTGCGTTGAGGGTCAGGTTGCAATGGGGGGAGCTTAGGCGCCGGAAAGCGCAATTTGAATCACAGCCGGGCGCAAATCAGCGTTGCGTGGGATGCAACGGATCCCTCCTGCGCGCGAAGGTGGGTGCCTTCCCGGGCGCACCCCGCGCCTTAGTGCGACGTTCGGTGATACCTCGCAACATATCGCGCCTGCGCAATGATATTGCCGTGCATCTGATATGCGACGAGGGCCGGACTTGAGGCCGGTTTTACCCCTATGCTGGCGACGGAAAGCGCGGATACGGTGACGACGTATCGATGTGTCTCGCCTGGAGGCGGGCAAGGCCCACCGTATGTCGAGTCTCCAAAGTCCGTCAATGTCTCGAGTGCGCCCACTGGCAGTAATGTTGCATGTCCCGAAGCGCCCCGCTGAATCGACGTTACCGACGGCGAGATGTTTACGACGTTCCAGTGCGTCCATCCAAGGCCGCCTGTCGGCGCATCAGGGTCGTGGACGGTCAAGACGATACTTTTCGTTCCAGGCGGAACGTGCGACCACGAAATGCGCGGCGAGATATTCTCGCCATGACATCCAAATCCGTTGTAGACCTGTGCGTTCAAAAAATTGCGGTCGCGATCGATATCATCAACCTTGACCGTGAACGACTGAGGAAATGCGACAGCGGGCATGACCGCAAGAAGTACCGCGGGGAAAATACTATTTCGCAGAAGACGTTCAGATCGCACGATGTGCTCCTTTGAGAAGGTCAGCATGACGTTTAATGCCAGGAGATCGGTGCCAGGGCCAGCAGCATCTGGAGCCAATGCCGAAGCTGATCTTATGCACGGGCGTCGAGCGCGAGTAGGCCTGTCTGGTAGCTCACTGTGTTGATGGGTCGGCAACAATCTGAGGCAGCTGGACGGCATCACAATCGCCGCACGCGTTGGTGCATTCGGCGCACGACTGTGTTGCCTTGCCTGCCGTCGACCACCACCGGTGCGCGGCGCATACTGATTTCACGCTTGAACAGTACTTGCGTGGATAGTCACCTCAGTCCCTGCTCTCCAAGCCATCACCACGTCGCCAGCGACCACTACAGGAATTACGATGACGGAATTGTTCCAGTCCTACGATCTCGGGGAAGTTCAACTATCGAATCGCATCGTCATGGCACCGATGACGCGCTCGCGCGCCGCCAACGATATTGCCGACGAGCGCACCGCCCTATACTATGCGCAGCGCGCCACCGCCGGGCTGATGGTGACCGAGGGCAGTCCGGTCTCGCGGGAAGGCCAGGGCTATCTGTTCAACCCGGGCATTTATTCCGACGAGCAGGTCGCCGGCTGGAGGCTCACCACTGATTCAGTGCATGCCGTTGGCGGAAAGATTTTTGCGCAGCTCTGGCATGTCGGACGCGTGTCCCACACCTCCCTGCAGCCCAACGGGGCCGCGCCGCGTAGCGCTACCTCGAAGCCCACGACGAACGCATCGGTCTTTGGCTATGATGACAACGGCCAGCCCGGCTTCGTGCCGGCGTCCGTACCGTCCGCGCTGTCGACGCAGGAAGTGGGGCGCGTCGTGCAGGACTTTGTCACTGCGGCCATCAACGCCACCAAGGCCGGCTTCGACGGTGTGGAAATCCATGCCGCCAATGGCTACCTGTTCGAGCAGTTTCTCAATCCGCTGGTGAACGATCGCACCGATCGGTACTCGGCATCACCCGACAACCGCCTGCGCTTTGCGCTGGAAGTGGTGGACGGCATTGCCGCCGCAATTGGCGCGGGCCGGATTGGGATCCGGATCTCGCCGTACGGCCTGCTGTTCGACATGCCGCACTATCCGGAGATTCTAGACACCTACGAAGTGCTGGCACGCGAACTGGGCCGCCGCGGCATCGCCTATATCCATGTCATGGACCAGACAAAGGTTTCGGTCGCGCCGAAGGACGCCACGGCATCCGACGACCGCACCATCGAACTGCTCCGGCGCATCAAGGCAGCTGCCGGCAAGCCGGCCATCATCCTGGCCGGCAGCATGACGCTGGACCGCGCACATGCCATGATCGACGAGGGGCTGATCGACCTGGCCGCATTCGGCCAACCATTCATCGCCAATCCAGACCTCGTGCGCAGGTTTGCGGACGGACTGCCACTCGCCACGCCCGATCGCGACACGTACTACGGCGGCGGCCTCAAGGGATACGTTGACTATCCGCCGTTCCGGGCTCGATAAAGCCGAAGCCGGGCCGGGCGCACACTCCGCGTTCGGCCCTGGCTCACGTCGAAGCGACCATTGTAGATTGCATGGTGGAGGCCGCTAACGCCGTGGCCTCAGGCGTGCGCTGCCTTCACCATCGCCCGCAGCGACAAGCCGATCAAATCCCCAGCCGAAGGGCCTGCGTGAAATTGGAGCGCGATACCAAAGGTCAACTCCATGACGAGCGCGCCCAGTTCCAATGGCGTAGCTGGTACGCGGCCGGGCGGAAAGATCTTCGTGACCACCATCCCTACCTTGGTCCACTGATAAGTGAACATCTCGGTATGACGCTTGGTGAGCGCTGCATCCTGCTTCGCGTGCCGAATCAAGTCAAGAATGAGCGAACGCGGACCCGGTTCTCGCGACGTCTCCGTAGCCCATTGGCAAATGGCAGTAATCAGTGCTTCGGGATCTTCAATGCCGAGAACCACGCGTTCCAGATCGGCGACGTCGCGGAAGCTTACGTCCTCCACGAACTGAAGGAAGATATCTTCCTTCGACGTGAAATTTGAATAGAACGCCCCCTTGGTGTAGCCAGCCTCCTCGACGATTCGGTCAATCGAGGCACCTCCCAAGCCTTCTCGCGTGAATACCTTGCCGGCGGCGGCCAGCAGCTTTTCGCGCGTCAACGCGCGGCTTTCCTGTCTTGTCAAACGTGCCATCGATGCAAATTTGTGGACTTGCTGGTTCGTCACGCTCCCGCCGGTCACGAACGCACGTGTACGGTGGGAACCACGGACATACCGATCCTCAGGCTCTGGGCGGCGGCCTGGCTATCGTCGATGCGAATCTTTACGGGAAGGCGCTGCACTACCTTTGTGAAGTTCCCGGTGGCATTGTCGGGCGCGACCGGAGAGAACGCGATGCCGCTGGCGGGCGCGACGCTTTCCACATGGCCGTGCAGCTCGACACCCGGCAGCATGTCCACCGTAATTGTAACGGCTTGGCCGGCTCGCACGCGTCGTAGTTGCGTCTCTCGGAAGTTGGCTTCAATGTACGCGTCCTTCAGCGGAACCACCGCCAGCAGCGGTGCGCCGACGTGTACATAGGCGCCGACGCGTAGTGTGCGATGCCCAACCGTGCCGTCGATCGGTGCGGTGATCCGCGTGTACGAGAGGTTCAGCGTCGCCGCGTCAAGGGCCGCAATCGCCTTTTCTAGCGATGCCTCAGCCTGCTTCTGCTGAGCCAGCAGGACACCGGCCTGGTGCTGGGACGCATCGCGCGCCGCCGTGTGTTCCATGCGTCGCGCAATCGCCACCTGCAGTTGCGATTGCGATTGTTGCCGCTCCTGCACCGTGCCGGAACCATCGAGTGAGAGGTTGGCATACCGTTTGGCATCGACATCTGCGAAGGTGATTGCGGCGCTGTCGGCCGCTATCGCGGCATTTCCTTGCTGGATTACGCTGTCCTGCTGCCGTCGCGCGGCCTTGAGTCGCGCGAGATCGGCGCGTGCGTTGTTGACTTCTGCGGTGGCGCTAGCTACCGCCACCACGAAGTCTCGATCGTCGATGGTCGCCAGCAGTTGGCCTCGCGTCACGACCTGGTTGTCTTCTACAAGTACCTGAGATATCTGCCCGGCAATGCGTGGTGCCACAAGCGTTGAGTCGGCGCGGACATAGGCGTCAGTCGTGGTCTGTGACGAGGCACGTCCCTCATCGTGAAAGTAGAGGTAGGCCGTTGCGGCAAGCGCGCAGCAGAGGACGATCCAAACGGCGATCTTTGCGGGGCGTGGGAGCATCATGATGATTCAGTGTGATGATTTCTTCAATGCGGGTGGGGGGATGTAATGCATATGCAGAACGAACGGAACCAGGGCCACAGCCATCAGGCCCAGAACCAGATAGGCATCGGCGACCGACAGCACGAACGCCTGGTGTATGACGCGCCCGGCGAGATCATGCAGATACTCGAGACCGGCGGAACTCGTCGCATCCGTGTTTGAGCCGCCGAGATTGATCGCACGATCGAGTAATACATTCGAGTGCATGTGCTCGCGTACTACGATAAGCCTTTCTACAAGCGCTGCGCCGCAGACGGTGGCCAGCGCGCGTATTACATTGACGATGCCGGACACCAAAGGGCCTTCGCTTGGCTGCACTACGCTGGTGGCCAGGAATAGTGTGGAAATGACCGCCATCGGCTGGCCTACGGCCTGCAATACCTGCACCGCAACGAACTCCGGCGTCATCCATGCCGCCGTGACCCGCGAAGCGATCAGGCATGACATTGCGATGCACAGTAGGCCGCTGGCGAACATGTATCGCGCGTCCATCCAGCGCTTGTAAAGCAGAAACGACACGAGTGGGCCGAGAAGGAACTGTGGAAGGCCGACAGTGATACCTAGTACCGCGACATACGGAGTGCGGAATCCGTGAACATGGGTGAGGAAGACGGCTGGTAACAGCGATCCAGAAAGAAGGATCACCACCAGCGCAAAGAAGATTGAGAAACCTAACCCGAGATTGCGCCTGCGTAGCAGTTGCAGCCTGATAAACGGCAAAGGGTGAAACCACTCGGTGAGCAAGCACGAAATGACCAACGCACCGCCGGCGCTGAACAACCAACACACGAGCGCATCGTTGAACCAGTCGTAACGTTCGCCTTGCGATAGTCCAAGGCCGAGCATGGTCAGTCCGGCGACACCAGTGATCAGACCGAACAAGTTCATTTGCCTGAACCTCACCAGCGTCACGGGGTCCTGTGGCATGCCCCACGCTACAGCCCAAAGCGAGAAGATGGCCAGCGGCAGCGTCTGCCAGTAGACCAGATGCCAGTCGCCAAGTGTGTCGGTGTAAGTCGCCGACAGCCACGTCGCGACATTCGGCGAGAACGTGGCTGTCATCGCATAAAGCGCCAGGCCGTAGAGACGCAGTTGTAGCGGGAAAAACCGCAAGGCTGCCGCCATCAGCACAGGAATGAGCAATCCACCGAAGAACCCTTGCATAGCCCGCAGACACAGCAATACGGTCAGGTTTGGCGCATAGGGTGTCAGCAGGCCGAGGATGGTGAAAACAGTCACTACGCCGAGATGAAAGCGTCGCAGTGACAGCGTGATTGCAAACCATGTGGCAAAGGGCATTGCGGCGAGTTCACATGCGGAATACACGCTCGTGATCCAACTGCCTTCGTCCGCACCAATTCCGCTCGCGCCTTTGAGGTCAGCCAACGACAGACCTCCGATTCGATTGTTCAATCCCGACATCATCGCAGCGACGAACACGCCAAGAACGCCCACGAACACTTGCGTATTGAACGTTGGCTGCCCGGTTTCCGCGCGACCGGGCGTCGAGGGAAGAGTATTCGTTATTGTTGTTGGCATGCGAAATAGGGGGTGAGTGCTTTAACGTAGGTCCAATCGCCTATCGAGCGGCGGTCTCGATCGCCGGTGTCCACCCTCCGCCAAGGGCTTTGTATAGCTTTACCATCGCAATCGACACCTCTGTCCGGCTCCGCGTCAACGCGTTCTCGGCGGCGAGCAAATCGCGCTGGGCTATCAACACCGACAGGAACGTTGATGCGCCGTGCGCGTAGCGCTGCTGCGCGGTTCGGAATGCGATCCGGGTGTTCTCGACGGCGACGCCAAGTTGCTCGTCGCGAGCCTGCTCGGCCCGATACGCAGTTAACGCGTCGTCCACCTCATGCCATGCGGTGAGCACGGTCTGCCGATACCGGATAGCGGTTTCCTGATGACGCGCCTGGGTCAGCGCCAGCGTGCCCATTAAACGTCCGCCTTCGAAAATCGGCAGATGCAGCACCGGGCCGACTGCAAATTGGCGCGCGCTCCAATCACCCGCTTCGGTGAACTTGAGCGCTTGGATGCCAAAGCTGCCGGTAAGACTGATGCTTGGGTAGAAATTTGCTTTTGCCACGCCTATCGCAGCGGTCGCCGCATGGAGCTCGGCCTCTGCGCGAAGGATGTCAGGACGGCGGTGTGCAAGGTCCGAGGGGAGGCCTACCGGGACGAGAGCGGGTGGCGCAGGGATGCCGCCATCTTGCGCAAGCTCGGAATCGAGCGCATGCGGAGCCTCGCCAAGCAGGAGTGCCAGCGCGTTCATCAGCGCCGCCCGTTGGCGCTCCAGATCCGGGATAGTGGCTGTCACCGTTGCGAGATCCGCGCGGGCACTGGCCGCTGTATATCGTGTGGCCACGCCCTGTTCCACTCGGCGCGTCGCCAGCCGTAGGGTGCCTTCGGTGATCTCCTGATTCCTTCTCGCAATTGCGAGGGACGACTGCACGCCGCGCAAGGCGAGGTAAGTCCGCGCCACTTCGGCGGAGACCAGGACGCGCACCGCTTCGCGGTCATACACCGTCGCATCGGCTGTCGCCGAGGCGGACTCTTTGGCGCGTCGGATCTTGCCCCAAATATCGATCTCCCAGGTGGCATCGACGCCGTATTGCCACAGGCTGTATGGCGGCGAGCCGAGTTCGCCTTGCAGTGCGCTGGTGCCAAATGGATCGGCGCCATTGGCCGCGGTCGCACTCACTGCGCCAGAGGTGCCTGTCAGCTTGAGGATCCCGTTGGGGCTTGCACGCTCACGTAACGCCGAAGCGTTGGCTGAGAACGTTGGGTAGGCATCGGCCCCCACGACGCGCAGCCGTGCGCGGCTCTGATGGATTCGCGCCTCGGCTGCCTGCAATTCAAGGTTCTGCGTGGCCACGCGAGATTCGAGCGAAGTCAGCACCGGATCGTTGAACAGGTTCCACCAGTCCGCGTTCACCGGTTCAGCCGAGAATTTTTGCCTGTCTGTCCCGTCGTCTGTGCCGAGCAATTGCTCGGAAGGCGGCATCGCAGGTGTCTTGAAGTCCGGTCCGACGGCACAGCCGCCTAGCCAGGCGCAAACCATTGCACAGCAAACGACTCGCGAGCGCAGAGTGAAAGACATAACAAGCGCCTATGGACAAATGGGTGAACAAGATACAAAATAGTATCTGAATACCAAATAGTATGTCAAATATGGCGACGAGCCCACTTAGCTGAGGTCCGCAAGCGCGGTGGGCAACCCTTGCCGGGGCCGGTTGTCCGGTGTCCCGAGACGCTTAATGGTCCCGGGGAAGGGAAGGGTAGGGGTGCGCTTGCCGGTCGGTCGACGTGATGGACGATCGGAGCAACTTGTTGTTTGCGTGCTTCTTTCTTCGGGTCTGGTAGCAACGCGGTCAATTCAGCGAGATTTAGGACGCCAGCACCGAAATGGTTGAAATATTTCCGATTCTTTGGGACGACGGCGAGCGCGTATTCTCGCGCGGGTCATACAACGGCGACCACGGCCCTTGCCATACCCTCTACGCGGAACTTGCCGCCGCGCATCCATCACCCGCCAGCCTGGCACGCCTGTCTCACGAATTTGGCCTGAAGGACGAACTCGATGCCGCATGGGCAGTGCGTCCGCTGAAGCTGCTGCGCATGGATGGGCGCACGGTGCTGATGCTTGAGGACCCCGGCGGCGAGCCGCTCACCAGCCTGACCGGGGTGCCGATGGAGACAGAAGAGTTCTTGCGGATGGCGGTTGGCATTGCCGCCGCGCTGGAAAAACTCCATCAGCATGGCCTGGTTCACAAGGATCTCAAGCCCACCCATATTCTGGTGAACTGCCCCGACGGCCAGGTTCGCCTGACCGGATTCGGGCTTACCTCACGGCTGCCCCGCGAGCGCCAGGCACCCCAGCCGCCCGAGACCATCGCCGGTACGCTCGCCTATATGGCACCCGAGCAGACCGGCCGCATGAATCGCTCGATCGATTCTCGCAGCGATCTCTACGCGCTCGGCGTCACGCTTTACCAGATGCTCACCGGCGTACTGCCGTTCACGGCGACCGATGCCATGGAATGGGTGCACTGCCATATCGCCCGGACGCCGGCGCCGCCGAGCGCGCGGGTAAGCGCCCCGGCCCTGCTGTCCAACATCATCATGAAGCTGCTGGCCAAGACGGCCGAGGATCGCTACCAGACGGCCGCCGGCGTCGAGCACGATCTTCAACGCTGCCTGACAGACTGGCAGCGTCAGCGCCGTATCGACGAATTTCCGCTGGACGAACACGGCGCACCGGACCGCCTGCTGATTCCCGAGAAGCTGTATGGCCGCGAGCGCGAGGTCAATACGCTCTGTGCCGCATTCACGCGCGTCGTCAGCAGCAACGTGCCGGAGCTGATACTGGTTTCCGGCTATTCCGGCATCGGCAAGTCCTCCGTCGTCAACGAACTGCACAAGGTGCTGGTGCCGCCGTGCGGGCTGTTCGCGTCGGGCAAGTTCGACCAGTACAAGCGTGACATCCCTTATGCAACGCTGGTGCGGGCCTTCCAGGGCCTGGTGCGATCGCTGCTTGGCAAGCCCGACGCTGAGCTTGCGACGTGGCGCGGCACATTCCTGGAAGCGCTGGATTCGAATGCACGACTGATGACGGACCTGATCCCCGAGCTGAAGCTGATCATCGGGGAGCCGGCACCTGTGCCGGAACTGGAGCCACAGCAGGCACAGCGCCGCTTCCTGCTGTTGTTCCGTCGCTTCATCGGCGTATTTGCCCGGCCGGAACATCCGCTGGCGCTCTTCCTCGATGATCTGCAGTGGCTTGATGCGGCCACGTTGGACCTCATCGAAGATCTGCTGACCAATTCCGACTTGCGGCACCTGCTGCTGATCGGCGCCTACCGCGATAACGAAGTCGATGCATCCCATCTGCTGACGCGCAAGCTTCAGGCCATCCGCGGCGCGGGCGGCCTGATAGATGAAATCCGGCTGGCGCCGCTCTCCACGGCGCACATCCGGCAGCTGATCGCCGACGCGCTGCATCGTGACCCGGAAAGCATCGCGCCACTGGCACAACTGGTGGAAGAAAAGACCGGAGGCAATCCGTTCTTCGTCATCCAGTTCCTGCAGGAACTTGCCGACGAAGACCTGCTGACATTCGACTATGCAGCGCGCACCTGGCGCTGGGATCCCGATCGCATCCATGCCAAGGGGTACACCGACAACGTTGTCGACCTGATGGTGGGGAAGCTGGCCCGACTGCCAGCCGAGACCCAGCAGGCGTTGCAACAGCTGGCGTGTCTGGGCAATGCCGCCGGATTCACCGATCTATCCACCGTTCTCGGCACCGAGGTGTCACCGACCCACGCGGTGTTGTGGGAAGCGATTCGCCAGGACCTGCTCGTACGGCTGGACGATTCGTACGCGTTCGTACACGACCGGGTGCATGAAGCGGCGTACTCGTTGATCCCCGAAGGCGCGCGCGCCAGGGCCCATCTGCGGATCGGCCGGCTGCTCGCCGCGCAGACGCCCGCAGACAAGCACGAGGAACTTATCTTCGAGATCGTGGGCCAACTCAATCGCGGCGCGGCACTGATCACGGAATGGCCCGAGCGCGTGCAACTGGCGGCGTTCAATCGGATGGCCTGCCGGCGCGCCAAGGCATCCACCGCCTATACGTCGGCGCTGGCCTATGCCACCGCCGGCGCGGAACTGCTGCGCGACGAATGCTGGGAACACCAGCACGAATTGATGTTCGCGCTGGAACTCGACCGTGCCGAGTGCGAATTCATGACGGGACAGCTACCGTGCGCCGAACCGCGATTGGCGGCACTGTCCAGGCGCGCCATCACAATCGTCGAGCGTTCCCGGGTTGTTTGCTGGCAGATGAATCTGTATCTGATTCTCGCTCGCGCAGACATCGCGGTGGCGGTGTGCCTGGACTTCCTCCGTCACGTGGGCATCGAGTGGTCGACCCACCCCGATGACGAAACAGTACGCAGCGAATACGAACGCATCTGGTCACAACTTGGGGACCGCGCCATCGAAGATCTGATCGATCTGCCGCAGATGGAGGACGACGACGTGCTGGCAACCGTCGAGGCACTGACCACGCTACGTGCGCCGGCCGTCCTCACCGACAGCAACCTCGCCTGCCTGACAATTTGCAAGGCGATCAATCTCAGTCTCACGCACGGCAATGGCGATGCCACTTGTGTGGCCTACACCAACTTCCCCAGGTTCGCCGGACGGCTTTTCGGCGACTATCAGGCCGGCTTCGCATTCGGCCGACTCGGTCGCGCGCTGGTTGAACGCCGTGGCCTGGAGCGCTACGAAGCCAGCATCTTCCATTCCTTTTCGATTTTCGTCGCACACTGGACGCAACCGCTGCGCAGCTGCGTGGAGCAACTGCGCCACGTGTTCGATACCGCCAGCCGGATCGGCGACATTCCGTTTGGCGCGTTTTCCTGCAACTGCCTTGTTTCGAACCTGCTTTTCATCGGCGAGCCGCTACCCGAGTTGCAACGCGAGGCCGAAGCCTGCCTGGACTTCGCCAGGAAGGTGCAGTTCGGTATCGTGGTCGAGTTTCTCGAAAACCAGCTGGCCCTGATCCGGATGCTGCGGGGGGCGACACCGGCATTCGGCTGCCTTGACGACGGGGAGTACATCGAAGCGCACGCCGAACAACGCCTGGCCCGACCGTCGCTGGAAATCGCCGCCTGCTGGTACTGGGTCCGGAAGCTCCAGGCGCGTTATCTCGCCGGCGACCTTGAAGCGGCCATGCATGCCGCATCCAGGGCACATGAACTGCGATGGACGGCGTACTCGTTCCTCGAAGAAGCCGAGTACTTTTTCTATGTCGCACTGACCCGGGCCGGCCTGTGCGACATCGCACCAGCCGGCGAACGCCAGCAGCATCTGGATGTCCTGATCGCCCATCATGGGCAATTTCGCATTTGGGAAGGCCACTGTCCGGCGAACTTCGCGAGCCACACTGCGCTACTGGGTGGCGAGATTGCTCGCCTGGACGGTCGCCCGGTCGACGCCGAAGGGCTCTACGAGCAGGCCATCGATATGGCAAGGCAGAACGGCTTCATCCATATCGAGGCGCTGGCCAACGAACTGGCGGCACGCTTCTTTGCACATCGGCGACTCGATAAGCTCGCCCGCGTGTATCGGCAGGATGCCCGCTATGCGTATCTGCGCTGGGGCGCCGATGCCAAGGTGCGGCAACTCGAAGAAGCTTTTCCGCACCTGAGGGCCGAAGAGGCCGCGCCGAGCCCGACCAGCACGATGGCAGCATCGGTCGAACGTCTCGATCTGGCCACCGTCATGAAGGTGTCGCAAGCCACGTCGGGGCCCATCGTCCTGGACGCGCTTATCGACATGGTCATGCGCACGGCCATAGAACAGGCCGGGGCGCAACGGGGCCTGTTGATCCTGTCTGGCGACGACACGCTTCGTATTGCCGCGGAAGCGACGACCAGCGCCGATGGCATTGCCCTGCGGATCCACGATGTGCCGGTGAGTGCCACGATGCTGCCGGAGTCGGTGCTCTACCACGTGCTGCGCACCCATGAAAACGTGACACTTAACGACGCTGCAGAAGATCCCTTGTTCGCGGCTGACCCATACATCCGCCAGCATTGCGTCCGATCTGTGCTCTGCCTGCTGTTGATGAACCACGCGAAGCTGACCGGCGTGCTCTATCTGGAGAACAACCTGGCGCCCCGTGCGTTCAGCCCGGCCCGCATTGCCGTGCTCAAGCTTGTTGCTGCACAGGCCGCAAACTCGCTGGAGAATGCCCGGCTGTATCGTGATATCGCCACGCGGGAAGCAAAGATTCGGCGTCTCGTCGACGCGAACATCATCGGCATTGCTTCGTGGCGCCTGGACGGAAGCATCTTCGAAGCCAACGACGTATTCCTCCGCATAGTGGGATATGACCGAGAGGATCTGGTCTACGGGCAGGTTAGCTGGCATGACCTGACGCCGCCGGAGTTCCGTCATCTTATCGAACGTGCGGAGGCAGAGGCCAGGCAAACCGGCCGTGCCCAGCCCTTCGAGAAAGAGTACATCCGCAAAGATAGCAGCCGCGTGCCGGTCATCATCGGTCTGGCGACCTTTGAGGCCAGCCGGACAGAAGGTGTCGCGTTCGTGCTCGACCTGACCGAACGCAAGCAAGCAGAGGAAAAGTTCCGCGACAGCGAGCGGCGCTATCGCGAGGTGCAAAGGGAACTGGCGCATGCCAACCGGGTAGCCACCATGGGTCAGCTCGCGGCGTCGATCGCGCACGAAGTCAATCAGCCGATTGCCGCCACACTCACGAACGCCCAGGCCGCGCAACGGTGGCTAAACGCCCAACCGCCGAATATTGACGAAGTGGGTCGCGCACTCGGCCGTATCGTCAAGGACGCGAACCGCGCCGGCGACGTACTCGCCCGGATACGCGGCATGATCAAGCAGACGCCGCCGCGGAGGGAGCGGGTGGATATCAACGCGGCGATCAGCGAGGTGATCGAGCTCACCCAGGGGGCGGCTGCAAAAAGTGGCGCTTCTGTGCAAACGGCCCTTGCACACGGCTTGCCCTGCATTGAAGGGGACCGTATCGAGATACAGCAGGTGTTGCTCAACCTCCTCGTAAACGCACTGGAAGCAATGAGCACTACCACGGATGGGGCAAGGACCCTGCACATTGTCACTGGCGCGGCGGAAGGCGCGGATGGTCCAGGCGTGCACGTGGCCGTATGCGACTCGGGGCCGGGCTTTGGCCAGAATAGCGCTCTCGCGTTCGACCCGTTCTACACCACCAAGCCCGCCGGGCTTGGCATGGGGTTGTCAATCTGCCGCTCGATTGTCCACGCTCACGGGGGCCGCCTATGGGCAAGCGCCAACTTGCCGCGCGGCGCAATTGTCCAGTTCACCTTACCTGCGAAGCAGGTCTGAGGCTGCCATGACATGTGGTCTATGCCACACGACGCCGCAGCCACGGACCCAAGCCCCTGATCACGCCGTCGTGGCGCTGCGTCGACGCCTGTCGGCGGCGCAGCGCTCCATGCCTAGAACTTGTGACGAACCCCCACACGCGCCACCATCTGTCTGGTCGTCGACGACTGGCTTCCCGTTGCGCCGTCATAGACATCGGCGCGGGCACCGCCAGCGGCCTGCTGATAGATGCCCATCAGATAGACATCGGTGCGCTTGGAGAGGTAGTAGTCCAACAGTGCGTTGAGCTGATGGTACTTGGGGCTGCCGCCCGTGGCGTCGACCTTTGCCCGGGTAAAGGTGTACCCGAGCGTGGTCTGCAGGACTGGCGTGAAATAGTATCGCCCCCAGATCTCGTAGTTGTCGAACTTCACGGTATTGCCCGTGACGCCGTTGGCATCGTCAAAGCTGACATGCGAGAAGTCCATGCCAATGAGGCCGGCCTGTCCGAACGAATAAGTGCCACCGGCCGCGTACGTCTCCATGTTTGAGGGATTGCCGACGTAGCCAAACGGTCCGCGGCCTGATACGCCAGGATTCGTCGTGTTGGGTGCCCAGTTGCCATCGGGAAACTGTGTCGCCGGGTTGCGTGCGTAGAAGTATGCGGCGCCAAGATAGACGGGGCCGCTGCCATAGCTGGCGCCGGCGCCGACCGTGCTGTTGCCGCGATAGTTGCCCGCCTGCTCGCCGAATGCGTAGAGTGCCTCGAAGGTAAGCCCGCCCAGTGGCGCGGTGACGTACTTGACGGCGTTGCTTACGCGGAAGCCGTTGTTGCTGTTGTCGATGTCGCCCGCATGGGAAAAGAAGGCGCCGCTCGTGCCGTTCATCACGGCCGGCTGCACCAGGTCGGCAACGGGATCGTACTGGCGCCCAACCGTGACGGTACCGTATGTGCTGTCGGATAGCCCGACATAGGCCTGCCGGCCGAAGATCAGGCCGCCCTGGCCAAGCTTGCCGGTATCGACATTGAAGCCGCTTTCGAGTTGAAAGATCGCCCTGACGCCACGGCCGAGATCTTCCGCGCCCTTCATCCCCCAGCGACTCCCCTGGGCCACGCCGCTCTGTACCTGCCAGAACTGGTGTCCGCCTGCGTTGTTGGTAAAGGTGATGCCCGCATCGATAATGCCATACAGCGTCATGGTATTTTGCGCCGACACGGGGCTCGCCGCTGCACTCATTAATGCCAGTGCGATAAGCGGTTTCTTCATATTTTGGTCCTCCGAGATACTAGTGGAAAGGTATGCGCGCAAGCATCCGGGAGAGATGTACCATTATGGAATGCCGTTCCATAATGGTGCAGGTGTTGTGAGCGGATGCACCGGATTTGAGCTTCTCTTTTCTCTTGAGCCTTGTCCGGAGATCGGTTATCCAGGAAATCTCGATACCGTCTTGTGCGTGGCCGGATTTTTCACGTCCCCATATTCGCGGTCCACTCATTTACCTTCTTGATACAGAAGCGGAGCTTATAGGTGTATATCAGGGAAATTGAGGCATTCCGGGCGGTCATAACGTCAGGATCGACCGGCAAAGCGGCCCGGTTGCTTGGGGTGTCCCAGCCGGCAGTGAGCCAGGCTATCCGCAAGCTTGAGGAGTTGGCCGAGTTGCGTCTGTTCGACCGAATCGGCGGCCGCCTGCAGCCGACCCAGGAAGCGCACGCGCTGATGACGGAGGTGGACAAGTTCTTCGTCGGCTACGAGGCGATCGAGCACCGCATTCGCAGCCTGAGAATGTTCGGAGTCGGGCGGCTGTCGGTTGCGTCATACCCAGCCTTCGGCGTTTCCTTCGTGAGCCGGGCAATCGCCGCCTTCGCGCCGCAAAAGCGAGATGTGCGGATGTCTCTGCAGGTCGGCAGCTCGAAGGAGGTCTTCCAGCTTGTTTCCGCTGGCCTGGTTGATTTCGGGCTTATGAATGATGAGGTGGCGACCCAGAGTGTCGAACATTCGGTCTTCTCGACGTTTTCCGGCGTGGTTGCCATGTCGCCTGAGCACCCGTTGCGCGCGAGGCGCGTGATTCAACTGGGCGACCTCGCTTCGGACGCCTTCATCGACATGAACCCGGAGGATCTGGGCCGGACTCGCCTCGAGCGCGCGCTGGTCGAACATGGCGTGACGCTCCGCCGTGTCATCGAGACGCCGCTCTCGGCCACCGCCTGTGAGCTGGCACTGGCGGGAGTTGGCCTGGCGCTGGTCAATCCGATTGCGGCGCTGGACTATATGGCGCGCGGACTTGTGGTCCGCCGCCTGGCGGTGGCGATCGATGCACGCACGTTGCTCATCATGCGACCGGGTCGGCCGGTTTCCACGAACGGGCAAGAGTTCCTGCGGTATCTGCGTCTCCAACTCCAGTCGGAGACCGACAAAATCAACAGATATCTGGATGGCTAATCCCGCCCTTGGCCGGTTGGCCCAGCCAATACCCTAATGGGGATTTCACTGATTGCGATATTATTAATACCCATGCCTCGGTTTTTCGCCAGTGCAGATCATGTGATATTTCTCGCGGCCAATAAGCCAGGCTTCTCGATTGAAAAGCCCCGAGGGTGGATGGATTTGCGTGCGTGATCAAAAATGCTGGCACATATTCACTGGCATTGAAAAATGAGCACGCCACCGGCCGACTACCGTAACCAAGCTTTTGAGAGTCTTTCTCCTGGTGTATTCCGGGCGTCCACGATCGTATTCGATTCGTATGAAGATTTCGTTGCGCGAAAATCACGCCAACCAGATGGATTCAGCTACGGGGTCACTGGCACCCCGACCCACCGCGAACTGGAGGGCAGGATCGCGGCGCTGGAAGGCGCCAATCACTGCGTCGTCGTTCCGTCCGGGCAGGCGGCGCTGGTCAGCGCGATCATGCCATTCGTCAAGAGCGGCGACCACATCCTGATTTCCGACGCATGCTATGGCGGCCTGAAGGCCTTCGCGGGTGACTGGCTGGCCCGTCTTGGTGTGGATGTCGACGTATATCCTGCCGACATTGGCAGCGACATCGCCTCCTACATCATGCCGTCGACTCGGATGATCTGCCTCGAGTCTCCGGGGACGGTGTCGATGGAAATGCCCGATGTACCGAAAATTTCCGCCGAGGCACGGCGGCGCGGCATTCTCACCATGATGGACAACACCTGGGCGAGTCCGCTTGGGTTCCGGCCGCTCCTGCATGGTGTGGACATGAGCATCGAGGCCGCCACGAAGTTCTTCGGCGGGCATTCCGACCTGCTGATGGGTGCAATCAGCACGAATGACTTCACGCTGTACGAAAGACTGCGCGAGGCGCAAGCCACCCTGGGCCTTGCCGTGAGTGCGGACGACTGCTTTCTGGTGCTGCGTGGTCTCGAGACGTTCCCCCTGCGCTTCGCCGAGCAGGGCAGGCGGGCACTGGAGGTGGCGCAATGGATGCGAGACCACCCGATTGTCGATCGCGTGCTATTCGCTGCCTTGCCAGACGACCCCGGTCATGCGATCTGGAAGCGGGACTTCACGGCTGGCGGGTGCCTATTCTCATTCGTGCTGAAACCTGCCCCGGAACAGGCGATCGCAGCGTTCTTCAATGCGCTCAAGGTGTTTTCGATCGGCGCAAGCTGGGGGGGGACGCATAGTCTGATCGCGTTCTACCCAGCGGGAATTCAGAAGGCCCGCAGATTTCCACCGACCGACCAGCCGATCTTCCGCGTGTCCATTGGTCTCGAGGACACTCAGCGGCTCATCGCCGACCTCGAGCACGGTTTCGAACAGTATGCCGGCCATCGGCCAGTCTGATTTCTTCCCCCCACAGCAACAGGATAAAAAATGAAACGTTGGCCTCTGACCACGCGACTCGGGCAGGCACTCTTGGTGGGTGCGATGATTGGCCTATGGCCGAGCGCTCACGCTACCGACCTTCTTCCGAAGATCAAGGCAGACAACGTGCTGCGTGTGGCCAACACCCAAAGCAGCCCGCCGTGGAGCATGCTTGACGACAAGAACCAGCCTGCCGGCTACGACGTCGAGATCGCCAAGGAAGTGGCAAGGCGCATGGGTGTACAGAAGGTGGTGTTTATCGCCGACTCGGGAAAGAACTTCATTGAAGGCCTGAAGGCGGGCAAGTACGACGTGGTCATGAACGACCTGACCCCGACGGTCGAACGCAGCAAGCAGGTGGACTTCGGCACGCCGTACGGTGCAGAGGATTTCCGGATCTTCGTGCGGGCCGACAATACGGCCATCAAGGGACGTGGCGATCTCGGCGCGAAACGCGTCGGTGTGACAACGGGCTCCAGCAATGAATCCTGGGCACGCAAGAATCTCACGTCTTCCGAACTGCGCTCCTACGACAACGGCGGATTGCTGTTCAGCGATCTCGCCAACGGGCGCATCGATGCGGTGATCGTGTCGCATTTTGGCGGGCTGCGGTACGCAACGGTCAACAAGCTTCCGCTGAAGGAGGTCGGCGAGCCGCTGACCTACCAGCTCTCGGCCCCTGCGCTGGCGAAGAACCAGCCAGCCCTGGCAGCGGCGATCAACAAGGCCATTGGCGAGATGCTGGCGGATGGCACGGTCGACCGGTTGGCGAAGCGATGGGTAAGTAGCGACTATGACATGCGCGGTGCCATTGCCAGGGCAAACGAAGACAAGGAGTAAGTGATGGGCGAGCTATTCATCCGTTCGCTGCCACTGCTCAAAGACGCCGTCCTGATGACGCTGTTCCTGGGGCTCGGCGCGTTCATGCTCGGGTCGGTCCTCGGCCTGCTGCTGGCCCTCGCGCGGCTCTCCCGCTTCGTTGCGCTGCGGGCGCTTGCCTTTGCGTATGTGTCGGTCTTCCGGGGCACGCCGCTGCTCGTACAGATCCTGCTGCTCTATTTCGGATTGCCACACTACGGCGTGACGCTCGATCCGATTCCCGCTGCACTGCTGGCCCTCACGCTGTTTGCCGCGGCCTATCTGAGCGAGAACTTCCGGGCCGGAATCGGCGCGGTGGACAAGGGCCAATGGGAAGCTGCGATGTCGCTCGGCATGGGGTACTGGAAAGCCATGTCGCGCGTGATCCTGCCGCAGGGACTTCGCATTGCAATTCCGCCCGTGGGCAGCCGTATGATCGCGCTGATCAAGGACACCTCTCTGGCGTCGACCATCACGGTGGTGGAGTTGACCCGCGTAGCCGAGCAAGTCGGCGCAACCACCTTCCGGTACATGGAAATGTTCCTGATGGTCGGGCTTATCTATTGGGTAGTGAACCAGATCCTGACGATCCTGCAGACGGTGCTGGAAAGCAGGGCGTCGAAGCGTTATCTATGAACAATACGGAAGAAACAATCTGCGTACGCGGCTTGACCAAATCGTTCGGTGGCACGCCGGTGCTTCGCGGCGTTGACTTCAGCGTCGCCAAAGGGGAGGTCGTCGTGATCATGGGACCCTCCGGGTCCGGCAAGACCACCCTGTTGCGCTCGCTGAACTTCCTCGAGCAGCCCGACGCCGGGTCCATACGGGTATGCGGCACGGAAGTCGAGTGCTTTCCAAATCGGGAGCTCTCGCGCGAGAACCGAAAGAATATCGCCGGGATTCGCCAGCGATCGGCGATGGTGTTTCAGTCGTTCAATCTCTTCCCGCATCGTACGGTCATCGAGAACGTGATCGAAGGCCCGGTTAGTGTCAAGAAGGTCGACCGCAGGGTGGCCATGGCAAGGGGGATGGCGCTGCTGGAGCGCGTAGGGTTGAGCGCCAAGGCCAATGAGTATCCGTCACGTCTGTCCGGCGGCCAGAAGCAGCGCGTCGCCATTGCACGCGGCCTTGCCATGGATCCCGATGTGATCCTGTTCGATGAGCCTACGTCCGCACTCGACCCCGTGCTCCGCGAGGATGTGCTCGTAGTCATGCGCGAACTGGCGCGGGAGGGCATGACAATGCTGGTGGTGACCCACGAGGTGCGCTTCGCTCAAGACGTTGCCGACCGCGTCGTATTCATGGAAGGTGGCGTGGTAGTGGAAGACGCGCCTCCACAGCAGTTCTTCCGCGGCAACGATAATCCTAGCGTGCAACGGTTTCTGAACCTCATCGCGAGTTGAGCCTGCTTCCGGGCGCGACACACGGGGACGGAGGCCCAGTTTGCGCTCGTCCAGACAGCCGCTGAGCGACACAAGGGGGACGTGTGGACATTTCTGTTGGTGGCGGATGTAAATTGCACAGAACTGCCGGACGAAATTTGGACGCTTTGCCGTTCATTGGGTTTTTGCGTCCAGGCCTGCCGCCCATACCGCTACCAAAGGTTGAGAGGCGTCTACTGACCGTCGATAGCAGGCTGGCAGGAGAGCGCCGATGAGTGCCGCACGCTCGCCACGCGCATGCATCCGCGGCATGCTGGCCGACCTGAAGATGCCTGAATCCCTGGAAGCGGTTGACGAACTCCTCAGTGCGAGAGTAGCCGACGTCGGCGGCGGCCGATTCACCGCCGCAAGAGCCCAATTGCCCAAGGTGGACAGGCAACCCCGCGGCGAGGGGCGGTAGCCGACCCAAAGCCGTCTGTGCATCTTCACGTTCAGGTGGCTGACCTCGTACCAGAAACGGTTGTTTTTACTACATGCGGAACGCGTGTCAAGGCTCGCGCGTCCTCGATCCAGGTGCCGTGGGATAGATCGCCATCCACGAAATGCGCATCGGACCAGAATTGCTGCTGGGTTCTGTTTCCATCAAGTTAGTTCTTTTGAGGCGTGCCCCTTGAGACACGCCTACACAGCATACGGGCGTGAAAATTCAGTCGCGCGAGAACGTGGCTCCGCCGGTTGGCCGGATATACCGTGGGGTTGGCAGCCCCATGGCCTTGGCGGCATTGAGAATGCCGTCCTCGATCGCACCGGCGTCACGCACGGACTGGTATTCGCCGTCCTTGAAGATTACGTTGGCGCCATAGACGACCATAAAGCCCTCAGCGGGCTCTTTGGCATTGGCGGGAACCGAGAACGTGTGAATGGAGCCGCCCGGTTCGTACAGGTAACTACCGGCTGTTTGCGGGTCCTCTGGGTACTCGACATAGTTCCATTCGCCCTTCGTCGTGAAGAAGTGGACGGTCCCGGTGTGGAAATGGGGCGGCAGTGTCGTGCCTGGCTCGAATTTTCCGTACAGGACCCAGACACCGTTCTCACGATCGAGGAAGAGCGGGACGATGGTGGAGCCGGATTCCGAGCCTGGGAACTCCACTGCATCGTGAATGTTGACGGACAGCAGTCGATCCTGATGGGTAAAGACCTTGGGCAATGCCATGATGCAAATCTCCTGAGGCGACGAGTCGAATCGCGCGGATATAGATGTGTCTCGTCGCCGGTATGTTGAAAGTGTCCGGAAGTCCGGGGTGACTCAGAGATAAAGTCCGCCATCGACTGCAATCTCGGTGCCGGTGATGTACCGAGATTCATCGCTTGCCAAGAACAGCGACGCATAGGCGATGTCCCATGGGGTGCCTTGGTGGCCCATCGGGCAACGCAGATTTCTCGCGTCGCGTGCGGCTTGTCCCGCCGCAGCGTCACCCTTGGTAAGGTGCGCGGCGTGTGGTGTGTCGATCAATCCGGGGACCACGACGTTAGCCCGAACATGATCGGAAGCGTAGGGGCGCGCGAGCACACGCGTCATATGGTTGAGCGCCGCCTTTGACGTGTTGTAAGCCAGAAACGGCATCGGGCTCCATTTTCGGCTGGCGATCGACGAAATGTTTACGATCGAACCACCGCCCTGTTGCACCATACGAGGGATTACCTGCTGGCATGCCAGCATGACGCCTTTGAGATTGATGTCGAAGACGCGATCCCAATCTTCCTCACGGATCTCCTCGAGCTCCGCCACAATCTCGATACCGACATTGTTATGTAGTACATCGATGCGTCCGAACTCGGATGCGCAATAGCTGGTCATGGTTGCAAGCTGGGCCTTGCTGCATACGTCGGCTTCGAACGGCAGTGCATCGCCGCCGGCTTCGCGGATTTGCTCAACAACGCGTTGCGCGGCTTTGGTGTCGCGGTCTACGCAGAGGACGCGCGCGCCTTCCCGCGCATAGACAATGGCCGCGGCAGAGCCATTGCTGACGTCCGCGCCACTGGAGCCAGCGCCCACGACGATGGCGACCTTACCGGTCAGCCGGCCATGCCCACTGGCGATTGCAAGTGCTGAATCTCCCATGCCGGCGTCCCTTAGCGCAGGCCGAGCGCACGCAGCTTGGCGTCGGGCGCCGAGTATGGGCGCTCGCAGATGATCTTGTCCGAGCCCGGCGCAAACTCGAACGTGGCGGCCATTCGAACCCGGAAGGTGCGGCCCGTCGGTGCGAAGGTCTTGCCGTTGGCCTGGAGCGGACCGAGATGCGTGCCCTGCAACCAGAACTCTACGAGCACCGTTTCGTCGACGGCAGCAATGGCGATAATTTCGTTCTTGAGGTCGGGGAAGGGAATCCGCGACGAATCAAAGTAGCCGCGCACCTCGCTTTCGCCGTCAAAGACAACGCCGCTGCCATGCATTTCGTAGCGGGGGTGGGCAAACGTATCGATGACGGCATCCCAGTCATGGACACATTCCAGAGCCATGTGGTCCCGCACGGTCTTGACGCGTGCGGCGTCGAGCGTAGCTGACATTAAAGATCTCCTGTGGTAGATGATGAGAATTCGAATGGTGATCGGGTGCTGTGTGTGAGGCCGGTCGCTCAATCCAGCTTGATGTTCGCTTGCGTCGCGATTGCCTTCCACATGGGAATATCGCGGGCATTGACAGCCTGTTGCTCCGGTCCGGGCACATACTTTGCGGTGATACC
Organism: Cupriavidus sp. 2KB_3; assembly: GCF_052115685.1. Taxonomy (NCBI): domain Bacteria; kingdom Pseudomonadati; phylum Pseudomonadota; class Betaproteobacteria; order Burkholderiales; family Burkholderiaceae; genus Cupriavidus; species Cupriavidus sp. 2KB_3. Next base: position 269,820 of record NZ_JBFRHD010000004.1, read on the forward strand.
CAGCGAGAGCAGCTTGTTGACGACGTCCGGCTCCTTGAGCGTGGTTTCCAGGACGCGAGACAATTTCTCCACGATGGGTTTTGGCGTCTTTGCTGGCACGTACATGACCCAGGTCAGTTCGCGGTCGAAGTCCACCCCCTGTTCCTGGTAGCTGGCGACGTTTGGCAAGCTGGGCGAACGTCGCGTGCATACAGCGAGCGCCTTGACCTTGCCTTCCTTGACGAAAGGGGTGGCAGTCACCATATCGACGAAGCCCACAGAGATGTGGTTGCCGAGGATGTCGGTCACAATCTGCGACGTGCCCTTGTATGGCACGTGCTGCATCGGTATGCCGGTCTTCTGGCTCAGGACCTCGCCACAGAAGTGGCCCGTGGATCCCGCCCCCCAGCTTGCATACTGAATCGGCGTCTTGTCCTTGCGCGACAGCGCAATCAGTTCCTTGAGGTTGTTCGCTGGATACTGATTGGCAGCAATCATCACGATTGACGAATTCCCTATCGCCCCCAGACTCTGGAAGTCGCGCACCGGGTCGTAGGGCAGTTTCGTGTACGTGGCCGGCGCAAGCTGGTGGGTCGACATGCCGCCGATCATGATCGTGTAGCCGTCCGGTGCTGCGGTGGCGACGGCGTGGGTACCGATCGTGCCAGCCGCACCCGGCTTGTTCTCCACCACTACCGGCTGCTTGAGTTGCGCCGCGAAGCGTTCGGCGAGCAGGCGGCCGAGAATGTCGCCGCCACCGCCGGCGGAGAAGGGCAACAGCATGCGGATAGGGCGATCGGGATAAGTGGCGACATCGCCGGCCTGGGCGGCGGTGGTGGCAAGGGCGAGCAGGGCGCTGGCGAGAAATCTGTTCATGGCTGTCTCCGTGGGTATCCGTCCGTTCTGCGATGCAGACGTCTTCAGTGCGTTCCAATCGATGTGGAAACGTTTCCATTAAATTTTGGTAGACCATGTGGGGAACGGCAATCATGGTAAACTCTATGTCGCATCTGAACGCAACGCAGACTAGAGTTGGAACTGGAAACGTTTCCAATTTTGGGGAGGGGAGGCAATGAGTTTGCTGTTTGGTGGCGTTTGCCAGATTGGCTATGTCGTGCGCGACATTGAGAAGGCCATGCGGCACTGGAGCGACGTGTTGGGCGTCGGCCCCTGGTTCTACAAGGAAGCCGTTGGTACCACCGAGTTCCGTTACTACAGCAAGACATCGGCACTGCCAGACCTGTCTATCGCCCTTGCCAATTCAGGGGGCGTCCAGATCGAGCTGATCCAGCAACGCAACGAAGCGCCGTCGCTGTATCTGGATTCCCTGAAGCGGGCAGGAGAGGGCATGCAGCATATCGCCTACTGGACAGACGACCGGTTCGACGAGTACGCGGAAGCCTTACGTGGGCGCGGCTACGTAGAGGGGCACGGCGGCCGCATGGGCATGCGCGGTCGATTTGCCTATTACGTCCACGCGGACTTGCCGGGCAACATCGTGGAGATTTCGGAAATGGCGGGCGGCAAGGGCGAGTATTTCGCGTCGATTGCCGCCGCTGCCAAAGGCTGGGACGGCGCTGATCCCATCCGCCGGATCGGAGCGCCGCAATGACCGCCAACGAAAGCAGGGAAACAGGGCGACGCGTCGGGGTGGTGACGGGCGCCGCGCGCGGCATTGGATTGGCGATTGGTGCCCGTCTGGCCGTAGAGGGTTTTTCCGTAGCATTGTGGGATCGCGATGCCGGGCAACTCAACGAGGCTGTGCAATCGCTGCGTGCAAGTGGCGCAAACGCGATGTCTGTCGCGGTTGACATCACGGATCGCGCTCAGGTCGACCGTGCGCTGGCACAGTCCACGGAAGCGCTGGGAGCGCCCACGGCGCTGGTCAACAATGCCGCGATTCTGGGGCGCAGCGGCCCGACGATCGAGGCCTCTCTCGATGAATGGAAGCGCGTCTTCGACGTGAACGTCTTTGGCGGGTTGCTGTGCGCGCAGGCTGTGGTTCCCCTCATGGTGAGTCACGGTTATGGCCGCGTGGTTAATGTGGCGTCGATTGCCGGGAAGGAGGGCAACCCCTTCGCCGGCGCCTATGCTGCATCGAAGGCAGCGCTGATATCGATGACCAAAAGCCTGGGCAAGGAATTGGCCGAAACCGGTGTGCTGGTCAACTGCATCACGCCCAGCGCGGCTGACACCGATATCTTCGGCGTCTACGACGATAGCCAGCGTGCGCAACTGCAGGTGCGACTGCTGGAGCGCGTGCCGATGAAACGCTTCGTCCGCGTCGAGGAGGTCGCCGAGATGGCGGCCTGGCTGTGCTCCGCGCGTTGCAGCTTCAGCACCGGGGCGGTTTTCGACATCAGTGGCGGCCGTGCGATGTACTAGATGTGGCAAGGGGCGGGGCGGATTTGGGCGATAATCGCGAGCGAAGCCGGCCGCCCTGCCGCCATCCGCTAGCAAGCCCCGGGATCAAAAATGAGCAGCCGAACGCGCACCCCTAGTTCCGATACGCCCGCCCGCGTCACGATTCGTGACGTGGCGCGCGCGGCCGGCGTGTCGCTGGGCACGGCCTCGCGGGCGTTAAATCGTAGCGGTCCCGTAAGCGAGGCGGCTCTCCAGGCCGTCGAACGCGCAGCGAAGGCGCTGGCGTATGCACCAGATCCGATCGCGCAGAGCATGCGCACAGGTACTTCTGGCGTGGTGGGACTGCTGGTTTCCGATCTGGCCAACCCCCTGTATGCCCGCATCATTACCGCGGTGGAGATGCGCCTGCAGCGCGAAGGCTACGCCATGGTGGTTGGAAACACTCACAATAGCAAGGCGCAGGAAGAGCTGATGGTGGACCTGTTCCGCCGACGACGCGTCGATGGACTGATTCTCGGGCCCTGTGAAGTAGAGCGTGCTGACTATCTTGAACAGATCTCGCGTGATCTGGCCGTGGTTGCCATGGACCGCGACTTCGGCGAGCAGGGATCGGGCGTTCACGTCGACCACTTCCGCGGCGCATACGAAGCCTGCCGGTATCTGCTTGACCTGGGTCATACGCGCATCGCGCTGATGACCTCCGACGGTGCCTTGCGACCCGGACGCGAGCGTATCGATGGATATCGCGCGGCGATGGCCGAGCGTGGCCTGACGGTGGATGAAACGCTCGTCCGAGCCAGCCGCTCGGCCATGGATTTGTCGTTCAGCGACGCGCTGGCCCTGCTTTCCGCAAAGTCCCGGCCGACGGCATTCATTTGCCTGGGCACGCGCATCCTGTCGGGTGTACTGCAGGCAACGCGACAAACCGGCCATCGGGTGCCGCACGATGTCAGCCTGATCTGCGTCGGCGACGGCGATCTGCCTCAACTGTATTCGCCCGCGATCACCGCGATCAGTTGGGACCTCGAGGCCGTGGGCACGGCCGCCGCTGAAATTCTGCTGCGAGCGATTGGCGGCGCCGCGGAGCGCGCACAGGCGAAGGAGCAGGGGGGGCAGGAAGTACGGCTGACCACGCAAGTCGTTATGCGCGAGTCCTGCGCACCGCCTCCCGCAGCCAAGGCTTGAGCGCACTATCGCCGGGGGCACTCAGCGTGCCTCGACGGAGCCCACGACCATCGGGCCCGTATCGCGTGGCCGGAACCACGCGACCAGAATGACCGCCGCCAGTACCAGCGGCAGGCTCAGCAGGTAGAGGCTGAGCGTAAAGCTGCCGGTTGCTGCTGGATCGCGCCGACTGCAGCGGGCGCCACCAGGGCTGAGGCCGCGCAACAACGCCTCTCAACGAATCTGGAACAAATGGCGGCGCAGCGCGGCGGGCGACGCTCGATGCGACACCACATCGACTACAAAGGCCGTTCTCGAATCCAAAGCGGCCTTTGATTGGGCGATCTTCAACGTCGCATAGTGGCCGGTCTCGGCCCTAGACATTGGAGATCGATAGGCGATCGCTGCCTGCAAGCCCGGCGGCCACCGGGAAGGAGGGGCGCGCCGCAAAGCTCGCGTAGTGCGGGCGCACGGGGCCGCGCGCTAGGGTCGAGTAGCCATCTTGCGGGCGATGGCATCGGCTGTGTGCCTTAGTGGATGGAGGCATTGCTTAACTATCTGCTCCTGCGTGCGCACGCCCCGAATCCAGACGATGTTGACGCACCCATACACGCGTAGCTTGTTTTCCATGATTGGCACGGCGAGTGCCTCTAGGCGGTCGTCCGCCTCGGTGCGTGGCTTGTCATAGTCGCCACCAAATTCCTGCTCGCGAACGCCGTAGCCGCGCTGCTGCGTAAGTTCGATCAACCGAGCTACATATGCCGGATCACGTGCAACGGCGTCCCCGACCCGGCGGCTGCGGCGCAATGCGGCCAGGACTATCTCGCGCTCCTTCTGCGGGCAGAAGGCCAGATAAGCCTGTCCCACTGCGGAGCGGAGCATGTTGACATGGAACCCTATGTTGTCGCGCCGGATCGTAAAGTACGACTCGGCGCGGTTGGTTTCGCAAAGCACCATGGCGTTGCCGCGCCGGATCGCCAGGTCGGAAGGCCACAGTATCTCGGCCTGCAGCCGGTCGAGCTCGGGGGCGGCGAACTGTGCCAGGCGGTCGGTCGCGTCGGATTGCCGTCGGCTTGCCGGCGGCGGACTGCCGGGGCAGTAGTATCCGTCAGCGATGCGCCGCCAGATCAGGGCACGGCGCTCCAAGGTCACCAGAATGCGCAGCAGTGTCGCCTTAGGCAGCTCCGTTTCATCATGGAGTGCCTGCAGACTGGAACCCCCAGTCCTGCGCACTTCGTCCAACACCGCCAGTCCTCGATCCAACGCTGCAATTGTCTTGACCTTCGGGTCCCACATGCCTCGCCTCCCGCACGAAACTTCAGCTTTCCGTGGATTTCACTGGGTGAAACTCTAGCAGAAGCCGCTTGAGAAGCACACTCGCAGGAAATATTGTTCTGGTCATGGCGGTCACGCAACGAACGTGTCTGACCGCTTTCGCTACGAAGAACAGAAGGGAGACGTCGAGATGAAAGCGCAACGCATACGCAATGTCCTTTGGATCATGTGTGATCAATTGCGCTGGGATTATCTTTCCTGCTACGGCCATGCCGACCTGCATACGCCCAACATCGACCGCCTCGCGAGTCGTGGCGTGCGCTTCACCAACGCGTTCGTCCAGGGGCCCGTGTGTGGGCCGTCGCGCATGTCCTACTACACGGGGCGGTACGTGACGAGTCATGGCGCCGTCTGGAATTTCGTGCCGATGCCGGTTGGCGAGATGACGCTTGGGGATTTCCTGCGGCCACATGGCGTACGCGTCGCTGTGGCTGGCAAGACGCACGTGGAGGCCGACCGAGCGGGCATCAGGCGCCTGGGCATCGATCTGCGCAGCGCTGAGGGCGTGCTGGTGGCAGAAGGCGGATTCGAGCCGTTTGACCGCGACGATGGCATCTGGCCGCCAGGCTTTGCCGATGAGAACCACCAATACACCGCCTATCTGCGCGAGCGCGGCTACGATGGGACGAACCCGTGGCACGACCATGCCAACTCGGCCGCCGGCGAGAACGGGGAGGTCCTGTCCGGCTGGGACATGCGCTACGCACGGTTGCCCGCACGTGTGCACGAGCAGGATTCGGAAACTCCGTACATGACGCGCCGCGCCATCGACTTTATCGAGCAGAGCGGCGACAAGCCCTGGGTGTTGCACCTGTCGTACATCAAGCCACACTGGCCTTATGTTGCTCCCGCACCGTACCACGCGATGTACAGCCCTGAAGACGTGCTACCGGTCCGGCAGCACCAAAGCGAGCTGGACCATGCGCACCCCGTACTGCAAGGCTACCGGAACTGCGAGGTAAGTCGAAATTTCTCCCGGGCGGAGGTGCGGGACACGGTCATCCCCACGTACATGGGCTTGATCAAGCAGATCGACGACCAACTTGGCGTCCTGTTTGACTACCTTGAGCGCAGTGGCCGCTTCGATGACACCTTGGTGATCTTCTCGAGCGATCATGGCGACTACCTGGGCGACCACTACCTCGGCGAGAAGGAGCTTTTCCACGACAGCGTCGTCAAGGTGCCGCTGATCATCTGCGACCCGCGCCCGGACGCCGTGCGTGGCCATGTGGAAACGCGGCTCGTCGAGGCCATCGATCTGGTGCCAACCATTCTCGATGCCTATGGGTTGCCCATTCCCGACCACATCGTGGAAGGCCGATCACTGGTGCCGCTGCTGCGCGGCGAGACACTGGGCGAATGGCGCGATGCGGTGTTCTCCGAGAACGACTACGCCTTCCGCGATTTCGTGCGCGAACCGGTCGGACGCCCGGCGCACGGCTGCCATATGACCATGGTGCGCGACCACGACTGGAAATTCGTGCACTTCGAAGGCCTGCGACCGCAGTTGTTCGACTTGCGCAACGACCCGGATGAGTTCGTCGACCTGGGCGCCGATCCTGCCTATGCAGAGGTACGCGAGCGCTTCCAGGCGCGCCTTTTCGACTGGCTGCGCAACCGCCGTATTCATCCGACAGTCAGCCATCCGGCCATGGCCGGATGGACACGCAAAGAGGAAGAGGTCGGCATCCATATCGGCCGCTGGTAAGCCGCTGGCAGCATCCCGTAGCGGCCACCAGAGAGCCGCCGGGAATCCCGAACATATAGGAGACAACATGAAACCCACAAGTCGCGCGCTGGCGCTTGCCTGTCAGATCGCCTGCGCATTCGCCGTTGTGCCGGCAGCGTCGGCACAAGCCGACTGGCCCAGCCGGCCGATCCGGATTGTCGTAGCGTTTCCCGCCGGTTCGCCCGGTGACACCGCATCGCGATTGGTCGCGAACAAGCTTGGCCAGTCGCTTGGGCAGCCGGTGGTGGTTGAGAACCGGCCGGGTGCCGGCGGCAATATCGGCGCGGACGTGGTCGCCAAATCGCCGGCCGATGGCTACACGCTCTTGCAGGGCCCGGACACGATCCTGACGGTCAACCCGACCCTGTACCGCAAGCTCAGCTTCAAGCCGGGCGACCTCGTCCCCGTGATCACCCTTGCGCGCTTCAACCAGATGCTGGTCTGTGCGCCGTCCTCAGGTATCCATTCTCTTTCCGACCTGGCGAAGAAGGCCAGGTCGGAGCCGGAAGGGCTGAACTATGCATCGGGCGGCCCCGGCGTGCCGGGCCACCTGGCAATGGAGATGTACCTGACGCAGGCTGGCATCAAGATGACGCACGTGCCGTACAAGGGGCCGTCTCCGGCCATGCAGGATGTGCTGGCCGGACAGGTTCCTTGCGGATATCTGGCTTCGCCCGTGGTGACCCCGATGGTCAAGGCCGGCAAGCTTGTGGGACTGGCGGTATCCGGTTCAACGCGCTCGGTGCTTGCGCCGCAGGTGCCAACCATGGCCGAGGCCGGTGTGACCGGCTACGACGCGACCTTCAGCGAATTGCTGCTCGCGCCGAAGGGCACACCGGACGCCATCGTGCGTCGCCTGAATGAAGAAATTGGCCGCATCGTGAAGCTGCCGGAGGTGCGCGCAAAACTGCTTGCCAATGACCTCGCACCCGCGCCCGACCAGCCCGCCGCATTAGCCAGGCAGATCGAAGCCGACACCGCCAAGTGGCAAGCCGTGATCCGCCGCGTCGGTGTGTATCTGGACTGATCCGGCCACCCCTCAGACAACCAACCGAAATTCGCAGGCGGTGCATCCGCCCAATTCAGGAGACATCCATGACGACATCCACGCCCCGAACCGTTTTCGGTTCCCTCGACAACTACCGCAAGGGCAGCATCGAAGTGACCCAGGGCGATGCCCGTCACTATGTGTTTTCCAACGTCTTCGAAGTGGCCGCAGGGTCGGCGCCGTACGAGCGTGTGGTAGTCGGCAAGAATCTGGAATACGTGGTGGAAGCCGCGCGTGCCGAAGGGCAATCCGTATGGTTCACCTGCTCACACGACGAATTCGTGATCTCGATGGACGGCGAGGTACGCGTGGACTTCGTCAAGCTGGACGCGCCTTCCCCCGCCGCGGATGGCGCCGTGCTGGCCGAGCCCACGGGACAAAAGATGGGCCACGTGGTGCTGGGCAAGGGCCACCAGAGCCTGCTTCCGGCAGGCTGCGCCTATCGATTCAGCGCGCAGCAACCATGCGCACTGCTTTTGCAATCCAAGCTCGGCGCGCTGTCCGTCGAAAAGTGGGCGGACATCTGCTTCCACTGACACCCAAGGCCCCGATCCCGCATTCCCCACATCATTCAGGAGACTTTCCATGGCCATGCTCGAAGTTACCGACAAGCCGAAGACTTCCAATTTCGCCGCCGATAAGGTCCAGTCGGGCACGCCCGATCCGGTGAGCGGCTACCGTGATTTCAACCTTGGCGCCTTCCGTTTCTCGCGCGACGCCTACTTCGCCACCGTGCAGTGGCCCGCTCGCGGCCTGCTCCGCACTCACGCCATTCCTGCCGACGCCTTCCTGCGGGCCATGATGCGCGACGTCGCCTGGGGCTTCTTCTACGGCTGGGTCAACTTCGACCACGTATTTGGCACGCGCAACCACTATGGCAAGGTCGACGTCTACGCAGGTGCTTTCAACGGCGTGATGAAGGAAGCGGGCGTTGACTATACCGAGACCTTCGATACTCCGGTCATCATGGCGACATTCAAGGCCATCCTGCACGACTGGACCAACGAAGGCTTCGATCCTTTCGCGGCGCCCGAGGAAACCGGCACGGCTTTCGGTCCCAAGCACGGCGACAACATCGCAGCTATCGAGCGCACGCGCATTGCCACGCGCCGCATGCCAGGCTTGCCGGACGATTCGCCGCTGCGCGATGATCTGCCCGTCAACCGTGCCTTCCAGGACGTCGCGCAGGGTGAGCCCGAAGTCCATGTCGAACCGGGCTTCGAAGGTCAGCTCCACGCATTCAACCTGTTCAAGTACCTGTCCCGCTCGGACGTGACGTGGAACCCGTCAGTCACGTCGGTCTGCGGCCAGAGCCTGTTTTGCCCGACCACCGAAGAGTTCATCCTGCCGGTCTTCCACGGTAACGACCGCGTGGAATGGTTCCTGCAACTGTCCGACGAGATCGTCTGGGACATCGGCGACAAGAACACCGGCGCGCCTCGTGCCCGCGTCACGATGCGCGCCGGCGACATCTGCGCCATGCCGGCGGACATCCGTCACCAGGGCTACTCGACTAAGCGATCGATGCTGCTGGTGTGGGAGAACGCCACGCCGAACCTGCCCAAACGGTACGAAAGCGGAGAACTGAAGCCGTATCCGGTGGAGTTTTGATCGTCAGCTCCATGCTCTGCGCCTCAAACTCTCCTGGAACATCGTCATGCTGAACAAACTGTTTATCAACGGCCGCTTCGTCGATGCGCTGGCGGGCGGCACCATCGACGTATTGAATCCGCACGACAGCAGCCTCATCACCGCCATCGCTGCGGCCGAAGCGGCTGACGTGGATCTTGCCGTCGACGCCGCAGCCAAAGCGTTCCCAGCCTGGTCCCGCACTTCCGCCGCCGAGCGCGGACGCCTGCTGCTGAAGCTCGCCGACGCCATCGAAGCCAACGCCGAGGAACTCGCCCAGCTCGAATCGCTTGACACCGGCCACCCGATCCGTGATTCACGTGGCCTGGACGTGCCGCGCACCGCCGCCTGCTTCCGCTACTTTGGCGGCATGGCCGACAAGCTTCAGGGTTCGGTCATTCCGGTGGAGACCGGCTTCCTGAACTACGTGCAGCGTGCCCCCATCGGGGTGGTGGGCCAGATCGTGCCGTGGAACTTCCCGCTGATGTTCACGAGCTGGAAGATGGGTCCGGCACTGGCGGCAGGCAATACAGTGGTGATCAAACCGTCCGAACTGACGCCGCTGTCGTCGCTGCGGATTGCCGAACTCATGGCCGAAGTCGGCATTCCGGCGGGCGTGGTCAATATGGTGCCGGGTTACGGCCATACGGCGGGCCAGCGGCTGGCCGAGCATCCTGGGGTCGGCAAGATCGCCTTCACCGGATCGACTGCTACTGGCCGGCGCATCGTGGAGGCATCGAAGGGTAACCTGAAGCGTGTGCAGCTTGAGCTGGGCGGAAAGGGCGCCAACATCGTCTTCGAGGATGCCAACCTGGATGCGGCTATCAACGGCACTGCGTGGGCAATCTTCCACAACCAAGGGCAGGCGTGCATCGCGGGATCGCGGCTGGTATTGCATGAATGCATCGCCGACGAGTTCCTCGACCGCTTCGGCAAGCTGGCGGCGTCTATCCGACTGGGCAATCCGCTCGATCCGGAAACCGAGATGGGGCCGCTCACGTCGGCGCAGCATCGCGACAAGGTGTTGTCTTACACTGGCGTGGCGCGGGAGCAGGGTGGGCGCGTGCTGACCGGCGGTCGGGCTCCCACGCTTGCGGGGCTCGAGAAGGGGTACTACGTCGAGCCCACGATCGTCGAGGCAAAGCCGCATGACCGCGTGGCGCAGGAGGAGGTGTTCGGCCCCTTCGTCACCGTGCTGCGCTTCGGCAGCGACGAGGAGGCGCTGTCCATTGCCAACGCCACCGAGTACGGACTTGGCAGCGGCCTGTGGACGCGCGACCTGGGCCGCGCACACAGCATGGCTAATAACATCCATGCCGGGATGTGCTGGATCAACTGCTACAAGCGGGTAAGCCCGGGCAGCCCGTTCGGCGGGTTGGGGCAATCCGGCTACGGTCGCGAAATGGGCTTCGAGGCCATGCACGACTACACGGAAGCTCGGTCGGTATGGGTCAACGTGGACGCCACGATACCGCCGCATTTCAAGCGCTGAGGCACTGGGGTGCAATGAGTCAGGGAGGGGCGATGGAATCTTTTGTCTATCAGGCCGCACCGTCGCGGGTGGTCTTTGGGGCGGGCCGGCTGGAAGCGCTGCCGGATGAGGTGAAGCAACTCGGCGCGCAGCGCGCGCTGGTGCTCACCACGCCGGAGCAGCGACCGCTCGGCGAACGCGTGGCTGCGCTGCTCGGCAAGTGCTCGGCGGGCGTCTACAGCGAGGCAGTGATGCACGTGCCCGTCGAGGTGGCGCACGCCGCGCGCGATGAGGCGGGACGGCTGGGCGCCGACTGCTACGTGGCGGTAGGCGGTGGTTCGACCATCGGGCTCGGCAAGGCCATCGCTCTGGTCTCGGGGCAGCCCATCATCGCTGTGCCGACCACCTACGCCGGGTCGGAGGTGACGCCGATCTACGGACTGACTGAAGGGCGTCTGAAGAAGACCGGCCGCAACCACCGCGTGCTACCACGTACGGTTGTCTATGATCCCGAACTGACCTTCACGCTGCCGGCCGGAATCTCAGCCGCCTCCGGTATGAACGCGATGGCGCATGCGGTCGAGGCGATGTATGCCGAGGATGCCAATCCGATCATCAGCCTGATGGCCGAGGAGTCGATCCGCGCGCTGGGCGGCGCCTTGCCCGCCGTCGTGCAGCGGCCGGACGACATCGACGCCCGCAGTCGTGCGCTGTACGGCGCCTGGCTCGCGGGCGTCTGCCTGGGCACGGTCGGCATGGCGATCCATCACAAGCTCTGCCACACGCTGGGTGGCACCTTCAACCTGCCGCATGCGCAGACGCACGCCGCCATGCTGCCGCATACCGCGCACTACAACCACGCCGCCGCGCCGCATGCGCTGGAACGCGTCGCGCGGGCGCTGGGTGGCGAACGGGCGCAGGATGCCGGCCCTCTGCTGCTCCGGTTGAACCAGTCGCTGGGTATTGCTATGGCGCTGTCCGCCATCGGGATGCCGGAGGACGGACTGGACGAGGCCGCCACGCTGGCCTGCACCAATCCATACTACAACCCCAGGCCGGTCGAGCGCGACGCGGTATACGCGCTGCTCGAACGCGCCTGGCGCGGCGAAATCCCGGCCTGAAGCGCTAACCACATCTCAGGAGAGTCAATTGGAGCGAAGCCCACACGCTACCGCCGAAGCCGCACTGACCGATCAGGTCATCGCCCGTTTCGGCGATACACCCGACCCCCGCCTGCGCGCGCTGATGCAGGGGCTGGTCCGCCATCTGCACGCGTACGTGCGCGAACTCGAGCCGACCGAGTCGGAGTGGTTCGCCGCCATCCAGTTCCTGACCGACACCGGCCAGATGTGCGACGGACTGGTGCGCCAGGAATTCATCCTGTTGTCGGACACGCTGGGCGTGTCGATGCTCGTCGATGCGATCAACCACCGCCAGTCCACTGGCACCACCGATACCACCGTCCTCGGCCCGTTCTACATCGCCGGCATGCCTGACCGTGCCCTTGGCGACAACATGGCGGTTACGCCTGGTACTGCCGCGCTCGTCCACGGCCGGGTTTTCTCCGTTGATGGCACGCCGCTGCGTAATGCGGTGCTCGACATCTGGCAAACCGCGGAAAACGGCATGTATTCCGGCCAGGATTCCGTCCAGCCCACAGGCAACCTGCGCGGCCGCTACCGCACTGATGACGAGGGTTACTACGCGATCCGCACCATCGTGCCGGTGAGCTACCCGATCCCCACCGACGGCCCCGTCGGCCGCATGCTCGACGCCACCAGGCGCCATCCGTGGCGGCCGGCCCACCTGCATTTCATGATCGATGCGCCAGGCCATCGCCGGCTGGTCACGCACCTGTTCAATCAGGGCGATCCATGCCTGAACTCGGACGCGGTGTTTGGCGTCAAGGAATCCCTGCAGGTAGCGTACGAGGAGTGCCCCGCGGATGATCCGTTGGCACGACGTTTCGGCTTCGATGGCCCGTTCCGTGAAGCGCGCTACGACTTTGTTCTCGAACCGATCTCGCGAGGCTGATCGCCATGTCCCGCTTCTATGCAATCTTCGCCACCGACAAGCTTGGCATGCTGGCCGTCCGCGAGTGTGTACGCCCTGCCCATCGCGCCTATCTGCGCAACGCCGCAGCCGGGCAAGGCGTGTTCGTGCGACTCGGCGGCCCGACACTGGATGCACAGGCCGACACGATGAACGGCACGCTGCTGGTCATCGAGGCCGGGCACATCGAGGACGTCCAACGCTTCGTCAGTGACGACCCTTACATGCACGCCGGCATCTTCGAGCGTGTGGAGATCCGCCCGTGGGACTGGAGTCTGGGTCAGCCAGGGCGCGAGGCGTGACGATATGGACACCACTATGCTGTGCCATCTCGATGCCGTGCCCGACGGCGGCGCCCGCGTGATTAACCGTGATCCGGGAGTCATCGTGGTCCGCCGAGGGCAACAGGTCTGGGCCTACATCAATCGATGCCCCCACTTCTCCATTCCATTGGACTTCGAACCGGGCACCATCTGTACGTATGAGGCCGAAGTCCTGATGTGCGCCCATCATTCCGCGCTGTTCCGGTTTGCCGATGGCGTCTGCATCGACGGTCCGTGCCGTGACGCGACGCTGTCGTCGCTGGCAGTGCAGGTGATCGACGGGCGGGTGTGCCTGTGCTAGTCGCCGCGCACCGTATGTAGCGATATCCGGCGCAGCCCTTAAGAATTTGCCAGAGTGGGGCGCCTGGTTTGGGCGCCCACTCACTAAAAGCCTGGACTATCCCCTGGATGTTTCCCCCACCCGTTCGCCATTGCCAAGGATCATCAGCGCATCGTCGTCGAATTCTGTGGGTTCCAAAATCTCCAACTTGGGGATTTCAGGGAACAGAACTGGCACTAGATCGCTAACGATTTTGTATGACTCGAAGGGGCCAAAGCGATAGACGGCATTCCCGTCGATTTCCACGAAGTACCAGCCACCGACGAGATCGGGGAAAACGATCACGCTGTGGCCATCATTCCTAGCTTGCATCACATCCTCCGCACCACGGTTTGCGATGGACCTCCGCAGTCCGGTGGGATGGGGGCAGGAACTTCTGGATCCATCCCTCATGCTCGGATCACATCTGGCTTGACTATCGACGGATGCGAACGGTTTGTCGGTACGCTAGCGTGCTAGCGGGGGCGGTTGCGCGAGAACCGTCCGAACGGACGGGAGCAAGTGCGAATGTGATGCCGCAAGAGTGACGTGCGTTGCACACGTTACGATACTTGCCTGGTCGGTCCGCTGACCTATATTTAACACTGCAAGTGATCCTCTGCCGCCTTGTGGCCGGCTTCGATTTCCTGGGCACAGATCGATGTCACGATTTCATCCATTTCAGACCGGGGAGAAGCAGTCATGAGCATCATGCATGATCCGACGTCAAACCATCTTCTCGCCGCACTCCCTTTGGCCGACCGGGAACGCCTCGCACCGCACCTGACGTTGGTGGAGTTACCCTTAGGCCACGTCGTGTACGAGTCGGGTGATCAACTACGCTCCGTCTATTTCCCGACCGATTCGATCATTTCGCTGCTTTATGTGATGGAAGACGGATCGTCTGCCGAGATCGCAATCGTGGGCAACGAGGGTGTGGTCGGCATCGCGATTTTTATGGGCGGGGAGACAACCCCGAGCCGTGCCATCGTGCAGAGCGCTGGATACGGATACGGCCTGAGCGCGGCGATCCTTAAGCAGGAATTCATGCGGGGCGGGCCATTGCAGCACTTGTTGCTCCGATATACGCAAGCACTCATCACCCAAATGGCGCAGACGGCGGTCTGCAATCGCCATCACTCCATCGACCAGCAATTGTGCCGATGGTTGCTACTAAGTATTGACCGGCTGGCCACAAACGACCTGACGATGACGCAGGAGCTCATTGCCAACATGCTCGGGGTGCGACGCTCCGGCGTCACCGAGGCCGCTCTGAAGCTTCAGGCCGCGGGGCTGATTCGCTACAGCCATGGGCATATTGCGGTACTCGACCGGGCGGGCTTGGAGCAGCGCGTATGTGAGTGTTATGCGGTCGTGAAGCGAGAGTTCGAGCGGCTGTTGCCAGGCATACTGAAGATCTGAGGGCAAGACATGCATCCTGTGGCGCCGCGTCTGATCGATCTTACTGGTTGTAGAGTCCTGAATGCCCGGCGCCGGAAGGCTGGTTTTTACTGCCGGCAGCCAACTGCCAGTCTGTCTTGTCGCGCGGGGTACTGATCTGCCGTTCCGCAAACATGGCGGCGCCCGGTGCGATGGGGTCGCTTGCCGGGAATGTCATCTCCAATGATGCGTCCACGGCGGCCTGATAGGTATGGCCTTCCTCTGCGACAGGCATCGACGCACGGCCGCCGGGTTCCGATTTGCGGTGCTGTGCGGAGGTAATGAGCCTGTGCATGATTGCTCCTGTGTTGATGTGAGGCGGGCGGCCACAAGCCGTCGGCGGACACCGGCAAGGCATTGCGCGGCCTTTGCCGGGCGATAATGGCTCGTCAGGGACCCGCCGACCTGTCAGGACTTGTGGATCCCCAACTGATTCTCGACCTTCGTCACGCCGCTGACGCTTTTGGCTACTTCGGTTGCCATCTGGCGTTCCGTCGTGGAAGGAACGCTGCCAGTCAGGCGTACCACGCCTTCGCGTGTGCGTACGTGTATGTGCGTCGAAGTCAGGTTCTTCTGATCAAGCAGACCGGCCTTGACTTTGGTTGTGATCGCCGTATCAGACATGGCCTCGCCGGCTGTCTCATGCGTGGGGTTGGGATTCGTGAGCGAGGCCGGAGGCGCATTGCCTTGCCCCTGGCCAAGGGGAGTGTAGAAACTGCCCGCGAGCACGAGTAATGCTGCACCGGTGGAGAAGTTGATGGCGTGGATGGATCTCATTTGAACTGCCTCGATTCGATTCGGAAGAAACCAGGGATGCATTCCTTCTTCATGCAGTCCGGGCAGACAAAGGCTGACATCAATCCACGCGGAAATCGGTACGGTGTCGGACGTGTCCCACCTGATGACATGGCGCCCCCGCATTCCGGTACGGCACCGTACCGACGGAGGGCGGGCTCATGCCTATCCTCGTGGCAAATATTGTTTTCCAGTCCGAAGCGGCAGTTGCGCGATCGCTCCAGAGGATCGAAGGGCTTGCACAAGGTCACCAAAAATAGGTCGCCAGAAAATCACCGGTACTGTTCCCCAAGGTGCCGGTGTCTCGAGTGGGAGATCTAGTCGCATCGACTGATGACGACGCATTAATGATCCTCCAGAGATGCGGAACGGGTGGGGGAGGGGGGGGAAAGCCAGTCAAGTGCAGCACCGGGGTTCCGGCCGCAGCGTTCCTATGCACACTGGACGATAGCCTGGCGTGTCCCAGCCCCCGACCATCGGGGGCTGGGGCCGGGCAACAACGCCGCGCAACGAATCTGGCGCCAATATCCAATGTCTAGGCGTTGCTGAAAGGGCGGGGTCTGGGCTATTTGAAATGTCGGCACGAGCGTGCTGTGCGGGGTTGGCTGCTTTTTGTGGGGTTGCGTAGGGCGGTGGCGCTGGCCGGTGGCGCCTGAACTGGGAGCAGGGTCGGGCGGAGGCATGACGGGCGCCACGGCGGAGCCCGGCTCGCTGTCACGGGCCGCTATCGACCCATAACTGTCGCTCGTTTCTACGTCGACGCTGCGTCGAACACCCTGCCGGGGTTCAGAATTCCCTTCGGATCCAGCGCCTGCTTGATGGCTCGCATCAGTGCCAGTTCGGCGGGGCTGCGCGAATGGAGGATGAAAGGCTTCTTGTGCACGCCGATGCCGTGCTCGGCCGATATGCTGCCGGCGAACCGGCGGACGACCTCGTACGCCACGGCGTCGATGGCGGCTTCGGGGAAGTCCGCACCGGCGACGCCAGGCAGGTGCACGCTGAAGTGCAGGTTGCTGTCGCCGACATGACCGAAGTTCACGAGTTCTGCGCCAGGCCACTGCGCCAGCACCGCGGTGCGCAGCGCGTCGGCAAATGCGCCGATCCGGCCGATCGGCAGGCTGACGTCGAACGCGGCGTTCGGCGCCCACATCTGCGGGAACTCCGCCACGGCGTCGCGCAGTTTCCAGAAGCTCTCGGCTTCCTTGCCGCTGGCGGCGATGGCGGCGTCCACGATCAGTCCTTCGCTCATGGCGTCTTCGAGCATGCGCACGAATGCCGCGCCGTCGGCAGCGGCGTCGCTGCCTTGCAGATCGACGAGCACATAAAACGGATGGCCTGCCGGTAGCGGCGCACGCACGCCCGGCACGCGCGTGGTGACCAGCGTGTAGTAGTCGGCCCACATCGCCTCGAACGCCGAGACCCGGCCCGACAACGCGCGCTGCGCATGACGCAGCAGCTTCACCACATCGTCGAACGATGCCAGCGCGCATAGCGCGGTCTGCGTGCTCGAAGGCAGCGGCGCCAGTCGCAGCACCGCGCGTGTCATGACGCCAAGCGTGCCTTCGCTGCCGACGAAATACTGGCGCACGTCGTAGCCAGCGTTGTTCTTCAGCATCTTGTTCAGCGATGTCAGCACCGTGCCGTCGGCCAGCACCACCTCCAGGCCGAGCACCTGATCGCGCATCATGCCGTAGCGGATCACGCGATTGCCGCCCGCGTTGGTGGCGATATTGCCGCCGATCTGGCAACTGCCGCGCGCGCCAAGGTCGACCGCCAGCAGCCATCCCGCCTCGTGCGCCGCTTCCTGCGCGGCCTGCAGCGTGGTGCCGGCGAGCACGGTCATGGTGCCGGACTGTGTGTCGATTTCCTCCACGCCGCGCATGCGTTCCAGTGACAGTACCAGCTCGCCGGCATGGGGCGTCGCGCCGGCCGCCAGGCCTGTTAGCCCCCCCTGCGGCACCACGGGCTGACCGTGGCGATGACAGAGCGCGAGGATCGCCGACACTTCCTCGGTCGAGCGCGGCCGCGCCACGGCAAGCGGCGGCGCACCGAGCGGCGCATACCAGTCCTTGCGGAAGCGCACTTCGATGGCATCGCCGGTTTGCAGTCCGGCGGGATCGAGCAGTGCGGCGAGTTCGGCAAGCAGGGGCGTATTGGGAGTCATGGGAAGAAGTGGAGGGACGTCAGGATGATGCGCAACCTACGTGGCATTTGTCGTCGCGTATAGAACCATTCGCGGGCGTCGCGATGGCACCAGTCATGCGCCGCTCCAGGCCTGCGCGCTGATGCGCGCGGCAATCGCCCTGGGCGGTTCCTGCATGCGTGCCATATGTTCCAGCGCGGGTTCGATCACCTCCGCCAGCTTGCGGAATGCCGGCCCGATCTCGCCTTCGGGCACGCATGCATAGCCCAGCAGCAGGCCCTGCTGCGTCACCGCGCCTTCACTGTAGTAGCGCGACAGCGGTCGCGCCGACAAGCCCTGCGTGCGCGCCGCCATGCTGATGCCGAGATCGTCGGCGCCCGGCGGCAGATGCATCACCATGTGCAGTCCGGCTTCGTGCGTGGACGTGGGCCAGTCGTCGCCGAAGCGGGTGGCGATTGCTTCGCGCAGCAACGCCTGGCGCTGGGCGTACCGCTGCCGCATGCGGCGGATATGGGTGGCGTAGTGGCCTTCCTCTATGAAGTCCGCCAGCACGGCCTGCTGTACAAGCTGGCCTTCCCGATACAACTCCGATAACCCGGTGGCGAAATGCGGCGCCAGCGGCTTTGGCAACACCATGAAGCCCATGCGCAGGCCCGGGAACAGCGTCTTCGAGAAGGTGCCCATGTAGATCACGCGATCGTTTTCGTCCAGCCCCTGCAGCGATGCCACGGGACGGCCCTCGAAGCGGAACTCGCTGTCGTAGTCGTCCTCGATGATCCACGCGCCGCGCTGGCGCGCGTATTCCAGCAGCATGCGGCGGCGCGACAGGCTCATCATCATGCCCAACGGGTACTGGTGCGACGGCGTGACAAAGATGAAGCGCGGCGGATCCTGCAGCGTGGCCGCCGTGGGCGCGATGCCTTCGTCGTCGACCGGCACCGGAATCGGCTCCACGCCGGCGCTGTACAGCAGGCTGCGCGTGCCCCAGTACCCCGGGTCTTCCATCCATGCCTTGTCGCCAGGATCGGCCAGCAGGCGCGCGATAAGGTCGACGGCCTGGTGGATGCCGGTGGTCAGGATGATCTGGTCGGGCTCACAGCGCACCGATCGCACCAGCCGGAGATGCTCGGCCAGCAGTATTTTCAGCGGCAGGTAACCGCCGTGGTGCGCATACGTCAGCAGTTGCGGACTCGGATTGCGCCAGTGCTTGTTCAGGAGACGCGCCCACACGGCGTGCGGAAACAGCGACACATCGGGCACGCCGGCCACGAATGCGCCCCATTGCCGGTCCGATGCACTGGCATGGGACACCAGATGCTGGCCGCGCCGCGACAACGCATACCGGTTTGGATGTTGCTGCATTGCCGGCACATCGATGGTGCCAGTCCGCGCACTGCCGTTGTGCAGTGCACGATGGTCGGGAACTGTGTGCGACACGAAGGTGCCACTTCCGCTCGAAGCGGTGACGTACCCCTCGGCAAGCAATTGCTCGTACGCATACAGCACCGTGTTGCGCGATACGCCGATCTCCGTTGCCAGCACGCGGGACGCAGGCAGCTTGCTCCCCGCAGGTACTGCGCCGGAAAGGATTTCCTGCCGGATGATCACATACAGCTGACGATTCATATGCTCGCCCGCCTTGCCGTTCCATGCACCATCCTGGGTTGCCGCGCGACGTTCGAGGCGCTGCAGCAGCAGCTCGGAGAGAAGGGTCTCTTTCAAAGTGGCTCCAGACAAAAAACTGCATATGGACCTACCGATGGTACCAACCATCGGCTAATTTTCCATCCGTGCCGATGCAGATTTTTTCGATGTCCGTTTGTGGAGACCCCATGCCGAATCCTGCCACTGCCCTTGCACCCGATCTCACCACGCACTCGCTTGCCGACGCAGTACGCGCGCTAACCCCGTACATGGTGGAAACCCTGAGTGGCTTCGTTGCCGCGAAGAGCCCGTCGGGCGCCGAGCAGCCGGCGGTGGACTTCCTCGAAGGCGCCCTGCGCGACCTCGGCCTGACGTCCGAACACATCATGCTCAACACGGCGCAACTGAAAGACCTGCCGCTGTTCTCCACGCCGTGTTGTCCCGATGGCGGCCGCTACAACCTGCTGGCCACCCATCGTCCGCGCGAACGCGGCGGCCGCTCGGTGCTGTTCAATGGCCATCTCGACGTGGTGCCAACCGGCCCCGATGCGATGTGGGCCGAATCGCCATTCAAGGCGTATGTCGAGGATGGCTGGCTGTTCGGGCGCGGCGCCGGCGACATGAAGGCCGGCATCGTGTGCGCGCTGGCCGCGTTCAAGGCGCTCAAGGACCTCGGCGTGCAGCCCGCGGGCAATGTCGGATTCAATGCCGTGCTGGAAGAGGAAAGCACCGGCAACGGCGCGCTGGCCACGGTGGCGGCGCTGCGCAACGCGGTGGGCGCGGGCAAGCTCGCATCGTTCGATACGGTGCTGATCCCCGAACCGCTTGGCGAGTCGCTGATGACCGCGCAGATGGGCGTGTTCTGGATGTTCGTTGACCTGACCGGCCGCCCTGCGCATGCCGCGTACATGACCACGGGCGTCAACCCGGTGGAAGCCGGCATTGCGGTGATGGAAGACCTGCGCAAGCTCGAAGCCGAGTGGAACCTGCCGCAGAATCGTCCGGCCGCGTATCGCGATCACGCGCATCCGATCAACTTCAATCTTGGGCAGATCCATGGCGGCGAATGGAATTCGTCGGTGCCCTGCACATGCACACTTGGTATCCGCATCGGCTTCTATCCGCATATGGATGTGAACGAGGCCAAGGCCATCGTCGCCCAGCGCGTGCGCGATACGCTGGCGCGGCTAGGCAGCACGCTGCAGCTGGAGATCCGCTACGAAGGATTCCACGCGCCGGGCTGCGAGTTCGATCTCGACAACGCGCCGATGCGCGCGCTGGCCGATGCGCACCGCAAAGTGCACGGCAGCGAGGTGCCGCGCACGGCCACCACCGCCACCACCGACGCGCGGCATTTCCGCATCACGCTCGATACGCCGGTCACGTGCTACGGCCCCGAGGCGCGCAATATCCACGGCATCGACGAATCGGTGTCGATCGACAGCATGGTGCGCGTCACCACCACGTTTGCGCAGTTCCTGGTCGACTGGTGCGGCGTGGAGCCAGCCGTGGACTGACCGCCGCGACGTTCGACCGGGCGCCTCTGCGCCGGTGATTTTTCCTCGTTGTAAGCAACCCGCCGGACAACGTGCGCCGCACGCTGCCCGATGACCCTGCCTGTCCCAAAAAAAAGGAAACGACCGATGAAACGCATCACTGCCAGCGTCCAGTCACGCATCAGGGGGAGCCTGGTGTCGATGGCTTTCGTTGCCGCGGCCGGCCTGATGGCCGGCGCCGCGCTTGCCCAGACCACCGGTGGCACCCTGTCCGGCATCGTGCAGCCGGAACCGCCGATCCTGGTCAGCGCGCTCAATTCGCAGGCCCCCACGCAATACGTTGCGGGCAAGATCTACCAGGGCCTGCTGACCTATGGCCCCGACCTGAAGCCGCGTCCGGAGCTGGCCAAGTCGTGGAAGATTTCGCCCGACGGGCTGACCTACACGTTCGAGCTGCAGCAGGGCGTGAAATGGCATGACGGCAAGCCATTCACCTCGGCGGACGTGGTGTTCTCGATCGACAAGATGTTGCGCGAGGTGCACGTGCGCACGCGCGCGGTCATCAACAAATACATGGCGTCGATCCGCGCGGTCAACGACAACACGGTCGAGATCAAGCTGAAGGAGCCTTTCCCGCCGTTCATCTCGATGTTCGAGACCGGCACCATGCCGATGATGCCGAAGCACATCTACGATGGCACCGACTACCGCAACAACCCCGCCAACCAGAAGCCGGTGGGCACGGGTCCGTTCATGTTCAAGGAATGGAAGAAGGGCGCGTACATCAAGCTGGCCAAGAATCCGAATTACTGGAAGAAGGGCCAGCCCTACCTGGACGAACTGGTCTTCTACGTGATCCCCGATTCGGCGTCGCGCGCCGTGGCGTTCGAGAAGGGCGATGTGCAGGTGCTGCGTGGCGGCGACGTGGACAACGTCGACGTCAAGCGCCTGCGCGCGCTGCCCAATGTGGAATACACCACCAAGGGCTGGGAAATGTTCGCGCCCATGGCCAGCCTGCTGCTGAACCAGCGCAAGCCGCCGTTCAACAACGTGCAGGTGCGCCAGGCGGTGATGCATGCGCTGAACCGCAAGCTGATGGTGGACAACATCTTCTTCGGCATGGGCAAGCCCGCGGTCAGCCCCTTCTCGTCGAGCACGCTGTTCTTCGACAAGAACATGCCCACGTTCGATTTCAGCATCAAGAAGGCGCGCGACGAGATCAAGGCGTCGGGCGTGGACGTGGGCAAGTACCCGGTCAAGATCCTGTCGACATCGTACGGCGCCAACTGGGATCGCCTGGACGAGTACGTCAAGCAGATGCTCGAGCAGCTCGGCTTCAAGATCAGCATCGACTCGGCCGATGCTGGCACGTGGTCGGCGCGCGTCGGCAACTGGGATTACGACATGACCGTGACGTACACGTACCAGTACGGTGATCCGGCGCTGGGCGTGGAGCGCCTGTACGTGACGCGCAACATGGTCAAGGGCACGCCGTTCGCCAATGTGCAGGGTTACAGCAACCCTGCAGCTGATGAACTGTGGGCCAAGGCTGGCGCAACCATGGATGGCGGCGAGCGCCAGAAGCTCTACAGCGAACTGCAGAAGATCCTGGTGAACGACGTGGCCAACGCCAACCTGTTCGAGATCGAGTTCCCGACGCTGTATCGCAAGAACGTCAAGAACCTGGTGACCACGGCCATCGGCCTGAACGAGTCGTTCGACAACGTTTCGATCGAGAAGAACTGATCGACGCCGGTATCGCGCGCTGGCGGAGCGCCGCCGGCGCGCGTGCACGAAGGTCATGGTTGTGCGGAGGTGATCGTGAGTTTCCTGTCTTTCCTGATGTCCCGGCTGGCCAAAGCGCTGGTGGTGGTGATCGGCGTGGTGGTCATCAATTTCTTCCTGATCCGCATGGCGCCCGGCGATCCGGCCACCGTCATGGCGGGCGAGGCTGGCGCCGGCGATGCGGCGTACGTGACACAACTGCGCGAGCAGTTCGGACTCGACAAGCCCGTGCTTACGCAGCTCGGCATCTATCTCAAGGGCGTGGCCACGCTTGACCTTGGCTACTCGTACCGCAACCACCTGCCCGTGCTCGACCTGATTCTCGACCGGCTGCCCGCAACGTTTCTGCTGATGAGCGGCGCGTTCGTGTTCTCGATCGCGATGGGCGTGCTGCTGGGCGTGATCTCCGCGCGAACGCGCTACGAGAACCGGCGGCGATGGATCGACAGCGCGGTGATGTCCGGTGCACTGCTGCTCTACGCGACGCCGCTGTTCTGGCTGTCGCTGATGGCCATCATCCTGTTCTCGGTCGTGCTGGGCTGGTTGCCGGCATTCGGCATGGAATCGGTTGGCGCGAACCTGACCGGCATGGCTCGCGCGAAGGATGTCGCCCTGCATATGGTTCTGCCGACTATCTCGCTCGGCTGCTTTTTCATGGCCGTGTATGTGCGGCTGACGCGCGCATCGATGCTTGAAGTGATGGGCATGGACTTCGTCAAGACCGCGCGCGCCAAGGGCGTCCCGGCGCGTCGCGTGATCCGCGTGCACGTGCTGCGCAATGCGCTGCTGCCGGTGATCACGTTCGCGGGCATCCAGCTGGGCCAGATGGCCGGCGGGGCGGTGCTGACCGAAACGGTGTTCTCGTGGCCCGGCATCGGCCGACTGATGTTCGACGCGCTGCTGCAGCGCGACTACCAGTTGCTGCTTGGCATCTTCTTCGTGACGTCGGCGCTGGTGGTGTTCTTCAATCTCGTGACCGACGTGATCTATCGCTTCATTGACCCCCGCATCGCCATCGGCGGCAAGGAGGCCACCGCATGAAATCGTTCGTCAAACGCTATTGCCGCAACTACGGCGCGGTGATCGGCCTGCTGTTGTTGGCCGCGGTGGTGGCGGTGTCGTTCCTGGCGCCGCTGCTGTACGAGGAATCGCCGTGGCTGATGGTGGCCGATCCGCTCATGAAACCGTTTGCCGACATGGCCTACCCGTTCGGCACCGACATGCTCGGGCGCGACATCACGGCCGGGCTGCTGTACGGCGCGCGTGTGTCGTTGCTGGTCGGCGTGATCTCGACGGCCGTGGCGCTGGTGCTAGGCGTCATGGTGGGCGCCGTGGCCGGTTATTGCGGCGGCCGCATCGATGACGCGCTGATGCGCCTGACCGAGTTCTTCCAGACCATTCCCCAGTTGGCGATGGCGGTGGTGATCGTGGCCATCTTCAATCCGTCGATCTATTCGATCGTCGGCGCGATCTCGGTGGTGTCGTGGCCGCCCGTGGCGCGGCTGGTGCGCGGCGAATTCCTGTCGCTGAAGCAGCGCGAATTCGTGCAGGCCGCAGTGGTGATCGGGCAGCGCCCGCTGCGCATCATCCTCACGCAGATGCTGCCCAATGCGATGTCGCCGATCATCGTCTCCGCGTCATTCATGGTCGCCACGGCGATCCTGACCGAATCGGCGTTGTCGTTCCTGGGCCTGGGCGATCGCAACATGATGAGTTGGGGCTTCATGATTGGCGCGGCGCGCACGATGATCCGCGAGGCGTGGTGGATGAGCGTGTGGCCCGGCGTGGCCATTCTGCTGACCGTGCTGGCCATCAACCTGATCGGCGAAGGGCTCAACGACGCCCTGAATCCGCAATTGCGCCGCCGTGGCGAGTAAGGAGGGCTGCCCATGACGCAATCCAACATTCCCCAGCAGGCCGCCGAGCCGTTGCTGTCGATCCGCAACCTTTCGATCGCGCTGCCGCATGGCGGCGACCGGCCGCACGCCGTGCGTGATATCTCGTATGACCTGCATGCCGGCGAGATCCTGTGCATCGTGGGCGAATCGGGCTCGGGCAAGTCCATGAGCGCCAACGCCATCATGGGCCTGCTGCCCACCTACCTGAAGCCCGAGGCCGGCCAGATCCTGTTCCAGGCGCGCGACCTGCTGGCGCTGGACGAGACCACCTTGCTCGGCATGCGCGGCAAGGACATGGCGATGGTGTTCCAGGAGCCGCTGTCCGCGCTGAATCCTGTGATGACCGTTGGCGACCAGATCGCCGAAGTCATGCGCGTGCATCGCGCCTATCCGGGCGAGGCGTGCCAGCGCCGCGTGCTGGACCTGCTGGAATTCGTCGGCCTGCCCGATCCTGCCACGCTTGTGCACATCTATCCGTTCCGGCTGTCGGGCGGCCAGCGCCAGCGCGTGGTCATTGCCATGGCCCTGGCGCTGGAGCCCAAGCTGCTGATTGCCGACGAACCCACCACCGCGCTGGACGTCACCACTCAGGCGCAGATCCTGCGGCTGATCCGTCGCATCCAGGCGGAGAAGGGCATGGGGGTGATGTTCGTCACCCACGATTTTGGCGTGGTGGCCGAGATTGCCGATCGGGTCGCGGTGATGGAGAAAGGTGAACTGGTGGAGATCGGCGCGGCGCGCCAGGTGCTCGAGCATCCGCAGCATCCTTACACGCGCCGGCTGATCAGTGCCGTGCCGCACGGCCGCGCGAAGGCCGCCGGCCATGACGCCGGCGGCACCGTGCTCACGGTGCGCAACCTGCGCAAGACCTATGTGTCGGGCGGCGGGTTGTTCTCGAAAAAGCGCGTGACGCACGCGGTGGACGACGTGTCGTTCCAGGTGCGCCGCGGCCAGACGCTCGGCATCGTCGGCGAGTCGGGCTCGGGCAAGTCCACCATCGGCAAATGCCTGCTGAGGCTGACCAGCGTTGATGGCGGCCAGATGCTGTTCGACGGCCAGGATATCGCGCGGTTGTCCGAACGCCAGTTTCGGCCGCTGCGTCGCGACGTGCAGATGATCTTCCAGGATCCGTTTGCGTCGCTGAATCCGCGCCACACGGTGGGCCGCATCATCACCGACGGCCCGGTCGCCAACGGCGTGCCGCTGGCCGATGCGCGCAAGCGCGCGCGCGAACTGCTGCAATTGGTCGGGCTCGAGCCCTCGGCGTTCGATCGCTATCCGAACCAGTTCTCGGGCGGGCAGCGCCAGCGCATCGGCATCGCGCGGGCGCTCGCATTGGAGCCCAAGCTGCTGGTCGCCGATGAATCGGTCTCCGCACTGGACGTTTCGGTCCAGGCCCAGGTGCTGCAACTGCTGGCCGACCTACAGAAGAAGCTCGATATCGCGCTGGTCTTCATCACGCACGACCTGCGCGTGGCCGCGCAGATCTGCCACCACATCATCGTCATGCATCGCGGCCGCGTGGTGGAGTCCGGGCCGCCCGCGCAGATTTTTGACGCCCCCGAACACGATTACACGCGCCGGCTGATCGACGCCATTCCGGGCAAGTCGTGGGACCCCACGCTTATCCGGGCCGCCGCCTGACGCCTCCGTCTCTTGACGCATTTACTGGAGCCACACATGAAGAACGCAGAACTGGTCCGCCGCAAGGACGCCGCTACCCCGCGCGGCGTGGGCGTGATGTGCAATTTCTACGCCGAACGCGCCCAGAACAGCGAGATCTGGGACGTCGAAGGCAAGCGCTATATCGACTTTGCCGCCGGGATCGCCGTGCTTAACACCGGTCATCGCCACCCCCGCCTGGTGGCGGCGCTGCAGGAGCAGTTGAACCGTTTCACGCATACCGCCTACCAGATCGTGCCTTACGCCAGCTATATCGAGCTGGCGGAGAAGATCAACCAGCGCGCGCCGGGCCGCTCGGCGCGCAAGACGGCGTTCTTTACCACCGGCGCCGAAGCCGTCGAGAACGCCATCAAGATTGCGCGCGCCGCCACGGGACGGCCGGGCGTGATTGCCTTCTCGGGTGGCTTTCATGGCCGCACGATGATGGGCATGGCGCTCACCGGCAAGGTGGCGCCGTACAAGGTGGGCTTCGGCCCGTTCCCGGGTGAGGTCTATCACGCACCATATCCGTCGGCGCTGCACGGCGTGAGCGTCGACGACGCGCGTCGCGCGCTCGATCATCTGTTCAAGGCCGACATCGATCCGCGCCGCGTGGCCGCGATGATCTTCGAGCCGGTGCAGGGCGAGGGCGGCTTCAACGTGGCGCCGCCGGAGTTCGTCCGCATGCTGCGCGCCATCTGCGACGAACACGGCATCCTGCTGATCGCCGACGAAGTGCAGACCGGCTTTGGCCGCACCGGCAAGCTGTTTGCGATGGAGCACTACGACGTGGCGCCGGACCTGACCACGATGGCCAAGAGTCTTGCGGGCGGCATGCCGCTGTCGGCCGTGTGCGGACGAGCCGAGATCATGGACGCGCCGTCGCCGGGTGGGCTGGGCGGCACCTATGCGGGCAACCCGCTGGCCGTGGCGTCTGCGCTGGCCGTGCTCGACGTGCTCGAGACGGAGAACCTGATCGCGCGCGGCGCCGCGCTGGGCCAACGCCTGACGGAGCGTCTCAACAGCCTCAAGCCGCGCGTGCCGCAGATTGCCGAGGTGCGTGGCATCGGTGCGATGGTGGCCATGGAATTTCGGCGCGCCGATGGCAGCCCCGACGCCGATTTCACGCGCGACGTGCAGAACCGCGCGCTGGAAAAGGGCTTGCTGCTGTTGTCGTGCGGTGTGTATGGCAACGTTATCCGCTTCCTGTTCCCGCTGACCATCGAGGACGCCGTGATGGACGAGGGCCTCGACATCCTGGCTGAAGTGCTGACCCGCTGATCCGCTGACCAAGGACCGAGGACCGAGGACTGAGACATGACCCGACCGCAAGCCGTACCGACCGTGCAGGTCGACAACGATCGCGTGATCGTGACCGAATGGCGCTTCGCAAGGGGCGCCGAAACCGGACAACATCGCCATGGCCATGACTACGTGGTGGTGCCGATGACCACCGGCGCGCTGCTGCTGCAGACCCCGCAGGGCGAGATCACCAGCCAGTTGGTGGCAGGGCAGGCGTACTCGCGGCCCGCCGGCGTCGAGCACAACGTGATCAACGCGCACGATGGCGAATGCGTATTCGTCGAAATCGAGATCAAGCGCGGAGGACTCGCATGAGCACGCTGCGAGAACGCAATGGCGGCCAGATCCTGGTCGACCAACTGCGAATCCAGGGCGCGCGGCGCGTGTTCCTGGTGCCCGGCGAAAGCTATCTGCCATGCATCGACGCGCTCAACGAGCACCGCGACGCCATTGCGCCGATCGTCTGCCGCCAGGAAAGCGGCGCGGGCTACATGGCAGAGGCTTATGGCAAGCTGACCGGCGAGCCTGGCGTATGCTTCGTCACGCGCGGCCCCGGCGCCACCAATGCCAGCATCGCCGTGCATACCGCATTCCAGGATTCCACGCCGATGATCCTGTTCGTTGGCCAGGTCGGCAACGATTTCTATGAGCGCGAGGCGTTCCAGGAGATCGACTACCGGCGCATGTTCGGCCAGATGGCGAAGTGGGTGGCGCAGATCGATCGCACGGACCGCATCCCCGAATTCGTCGCGCGCGCCTATGCGGTGGCCACCAGCGGGCGTCCCGGCCCGGTGGTGCTGGCCTTGCCGGAGGACACCTTGTGGGGGCGCGCCAGCGTGCCTGACATGCCGCGCTACGAGCGTGCGTACGGGGCGCCGACGCCGACGGCAATCGACCGGCTGGCCACGATGCTGGCCGGCGCGCAGCGGCCGTTCCTGATGGTGGGCGGATCGGGCTGGACGCCCGCCGCGGTGCGCCAGATCGAGGGGTTCGCCGAACGCTTCGCGCTGCCGGTCGGCGTGGCATGGCGTCGCCTCGAATGCTTCGACAACGACCATCCGAACTTTGCCGGGCATGTGGGTTGGGGCATGACCGGCGCGCTGCGCCAGCGCATCCGCGACGCCGATCTGGTGATCGCCGTGGGCACGCGCATGGGCGAGGCCACGACCGAGGGCTACACGCTGGTCGAAAGTCCACTGCCGAAACAGCAACTGGTGCACGTGTACCCCGACCCCGACGAACTGGGCCGCGTGTTTCGCGCGGCGCTGCCGATCGCGGCCGACGTGGTGTCGTTCGCGGCGGCCGTCGCGCAACTGACGCCCGCTACGGCGCCGGAGCGCGCGGCGGTGGCGGAGGCGCACGCCAGTTTCCGCGGGGAGCAGGCGCCCAAGGCGGCCCCGGGCGCGCTGAACCTGAACCGCGTGGCGTGCCACGTGCGCGACAACGTGCCGGCTGATGCATGCATCACCGTCGGGGCCGGCAACTACGCGCTGTTTGCGCATACCTATCACCGCTTTCACGGCGTGGGCACCAGCCTGGCGCCGACCGTCGGGTCGATGGGGTATGGGCTGCCCGCCGCCATTTCGGCCAAGCTCGAGCGGCCCGATCGCACGGTGGTCTGCTATGCGGGCGATGGCTGCTTCCAGATGAACCTGCAGGAACTGGGCGTGGCCATGCAGTACCGGCTTGGCATCGTGATCCTCGTGTTCAACAACGGCATGTGGGGCACGATCCGCGCCCATCAGGAGCGCGAGTTCCCGGGGCGCACGATTGCGCTGACGTTCGACAACCCCGCATTCAGTGAGCTAATCAAGGCGTATCGCGGGCATGGCGAGGTCGTCGACAACGACGAGGCGTTTGGTCCAGCTTTTGCCCGCGCGCTGGCGTTTGCCGCGCGCGAAAACCTCCCGGCGCTGATCGAGCTGCGCTACGAACCCGACGGCATCGCGCCCGGCGTGACGCTGTCGGGCATCCGCGCGGCCGCGCTGGCGAAGCAATCGAGCTGACCGGCCCCCAATCAGAACTTTCCGTGAATCCCACCATGCGCGCCTTCTTTTCGGATGACCAGTTGCTGCACCAGCCTCGGCAGTTCATGCGCGCAGGCCGGCTGTGCGAGCCGACCGATGTGCCCGCCCGCGCCGCCGCGCTCCAGCGGGCGCTCGACGCCCGCGGTATCGAAGTTGCCGCGCCTCCGGACTACGGCCGTGCGCCGCTGGAAACCGCGCACAGCCCGGCCTACCTTGATTTCCTGAGCACCGCGCACGCGCGCTGGATGGCCATGGCGTCGCCCACTCTGGAGCCGGGCATCGAGGTGCTGCCGAATCTCTCGCCGTACTACAACGGCCGGGTCGACAAGACGCGGCGCGGGCCTTGTCCGTCCGGCAGCGTGATTGCTGAAGCGGGCTACTACCTTGGCGATCTGAGCTGCCCGCTGGGGCCCGACAGCTGGCGCTCGATCCTGCGCTCGGCGCATAGCGCGGTGGCTGCGGCGCGGCACGTTTGCGCGCCGCACGACGGCAATGGCATGGCCTACGCGCTGTGCCGGCCGTCGGGCCATCACGCGCATGCCGACCGGGCCAGCGGGTTCTGCTACGTCAACAACTCGGCCATCGCCGCGCAGACGCTGCTGGAGCGCTTCGACAAGGTGGCCGTGCTGGACGTGGACGCCCATCACGGCGACGGCACGCAGCAGATCTTCTATCAGCGCTCGGACGTGATGACGATTTCGCTGCATGCCGATCCGGGCGCGTACTACCCGTTCTATACCGGCTACGCCACCGAGCGCGGCCATGGCGCGGGCTACGGCTACAACCTCAATTTTCCGCTGCCGCACGGCACGGCCGATGCGGGATTCCTGTCCGCGCTGGACAGTGCACTCGATGCGCTGCGCGACTACCGACCGCAGGCGCTGGTGCTGGCGCTCGGTTTCGACACCTACCGCCATGATCCGATCAGCGTGCTGCAGGTGGGTATCGACGCGTATCGCAGCATTGGCGAACGCATCCACGCGCTCGGCGTGCCGACCGTGGTGGTGCAGGAGGGCGGCTACGAGGTGGACGCCATCGGCATGGCGCTGGAATCGTTCCTGGCCGGCTTTGCGCCGGCTATCGCATAAACATCGGGAGCAGGCAATGACGACTTTGCATGTCAACGGCCAGCGGCTGTGGCAGTCGCTGATGGACCTGGCCGCGATCGGCGCGACGCCGAAGGGCGGCAACGCGCGGCTGGCGCTGACCGCGCTTGACGGCCAGGGCCGTGACCTGGTTACTGGGTGGATGCGTGATGCGGGCCTGACGGTGACCGTGGATCGCGTCGGCAATATCTTCGGGCGCCGCGCTGGTCGCGATGACAGCCTGCCGCCGGTGATGACCGGCAGCCATATCGACACCCAGCCTACCGGCGGCAAGTTCGACGGCTGCTTTGGCGTGCTGGCCGGATTGGAGGTGATGCGCACGTTGAACGATCACGGCGTGCGGACGGATGCACCGCTGGAACTGGCAATCTGGACCAATGAGGAAGGCACGCGGTTTGTGCCGGTGATGATGGGCTCGGGCGTGTTTGCCGGCGTCTTTCCGCTGGAAGTGGCGCTGAACGCGGTCGACACGGCGGGAAAGCGCGTCGACGACGAACTTCGCGCGATCGGCTACGCAGGCGAGGTGCCGGTCGGCGGCCGTCCGGTCGGCGCATATTTCGAGGCCCATATCGAACAGGGCCCGATCCTCGAAGCGCAGGACAACGTGATTGGCGTGGTGACGGGATCGCTGGGCCTGCGTTGGTACGACGTGACCGTGACCGGCATGGAGGCGCACGCCGGCCCCACGCCGATGCCGCTGCGCCGCGACGCGCTGTATGGCGCCACGCACCTGATGCAGGAGGTGGTCCGCATCGCCCACGACTTCGCGCCCCATGGCCGCGGCACGGTCGGCGTGGTTGCCGTGCACCCGGCGTCGCGCAACGTGATCCCGGGCAGCGTCACCTTCACTGTCGATTTGCGCCACCAGGACGCGGAGCAGCTGAAGGCGATGGACGCACGCTTTCGCGCCGCATGCGCGGCGCTGGCGGAGGGCGCTACCACGGGCACCGCGCTCGACGTGAAGATCGTCGACGTGCAGTACTTCGCGCCGACGCCTTTCGCGCCGGAGCTGGTGGCGCAGGTACGCTGCGAGGCCCGCGCCCGCGGCTACAGCCATCAGGACATCGTGACTGGCGCGGGTCATGACGCGGTGTATATCGCCGGCGTTGCGCCGACGGCGATGATCTTCGTACCGTGCAAGGACGGCATCAGCCATAACGAAGTGGAAGACGCCAGGCCGGAACACCTTGAAGCCGGCGCCAACGTACTGCTGGGCGCGATGCTGGCGCAGGCGGGCAAGGAGCACGCATGATCCAGGCACTGGGCACCCTGCGGGACTGGCAGGCCAAGGCCGCCGCGTTAGAGATCGGCGCGCAGGCGTATATCGGCGGGCAATGGGCGGACGCCGCGGATGGCGCGACATTCGACTGCATCAATCCGGCCACCGGCGAGCTGCTGGCGCGCGTGCCGGCCTGCGGCGCGGCCGATGTGGACCGCGCGGTGGCCGCTGCGCGACGCGCCTTCGACGCCGGCACGTGGCGCGACATGCCGCGCCGCGACCGCAAGGCGGTCTTGCTGCGGCTGGCCGCGCTGATCGATACGCATCGCGACGAACTGGCCTTGCTGGAAACGCTCGACATGGGCAAGCCCATCGCGGACACGATGCTCTACGACATCCCCGAGGCGGCACGCACCTACGCCTGGTACGCGGAAAGCATCGACAAGGTCTACGACGAGATCGCGCCGACCGACGGCAACGTGCTGGCGACCATCACGCGGGAGCCGGTTGGCGTGGTGGCCGCCGTGGTGCCTTGGAACTATCCGTTGCTGATGGCAAGCTGGAAAGTGGCCCCGGCGCTGGCCGCGGGCAACAGCGTGGTGCTCAAGCCGGCCGAGCAGTCGCCGCTCACGGCGATCCGCCTTGCCGCGCTGGTCGAACAGGCCGGCGTGCCGCCGGGCGTGTTCAACGTGGTGCCGGGGCTGGGCGCGGATGCGGGACAGGCGCTCGGGCGTCATGCCGACGTCGATTGCCTGGCCTTTACCGGGTCGACGGCAACCGGCAAGCGTTTCATGGAATACAGCGGGCAGTCCAACCTGAAGCGGGTCTGGCTCGAGTGCGGCGGCAAGTCGCCGCACCTCGTGTTCGACGATTGCCCGGACCTCGATCGCGCCGCGCTGGCCGCCGCCATAGGCATCTTCAACAACCAGGGCGAGATCTGTATCGCAGGATCGCGGCTGTATGTGCAGCGCGGCATCTACGAGGCCTTGCTGACGCGGCTGCAGGCGCATGCCGCCGCCATGCAGCCGGGCGATCCGCTCGATCCGGCGTCGGCCATGGGCGCGATCGTCGATGGTCGCCAGTTCGATCGCGTGATGTCGTATATCGAGGCGGGCCGCAGGGAGGGTGCCACGCTTCGCGCGGGCGGGCAGGCCGCCCGTAGCGGCAGCGGCGGCTGGTTCGTGCAGCCGACGATCTTCGAATGCCCGTCGCAGGCGCTGACCATCGTACGCGAGGAAATCTTCGGGCCGGTGCTGGCCGTGACCGTGTTCGACACCGAGGACGACGTGGTGCGCATGGCCAACGATTCGCCCTATGGCCTTGGGGCGGGGTTGTGGACGTCTGACCTGTCGCGTGCGCACCGCGTATCGCGCAAGCTGCGCAGCGGGCTGGTGTGGGTGAACTGCTACATGGACGGCGATATCACCGTGCCATTCGGCGGCGTGAAGCAGTCCGGCTTCGGGCGCGACAAGTCGCTGCATGCGCTGGAAAAATACCAGGACCTGAAAACCACCTGGATCCGGCTCGGCGATTAGCCCCGCGGCAAGCCGCGGCGCCGGCTAGTTTGAAATGTCGGTACGGGTGTGCTTTTTGTGCGAGGCTTGATTCGTTCCTGGGGGTGCCCGCAAGGCGCTGATGCTGGCCGTTTGTGCCTGCGGCGGGAGCAGGGTGGGCCGGTTGCATGACGGGTTGCCGCGGTGAATCCGGGCTGCCGCTATCGACCCAAAGCGGCCAGCCATTGCGTCCCAATGCGGACGTCCACGCCCCTGCTGTCTCTTAAGTAGATCGGAGCTTGCGCGCACAAAAACCATAGTCTGTCGGCGCAAAAATCGAGAAACCGAACTCGACAAGCACTGGCTGCAGTCCCCCGGAAAGCGGAATTCCATAGACCTCCAGAATCGAGTAGCCCGGATACTGGGAGTAACTATTGTGGTGCTCGTCTACAGAATCTAGGATTGCGTCGCACCAGCTTTCTCGATCTGCTCCGTACTGAATGAACGTAATAACACCGCCTTGTATGTTGAGTCCTGTCGAATTTGGTGATGCACCCCAGATTTGCTCCGCGACGGCAACATTAACGGGGGTAGCAACGACCCACGTGTGCCACACTCTCGCGGCCACGTCTCGGATACGAGTGCCAAATTCAGGATCTACGACGAGTGACTAATCCGTCTGGCGGCCGCCAGATGCGGAGACAAGGGGATTGTGGTGAATCGCACGCCCCAGATCGAGCCTATTGATCTGTCGTTGCCGCTTCACGCTTAGCGGCACCTTGGCGGGCCGCGGCGGATCCCCTGAGAGGGTGCGCGAGGGCGCGCCCCAGCGGCGGTTATCCCTCTGCGCCTGCACTTCTGCGGCAACGGCCAGCGTGCGCCCCAGCCACTTGTTGTCGACGATCGCACCCTGGTCGACTTCGGCGAACCGGTCATAGGTGGTGTAGGGCAGGGCAGCGCCATCGGCCCATAGCTCGACCCGGCCGTCCGGGTACTCGGCCACCTCGATGTAGCGGTGGATCAACCGCCGATGCTCGGGCAAATCCTCGAGCAGGTACAGGCACGGGCTGCCAGCCCCCGGTTCAGCGCCCGGTTGCCAGGAGTGCTGCCGCGCTTGCGGGATACCAAGCCGAGACGGGGCCATCTTGCCGGTAGCGGTTCGCCAGCCGTTCGATTTGCCGCGTGCTCAGCTGCAGCTTCTCGGCCGCCCGCCACGGCTTAAGTTCGCCACGGACGACGGTTTCGACGACTTTGAGCCGATCAAGCTCACGCATGCTCATGGTCACCAATCCTTGTCTGTGCATGGCTGCCTCCCAAAGCGCCCGACGAAACTCGGAGCGTACGGGGAGGCAGCCTCAGGTGACATCTCTATTCGTCGCAAAGGTGACATTACTATTTGGCGCCAACATCAATTGTCTAGGCGGTTCTGAAAGGTCGGGGCTTCCGCTAAATAGAAATGTCAGTCCGAGCGTGCTTTTTGTGCGGGGTGGGATGTTTTTTGTGGGGTGCCCGTAAGGCGGTGGCGCTGGCCGATGGCGCCTGAGCCGGGAGCAGGGTGGGACATTCCGTTCCCGCGATGGCGCGTTCCAGATCCAGCCGGTTGATCAGCCGTTGGCG